>PWSR01000016.1 GCA_003563985.1 Clostridia bacterium | reverse complement strand
TCGGAAACCCGGGAAGGCGTGGAAGAAGTCTTTCTCCCGGGGGAACTGGACCACCGGAATCGATCCGAGAGGTTGGCCAACGGAGTGCCCGTGGATCTCGAGACCGTGGACGCTCTAAGGGAGTTGGCCGAAGAACTCGGAGTGACCTTCCCCCTGTAGGGTCTTTACTACCCGCGGAATTCACCCCCCTGAGGAGGCGATTGCAGAATGCTCCGAGGTATCTTTGCACCCATACCCACGTCCTTTACGGAAGATGGCGACGTCGACTATCGCAGTCTCGAGAGGAATCTCAACCGGTGGGCCCAGACCGATCTCACCGGGGTGGTCGTCCTCGGCTCCAACGGCGAATTCGTATATCTCAGCGAGAAGGAAAAGGTCGAAATGGTTCGTTTCGTCCGGGAACACTTCCCCGGGGATCGTCCGGTGATCGCCGGCACGGGGTGCGAATCCACCCGGGCGACCGTGGCACTCACCGCACGGGCGGCGGAGGCCGGATGCGATGCGGCATTGGTATTGACGCCGCACTACTTCAAGGGAGCGATGAACCCGGGGGTGTTGAAGCGGTTCTTCTTTGACGTGGCGGATTCCGCCGAGATCCCGGTGATGCTCTACAATATGCCGGGAAATACGGGGCTCAATATGACGTCCGCGTTGGTGATCGAACTGTCTGAACACCCCAATATCGTCGGGATCAAGGACAGCGGCGGGAACATCGTGCAGATATCCGAGATCATCGCGGGAACGCCCGACGACTTCTCCGTGTTTGCGGGTTCGGGCAGTTTCTTACTGCCCGCCCTCACCATGGGGGCCGTCGGCGGCACGCTGGCGGTCGCAAATATCATGGCCGACGAGTGTGCCGCGACCCTGGCTGCCTCGGAGGCCGGTGACATGGAGAAGGCGGTGGCATTGCAGAGAAACCTTTTGAAGCCCAATGCCGCGGTAACGGGCCGATTCGGGATCCCCGGTCTCAAGGCGGCCATGGATATGCTCGGTTTCTCTGGTGGCCCCCCACGGCGTCCGATGTTGCCCCTGCCCGAAGAATCTCGACGGGAGCTACGGAGCGTGCTGGCCGATGCAGGATTGGATCCGCGAGGTCATTGATGGCGATGCGCGTGCGACGGGAGAGATACGCATGATGAAACCATGGAAAGATCAATACGTCGAGGTAGACGGCATCGATACGCATTACATCGAAGCCGGAGAAGGAGAAACCATACTCCTAATCCACGGGGGCGGTGTATCTTCGTCGGCGGAGGTGAACTACGGAGCGGCGATGGAGCCACTCAGTCGTAACTTCCGGGTCATTGCGGTAGATAACGTGGGGTATGGCCTGACTCCCGGCCGCGCCCCGGAACATTATGCCGCCGAAGCCCAGGGACGGCACCTGGTCAAGTTCATGGAAGCCCTGGATCTCACGGCCCACGTCGGAGGAAACTCCCACGGAGGGTGGCTTTGCCAATACGTGGCCCACGAGGCCCGCGATCGGGTGTTGCGCCTCATCGTAATCAATAGCCTGAACGGGACCCAGCGCATACCGCCCGAGCCCGAGGGTTTGAAGTACATTTTCGGCCCGAAGGGTCATAGCCACGAGGAACCCGACCGGGATCGGATACGCGAGGGCATGAAGAAGTTCTTCGTCGACCAAAGCCTCGTCACCGATGAGCGCGTGGACTTACACTACGAGATCGCCGTGCGAAACCGGGATTTCGCACTGGACCGCGCAAAGGCTCGCAGCTCCTCCGTGGAGACGCTCAACGAAGACCTCAGTTACAGGGGGAAACACATCTCCGAGTTCGCCGGAGACCTGGACATGCCGGTGCTGATGACCTGGAGTCGCGAAAACCGGGGCTCGACCCCCGAGGATGCCATGGCATTCTACAACCGGGTTCCCGACGTGGAGATGCACGTTTTCCCCAACGCGGGGCATCACGTCATGACCGAACATCCGGAGAGATGGAGTTCCGTGGTGACGGATTTCTTGAAGTCGGAGCGATGATCAACCGGTGTCCTGGACACCGAAGAGGAGGTAGAACATGAGATTTGATTTATTGGTTCAAGGCGGTTCACTGGTATCCACCGAGGGAATAGAGAAGGCCGATCTACTCGTGCGAGACGGAAAGATCGCTGCCATCGTGTCGCCGGGCAGCGCCGACGGGCTCGATGTATCCGAGGTCGTCGACGCGTCGGGTATGATGGTTCTCCCGGGCATCGTCGATCTCCACGTGCACATCGGTGAGCCGGGCAAGGAGCAAAAGGAAGACGTCGTCACGGGGACGAAAGCGGCGGCGGCCGGTGGCGTCACCACCCCCGTGATTATGCCGAACTGCGTGCCCCCGGTGAATTCCGCGGAGCGCCTCATCGCCCGCGGTGAGCTGTTCGAGGCCAAGTCCTTTGTGGACTTCGCCCTCCTGGGCGGAGCCGGCGGGGAGTCCGTAGACCAGATTGCAGAGCAGGCGGATGCGGGAGCCGTCGGTTACAAGAGTTATGTAGGTACCTACCGTGAAGAGCGAAAGGGCCTCATCTGCCAGGGCACCGGTGACATCTACCGCGTGCTGGAGAAGTCGGCCGAAGTCGACCGGTTCATCGGCTACCATTGCGAAGATGGGCCGAGCGCGAAGGTCCTCAGAGACCGGTTGATCGAAGCGGGCCGGGTAGACTTCCGCGCCTATCACGAGAGCCGCCCCGAGTTCACCGAGAGCCTGGCGACGGTTCCGCTCCTCGAGATCGCTCGCGAAACGGGTGGGCGCCTCTACCTGGTGCACATGTCCTCGCCCTGGGCGATGGATGTTGCCGATATGTATCGGGAGAACGGTACCGATGTGACCATCGAGACCTGCCCCCACTACCTGACCTTTACCGACGAGGACACCGCCCGCCTCGGGCCCTACGCCCAGGTGGCACCGCCGCTGCGGTCGCCCGAGACCATGGAACTCATGTGGGATCTGATTAACGATGGAACCATCGATATCATCGGCACGGACCACGCCCCGGGCACCCCCGACGAGAAGGTGCGCGGTCAGAAGAACATCTTCGAGGGCGGCGGCGGCCTGCCGGCGATGGAGACCATCTGGCCGACCCTGCTGGCCGAGGTGAACCGGGGCAGGACGACACTGGAGAACCTGGTGTGGCTCATGTGCGAGCACCCGGCGAGGGTAGCGGATATCTACCCGCGCAAGGGTACACTGATCCCGGGAGCCGATGCCGACATGGTGCTCGTCGATCTCGACGAGACGTATAAGCTCTCCGCGGACAGTATGTACACGAAGAACCAGGATTCCGGGACGATCTTCGACGGAATGGAAGTGACGGGACGAGTAAAGATGGTTTACCAGAGAGGTCATCTCCTCTCCCGCGACGGCAAGTTGGTCGTCGAAGAACCCATCGGAGCCCAGTGGATTCGCCCCTGAGATAACCGAAAGGAAACCGCGGGTGCCGGCCGAGACCGGCACCCGCGGTGCGATGAGGCCAACGGATGTGAGGAGAGATGAAAATGACTGACAGACCCCTGGAGGGGCAGGTAGGATTTGTCACCGGTGCAGGCCGTGGGTTGGGCCGCGGCGGCGCCATCATGATGGGGAAATTCGGTGCGAAGGTGGCACTGGTCGCTCGGACTCGTTCCGAGTTGGACGAGACCAAGAAGATGGTCGAATCGGAGGGCGGAGAGGCCCTCGTGTTGCCCGTGGATCTTCGCGACAGGGATGCGATTATCGAGGCGTTGAAGACGACCGAAAAGGAACTGGGGCCCATTTCCGCCCTGGTGAACAACGCCGCCGTGCTGGATCTCATACCCTTCGAAGAGACGGATCCCGAGGTTTGGCACCGCGCCTTCGATGTGAACATCCACTCCGCCTACTACGCCATTCGTTACCTCTACCCGAAAATGGTGGAGCGCGGTGACGGCAGTATCCACAATGTTTCATCGGCGGCCGGTTTCAAGGGGTTCATTAACGAAAGCGCTTACTGCGCCACCAAGTTCGCCCTGGAAGGGTTGAGCAAGGCATTGGCCCTGGAGGCGATGCCGCACAACATCCTCGTGACCATGTCCTCCCCGGGCATCCGCACGAAACCGACCTCGGTGACCATCGAGGACATGGATGAGATTTCGGAGGATCAACTCAAGGAGTGGGCCGATCCCATCGTCATGGGCGAAGCCTTCGCCTACCTGGCTCACGCGCGTGATCAGCGCCTGGCGGCGCGTCGATACGATCTCTACCGCGTCTCGGAGATGGTCAGGCAGACTGGAAGCCTCGACCTGGACGTGGCCCAGGTCATCTCTTTTTCGCGGGAATGAGCAACGGGTCGTCAATTCGAGGGAGCTGAATGCGATGGAGTATGGACTCAAAGTTAAGGGCCTGATCGATGGTGTCTCAGATGAACTGCGCGGCGAGCGCATCCTGGGCATAAGGGATAACGAGATCGCCTTTGTGGCTCGGCCGGGCGAGGTATCCGGAGAGATGCCGATCCTGGACGCCGGCAACCTGATCGCCATGCCCGGGCTCATCGACTGTCATGTGCACATTCGAACCAACGGGGAGACGGACCGCCGACTGCAACCCCTGACGGACCTGCCGGGCGAATCGACGCTTCGGGCCGTGAATAATGCCCAGGCCGATCTTCGGTCCGGCTACACGACGCTCCGGGACTGTGGGGGTATGGAGGCATTGGCGGTGCGCAACTCGGCCTCTCGAGGGGAGACGTTGGTTCCGCGCATCCTTGCGGCGGGGGACGGCATCTCGGCCACGGCCGGACACATGGACCAGGATCGGTACGTCGGAGCGCGGGTACTTTCGAATCCCGGAGTGGCGGATTCGCCCGACGAGGTCCGTCGCGTGGCACGGAACCTCCTGAAACTCGGCGTCGACTTGATCAAGACGAATGCCACCGGCGGAACCTTCGGGAACGGTCATCGGCCCAACCCCGGGGCACAGCAATCCACCGAGGACGAACTGCGTGCTGCGGTGGAAGTGGCCAGGATGGCCGGGAAGCGAGTCGCCTCCCATGCCATGGGCGAGGCGGGAATTCGCGCCGCGGTCAATGCCGGTGTCGATTCCATCGAGCACGGTTTTTGGCTCACCGAAGATGTGGCGCACCAGATGGCGGAGCAGGGCACCTTCTTCGTTCCCACGATGGCTACCTTGTACCGGAATACAACCCGGGGATTCGATGGACCCGGTATGACCGAGGAGTGGAAAGAACACCTCCGGCAGCGTGCCATCCGGGTGCGGGCACGCCTTTTCGAGAGTCTGCGCTTTGCCATCGACGCGGGTGTGAAGATCGTGGCCGGAAGTGACATGGGGGGTGGACCCTTCCTCTATCATGGGGAGTGCGCTACCGAACTTTCGCAGCTGGTCGAGGCCGGGTTGACGGAGATGGAAGCGATCAAGGCGGCTACTTCCCTCGCCGCCGAGCTGGTCGACCGGGACGATGTCCTCGGTCGTCTGCAGGAGGGTTATTGGGCCGATGTCATCCTGGTGGATGGCGATCCTTCGAAGGATATAAGTGTCCTCCAGGATGGCAAATCCGTGCGGGGGGTCATCCTGGGAGGTGCCGCTGTCTCCCTATCGCGCGAGCTGCTCCAAGCCGAAGGCGTTGTGGAGTCAATCTGGGGCCGTGTGCCTTGGGTAGCCGATTGATGAGGCGATTGACATCAATATGGAGGTTATTTCGCCGAGATATTCACCGTACCTCCGCCAATCCGGGCTAGTTTCTATTTGCATCGGCATCGGATTTTGACGACAATGAGGTCCGGTGCTCGCGTTCGAGTACGAAGGAGCGGAACCGAAGCACGATCGGTGGCTGCAAAATGGAGGATTTTCGCTCTCCACGTAGTAGTATACAAGAGGTATACTCAGTGTCCGCGCCACCGAGGAGGTTCCACAGGGAGTCCTCCGGGTCAATACTACCGGCGGACGCTGCCACACTAAGGAGGAATGCCGAAACATGACGTATCGATCACTGTTTGGTAAGGGTTTCTGGCTTTTGGCTCTGCTGTTGATTCTCGCCGTTGCCGTCGCTGGCTGCGGTGGTACCGCCGATGAGCCCGCCGACGAGCCCGCCGATGAACCCGCTGACGAGCCGGCCGACGAGCCCGCCGATGAACCCGCCGACGAAGGTCCCAAGGATCTGACCATCGGATACTACCGCGAGTTCACGATCCTCGACCCCCACATGAGTTCCGCGGGTCTGGATAGCCTTGGTCTTCGCGCGATCTTCGACCGCTTGGTCGAGGTCAACTCCACCGAGGGCGGGGAGATCTTCCCGGCGCTGGCCACCGACTGGTCAATATCCGACGACGGCACGGTCACGACCTTCAACCTGCGCGATGACGTAACGTTCCACGACGGTACTCCCTTCAACGCCGAGGCCGTCAAGTTCAACTTCGATCGCATCGTCGATCCGGCAACCGCCTCGCAGAGTGCCGTATTCGGCATGGGTCCGTACGTGGAGACCCGCGTGGTCGACGATTACACCGTCGAAGTCGTCCACGATTATCCCTATGGTCCCTTTATCCGGACCATTTCTGCAGCTAGTTACGGAATGGTTTCTCCGGCCGCCGTCGAGGAACTCGGCGACGACTTCGCCCAGCGTCCCGTCGGTAGCGGTCCCTTCAAGTTCGTCGAATGGGTCGGCGGAAGCCACGTAACCCTGGAGAAGAACGAAGACTATACCCCCGTCGTCAGCTTCAATGCCGACGAGGCCTACTACGAGACCGTTACCTTCCGCTTCATCGAGGAGAACTCCACCCGCGCCGCTGCCCTGCAGACCGGCGAGACCGATGCCGCATCTAACATGGCTGCGAACGACTTCGTTCGCCTCCGGGACTCCGGCAATTTCGAGACCCACGTTTTCACCACCCTGGGTGGTCCCCCGGCGGGCTTGCAGGTCAACGTAAGCAACCCCCCGACGGACGACATCTTGGTGCGCAGAGCTATTATCCACCAGGTGGATAGCGAACTGGTCCGGGAAGTCGTTTACGAAGGCATTCCCGATCCCTCCGGCGGTATTCTCTCCCGTCACGACTTCTACTATAATCCCGAGGCCGGCGAGATGTACGACTACGGCAATACCGAGAAAGCCGCCGAATTGCTGGATGAGGCCGGTTGGCTCATGGAGGACGACGGCAAGCGCTACAAGGACGGCCAGATGCTGGAGATCAAGTACCTGACCCTCCCCGGCGTCCGTAACGTCGCCGAGGTTGTCGAGCCCATGCTCAGCGATATGGGTGCCGATGTAGAAATCTGGGCGCTGGACAACCCGATGCAGCAGAATACCGCCCAGG
>PWSR01000200.1 GCA_003563985.1 Clostridia bacterium | reverse complement strand
GCGGCGGGACGACGGAGGTGTCGATGGTGTCGGATTGGATCAAGATCACGGGCTCCACCGATGAACCCTACACGCAGGCGCGGCACCGCGAGTGGGACCAGCGATACGTCTGGTTCCCCGGCACGGGGGCGCGGGTCGCCGAGGGGGATCGGTTGTTCCTATATACGGGTCACCCGCTGCGCCGATTCTACGGACTGTGCATCGTCCTGGAGCGCCCCGTATCCGTGGTCGTTCCCCGGGATGGGCTGCGCCTCAGGTCCCGGGTATTTGTCCAGTTCAACGTCTGGGACCTGCGGGGTTACGGTGTGCCCGTCGAAGAGGTGTTTCCCCTTCCCGGCGGGCGGTCAACCCTTTCCCTGCGACAGAAATCGCACATCATCTTAGAGCCCCGTGAGGCCTCGCTCCTGTCTTCGAAGCTGCTCGAAGCCGTCGCCCGCGAAGCCGTGAACTGGATCGGGCTACCCATCCAATCCGGCCTCTTTTCCGGCGATTCGCGATGGAATGTATGAATTCTGCTGAGAGGCGCTGATATCATGTCGAAGGACGGACAGCTACTGGTAGTAGCCCTGGGGGGCAATGCCATCCAAAAGCCCGGGGAACGCGGGACCGCGGAGGAACAACGATCGAACATCATGACGGCGTGCCGCCACCTGGCGTCCCTGATGGAACGGGGATACCGATTGGTGTTGACCCACGGCAACGGTCCCCAGGTCGGTAGCATTCTCCTGCAAAATGAGTCCGCGCGGGATCTCGTGCCGCCCATGCCCCTGGACGTATGCGGTGCCCAGAGCCAGGGCCTGATCGGGTACATGTTTCAACAATCCCTCTCTCAGGCCTTGAGAGAACGGGGCATCCATACCCCGGTGGTTACGGTAGTGACCCAGGTCAGGGTATCCGCGGAGGATCCCGATTTCCTCGATCCCAGTAAACCGATCGGTCCCTTCTACGAGGAGGAGGAGGCCCAGGTCCTGGTCCGGGAAAAGGGTCTTGTCGTCAAGGAGGATGCCGGCCGCGGTTGGAGACGGGTGGTGCCGTCCCCGGATCCGATCGGAATCGTCGAGCGCGGCCCCATTCGGCAACTCGTGGACGGTGGCTCCGTCGTGATCGCCTCCGGGGGTGGCGGCGTACCCGTGGTCGAGGGACCCGGAGGAGAGATGGAGGGCATCGAGGCGGTGATCGATAAGGACCTGGCCGGGGAATGTCTGGCCAGGGATGTCGATGCCGACGGTTTCATGATCCTAACGGATGTTGAGGGAGTCGCGGTGGATTACGGGACGCCCATGCAGCGCTTTTTGGACCGCATGACTGCCTCTGAGGCGGGGGCGTACGACGCCGAGGGACACTTTCGCGAGGGCAGCATGGGGCCGAAGGTGCGGGCGGGGATCCGGTTCGTTCGCAGCGGACCCGGGCGTTGGGCCATTATCGCAGGGCTGGATCACGCGGAAGAAGCTGTGATGGGCGGGGCGGGGACACGCCTCGAAGCGGATTGATGTGGTTTACCAGTGGGTAAGTGGTGGGGCATGTAGTAGGATCGTCAGGGTACGTAATGGGACTCCCCGGAGGCGATTCTGCATCCGGGGAGCCTTCATGGGGGATCGATTGTCGAGGTAATGGGATGGTCTCCCACGTTGCCAGCGTTCATCTCCCATCCTCCGAATCAGTCAGCTGTGACGGCTGACTCCCTCGGTGCCTCCGTCCCCTTCTTCGCTATCCGAACCCTGGGATCTAGGGCATCACGCAGTCCGTCTCCCATGAGATTGAATCCGAAGACGGTCAACAGGATGGCCACACCGGGGAAGATTCCCGTCCACCATGCGGTGCGCAAAAGCTGACGGCTTTGGCTAATCATCCCGCCCCAGTCGGGTAGGGGTGGCTGTGCGCCTAGACCCAGGAAGCTGACGCCCGCGGCTTGCATGATCGACGTTCCCACGCGTAGGGTGGCGAACACCACGATGGGTCCGACGATATTGGGGAGTATATGAAGTGCGAGAATCCGGGCGTCTGATGCCCCTGCGGCGTGCTGGGCCTCGATGAATTCCTTCTCACGGATCGATAGGGTGGAGCCCCGCACCAAGCGCGCGAACTGCGGAATGCCGGATATTCCGACGGCGATCATCACATTGTACAACCCGGGCCCGAGGATGGCGACAACGGCCAGCGCCAAGAGGATACCGGGAAAGGCCAGGAGGACGTCCATCAACGCCATGATCAATCGATCGCTCCCACCCCCGTAGTATCCTGCAACTAGTCCGAGGGTCCCACCGACGAACAACCCAATTCCGGTGGCCATGAAGGCGATCTGCAACGATATGCGCGCACCCCAGATAATGCGAGAAGTCATGTGTCTTCCCAGTTGATCTGTTCCCAGCGGGGTCTCCGCACTCGGACCGCGCAGACGAATGATCAAGTTTTGGTCATTATAGCCCTCGGGGGCCAATACTGGTGCGAAGATGGCCATGAGGACGATGATCAGTATGCAGACCCCGCCGATACGAGCGGAGCGATGGCGTGACAATCGGGTCAAGACATGCATGTTTGCACCAGCTCCTGAACTAGTTGTACCTAATCCTAGGATCGATCAAGGAGTAGGTGAGGTCGACGATCAGGTTGACGATGACGAAAATACAGGCAATGAGCAAAATAACCGCCTGAACCATCGGATAATCCCGGGCAAAGATCCCGTTGATCACCAGCGTACCGATTCCGGGCCAGGCGAACACCTGCTCAGTAATGACGGACCCGCCGAGCAGGAAGCCCACCTGCAGGCCCACCAGGGTGATCACGGGGATGAGGGCGTTCCGCAGTGCGTGTCGGTAGATCACGGTGCGCTCCGCGAGGCCCTTTGCGCGGGCAGTGCGAACGTAATCCTGACCCAAGACCTCCAACATACTGGACCGCGTCATCCGCGCGATGACTGCCGCAGCTCCGGTCCCCAGGGTGATGGCGGGCATGATCATGCGTTTCATGCCGTCGACCGAGAACAAGGTTTCACCCATGCCCGAGGCGGGTAGCCAACCCAGCCAGTAGGAAAAGATCAACATGAACAGAAGACCCTTCCAGAAGGACGGGGCCGAAACGCCCAGGAGGGCAACCCCCATGGAGAGACTGTCACCGAGGGAATTCGGCCGTACCCCGGCAAAGATGCCGATGGTCACGCCCGCGGTTACTGCCCAGGCAATGGATACAATGGCTAACTGTATCGTATTGGGGAAGCGGTTGCTTACGTCTTGCATCACCGGTCGGTTCGTCCGGAAGGATCGACCGAAGTCCAGGCGGACGGCACGATTCAGAAAACGCCAGTATTGGATATGCAGCGGATCGTTGAGACCCAGTCGTTCGCGTATCGCCGCGATATCTTCCTCGTAGGCCTCCGGTCCGGCCAGCAAACGAGCGGGGTCACCCGGGGTTAAGTGTACCAAGAGAAATACCAGGATCGTGACACCGAGCAATATCGGGATGGCGTTGACGGTCTTTCGCATCGCGTATTGGAACACAACATCTCCTCCTGATGGAGGGGGTTACCGCGGGAGAGCGTCACTCCGCCGCTCCCCCGCGGCCAGCCCCACTGTTTACTCTGTGAAGTACAGCTGCGTGTAGTAACCGGAAATCGCGGGGCCGGGATCCCAACCGCGCACAGTAGACGGGAAGAACCACTGGAGGGACTCGTTCCCAATGAAGATGTGCCAGACGTTCTCGTTGATCAAGATTTGCGCCTCTTTGTAGAGCTCCTTGCGGACGTCCATGTCGGTCTCGCGCTGGGCCTGACGCAGGATCTCGTCCAACTCGGGGTCACTATGGTTGGCGTAGTTTCCGCGTCCGCCGGTCATCACCTTGGCATCGGTAAACAGGGAGGGGTCGGCGCCGGACTGGTTCCAGCCGAGGAATACCATTTGGAACTCTCCCTCGCGAACCTCATCGAGGAAGGCGCCCCACTCCATCACCTTCACGTCGGCCTCGATGCCGACCTGGTTGAACTGGTGCTGGGTGACCTCGCAGATGTCCTTGTCCATGTAGTAGCGATGATCCGGAGAGTGTATGGTGATGCTGAGTCGCTGGCCATCCTTCTCGTAGTAATCGCCCACCATTTGGAAACCGGCTTCTTCGATTAGCTCCATCGCGCGATCCGGATCGTACCCGATGCTGGGCAGAACGCCTTCACCCGGATAACCCCATCCGGCCATGGGAAGCAGCGAGTCGGCGTAGACTGTAATCGGGCTGGCGATGGCCTCTACGATGGAGGGCATGTCCACCGCCCAGTTGACGGCCTCTCGGATGCGGATGTCGTCGAAGGGGAACTTCTCGACGTTAAGCTCGAACTGTCGGCTACGATATGCGGGCGTCACGATTACGCTGATATCGGGGTTCTGCTCGAACCGCTCGATATCCTCGGTGGTCGCCCGGGTGATCAGATCCACGCCACCGGTTTCCAGCTCGATCACCTGTGTGCCGGCCTCGGGAATGACCCGATAGATGACCTTCTCGAGCTTCGGCCCGTCGCCCCACCAATCGGGGTTCCTGACCAGTTCGACGCGCTGTCCCGGTACCCACTCGTCGTACATAAAGGGGCCGGTGCCGATGGGATCCATGGCCCAATCGTCGTAGTCCATGGTCTGGTAAGCTTCCATGCTGGGAATGAAACCGCCGTTGGGCATAATGACATTGTCGGCGAAGGCCGCCATCGGCTCGGTGAGGTTGAAGGTGATGGTGTAATCGTCTTCGATGTCCATGTTCTCGATGATGGCAAACTGCGCCCGGAAGTTGCTCTCCTCGCTCTTCCCGCGGTTGAAGTGCCACTCCACTACCTCGGCGTTAAAGGGAGAGCCGTCGTGGAAGGTGACGCCCTCGCGCAGGTAGAAGGTCCAGCTCAGACCGTCGTCGGAGATCTCCCAGTCCTCGGCCAGGTCCGGAATCGGTTGGCCATCGGGGGCGCGGGACAGCAGGCGCTCGAAGATCTGGAATGCGACGCCACTGGTGGTCGCATCACCGATCTTGACCGGGTCAAACTGAACGATGTCCGTCTCCAGTGCAATAACCCAGTCGGTCTTCTCGGAAACTTCTTCCTCTTCCTCTTCTTCCTCGTCCGCGGGCTCCGCCGGTTCGGCCGGCTCGGCGGGTTCCGCCGGTTCCTCGGCGGGTGCGCCGCACGCGACCAGGGCGAACATCAGCATTAATACTACGAGTAAGCTGAGAACTCGTTTCACAACTTTAACCCCCTCGATTTGGTAAAGCCTTCAAGTCCATTTTGCGGTGTAGCGAAAATTGATGATTTGAATCTCAAGGCGTGACGTGATGAGAAACGGTGACCAACGATTAACCTGCGATCCACCCCCTCCCAAGGGCCGGTCGGCGGTAACTCGTCTTTTCTCTTTGGTTCACCGCCGCCAACGGGAACCTCGCCTACGAAAGGATTGCGCGAAATACTTCGTATCTAGAAGCAAATCGCCGCTAATCGGAAATCTGAGGTCCCTCAACGGCTTTAACTCATTTTATTGATAATTGGACCTCCACGCAAACCTCGCAACGTACCCGAATCGGCCCTTGTGGGGAAGATATACGTTTTCAGGACCGGGGAGGTTTCCGTTTGACCGGAGTTACTCCCCGTTCCTCGCCGAATGGCGGAATTGCTCGCTCGCGTGTAAAGGAAATGAAATATATGGAACCCGGAAAGCGATATATTCGCCTTCCGGGTTTCGTATTCTAGAGGGCGTCGAGGGAGGATTTCAGGTCGGAAATGATGTCGTCGCGGTGCTCGAGGCCCACGCTGAGGCGGATGAGACCCGGCCCGATTCCCGAGGCGCGCAACTGGTCTTCATCCATGGTGGAGTGGGTCATGGAAGCCGGGTGCTGGATCAGCGTGTCGCAGGCCCCCAGGCTTACCGCCAGGGTGCAGAGATCCACCGAGTCCAGGAGCTTCCGTCCCGCCTCGATCCCGCCGGACAATTCAAAGGAGATCATCCCGCCGAATCCACCGTGATTCTGCTTTTGAGAGAGGCGGTACTGGGGATGGGAGGGAAGGCCGGGATAATGGACCTCCGCCACGGCGGGATGGTCGCGCAGGAACTCGGCTACGGCCATGGCATTCTCGTTGTGACGGGCGATCCGCAGGGGCAGGGTTTTCAGTCCCCGGATCAGCAGCCACGCATCGAAGGGCCCGAGGACGGCGCCCACATCCTTCAGTACATCTTCCTTGACTTCCGCCACGAAATCCGAGGAGCCCACCAGGATGCCGGCGATCAGGTCACCGTGGCCACCGAGGTACTTGGTTGCGCTGTGGACGACCACGTCGATTCCCCAGTCCAGGGGCCGCTGGGTGGCCGGCGACATGAACGTGTTATCGATGATGGTGGGGATTCCGCTCTCCCGCCCGAGTTGCGCGAAGGCCTCCAGGTCCAGAACCGCCATGTTCGGGTTGGCGGGGGTCTCCCCGTACAACACCTTGGTTTCCGGGCGGATTGCCGAACGAATGGCCTCGATATCCGTGCCGTCGACGAAGGTTACATCGATCCCCATCCTGCGCATCATACCCGTGAGCAGGGCGTACGTACATCCGTATATCGTCTTGATCGATACGACGTGATCGCCGGCGGAGAGGAGTTGCAGGAAGGCAGCACTGATGGCTCCCATCCCCGAGCCGAAGGCCACAGCGTCCTCGGCGTTCTCGAGATCGGCCATCTTCTGCTCCAGGACCCGGACCGTAGGATTTCCCAGGCGCGTATATATGTAGCCGGGCTCTTCTCCGGCGAAACGCCGGGCGCCCTGCTCGGTGTTCTCGAAGACGAACGTGGAGGTCTGGTAGATCGGTACCACGTGAGATCCCGGGTCGGCCATGTGCATTTCCCCGGCGTGGATCGCCCGGGTTTCGAAATGACTCTTCTCTTCGTTCAACAGGCATCGCCCTCTCCAATTGGTTGCAACGTTCGATTTCATTCTATCACCTGATGTCTTCCGCTGCCCCGGGCCGGGTTCCTGCGCGGGGTGGAGAAGGGGAATGCCCGATCCCAATCGAAGTACAAACGATCGGTAGCTATGGAGCGCATTGCGCTCCGAGCTGATCCGTTTCGGTACCCGGCGCTTCACGCGGCTTCACGCGTGCGCGTGCGCAGGGAATTCGGGTGACGGGGCATATGGCTATCCCGGGCAGCGCTTTGCGGGCTGTCCTCTCGTCGGGGTCCCCACCCGCTCTACGCGAAGCCGACCGGGGGTCATGTGGAAAGATCCCCCTGTCCCGCAGTCCCGGGGGCCTTTGCCATCGATTTCGCGCTACCTAGTATCTTCGCCTGGATGGAGAGATAGGATGAACGTATACATAGCGGTGGACATGGAGGGCATTGCCG
>PWSR01000053.1 GCA_003563985.1 Clostridia bacterium | reverse complement strand
GGGTAGCGCTCCAGGAATCCCTCGATGTATCGGTCCCGAAGATCCTCGGCGACGAAGATATCGGTGCCCAGGGGCAGGTGCGGCCCGTGCACTTCCGGGGGACCGATGGCGACGAAGCACATCGTTCGTTCGGGCTCCATGACCTCCCATTCCGACGCCGTCAGCTCCAGGTACTCTCTGGCCATACCGATCGTCATCAATCTTCCCTCGTCTCTCCCGATTGCCCGCGGTGAAACCGGCCTGTATCTTTGTGGGTAGATAGTAGCGCACCGAGAGGAGATGGTATCGTGCCGAGCACCGTCCTCCTGCTGGAGGTTCCTTCCTACGATCGCGAAGTCCTGTTCCCCGCCCTCGAGCGCGCGATGGAACTGCTGCCGGCAGAGTTGGCCCCGCATGCACCCCTGCTCCTCAAGCCGAACCTGTTGGTCCCCGCGACCCCGGAATCGGCGGTCTGTACCCATCCTGCGATAGTCGCGGCGACCATCGAAGCCCTCCGTGACCGGGGATTCGATCGCCTCGCCGCCGGGGATAGCCCCGCCGTCCACCCCGTGGCGGCCGTGGCCCGGACCGCCGGCATCGGCGAAATCTTGGAAAAACTAGAGGTCCCCCTGGTCTCCTTTGCGGATCCGGTCGCGGTCGATAATCCCGGGGCTCGCCTATTCCGAAGTATTCCGCTGGCCCGGTCGGTGGTGGAACGCGGGAACCTGGTCAACCTGGCCCGGCTGAAGACCCACGGTTTCACGCGGTATAGCGGCGCGTGCAAGAACCTGTTCGGGTGCGTACCCGGGACCACCAAGGCCTCCCTGCACCTTCGCTATCATCGCCAGGAGACCTTCGCGTGGATGATCGCCGACCTGGTGCGGTACCTCGAGCCCCCCATCTCCGTGGTGGACGGCATCGTAGCCATGGAGGGCCGCGGGCCGCGAAACGGACGGCCGCGAAGGGGGAATTTCCTTTTGGCCAGCCGCGATCCCGTGGCCGCCGACGCCGTCGCCTGCCGCCTGGTCGGGATCGATCCGCGAAACGTACTGCACCTGCGCTTTGCCGCGGCGGCGGGAATCGGCCGCATCGAACCGGAGGATATCGAAGTGCTGGGCGACGATCCCGCGACCCTGGCCGTCCCGGATTTCGAGCACGCGCCCGAGCCGCCCGAAATCGGAGGCATGCTACCGACATTCCTGGTCCCCCTGGCCCGGCGCCTCTTCCATCCGAGGGCCGCCGTGGATCCCGGTCTCTGCACGCGCTGCGGCGACTGCATCACCATATGCCCGTCGGGCGCCATGCTCAAAACGGCGGCGGGGCTACCGCGCCCGAAGCCGCGGTTTTGCATCGGTTGTCGTTGCTGCGAGGAGGTCTGCCCCGCGGATGCCGTCCGAATCGAGGGCCCCGTCCTTTCCCTTGCCCGCCGGAAACGCTCGGAGGCTTGATCTCCCTCGCTCCAAGTGCAACGCGGAGCCCTCGACTCGACCCCGGGGCCGCGAGAAATCGCCCGCTCCCGCCCCCATATCGTCCTTCGCTATCGCGCTCGCAGTGCGCCCCGCAGGCGGGACACCGCTTCGACGACCATCGAGCGCGGGCATCCGACGTTGATCCGCTGAAAGCCCCCGCCACCGGTCCCGAAGACGTACCCGTAGTCCGGGGCGATCCCGATCTCATTCACCACGAAGCGCGCCAGGGCGTGATCATCCAAACCGAGTCCCCGCATGTCCAGCCAGAGGAGATAGGTGCCCTCGGGCTCCACCAGTTTCACCCCGTCCAGGTCTGCGATCCCCTCGCGGAAAACCCGGATGTTGCCCCGGAGATACTCGAGAAGCTGCTCCAGGTAGTCGTCGGGATCGCGCATCGCCGCCTCCAGGGCGGCCAACCCGAGGCAGTTCACTCCGCCCCGGGCGCGACCGGCGAAGCCGAAGCGGCGGCGGATGTCCTCGTCGGGGATGATGGCGAAGGACGTCTTGAGCCCGGGGGTGTTGTACGTCTTGTTGGCGGACATCAGGGTGATCGTGTTGCGCGCCAATTCCGCGGAAATGGAGGCCGCCGGCACGTGGGCCCCGTCGCCCACCACCAGGTCGCAGTGAATCTCGTCGGAGATCAAGACGGCGTTTTGTCGCAGGCAGATCTGCCCCAGCCGGCCCAACTCCCCCCGTTCCCACACCCGGCCCACGGGATTGTGGGGACTGCACAGGACCACGGCGGATATGCGAGGATCGCGGGCCGGGAAGGAGGTCACAACCTCGAACAGGGACTCCAGGCCCGGGAAATCCATGCGATATCTTCCGTCCTCCAGCAGCAGGGGATTCTCCACCACGCGGCGACCCTCATCCCCCACGGCGGCAGCAAAGGGATAGTAAACCGGTGGCTGCAGGACGATTTCGTCGCCGGGGCGGCTCACGGCCCCCAGGGCGGACCGGAGGTCACTGATGACGCCGGGACCCAATACCACCCACTCGGGACGGATGCGCCATCCGTGATGCTCCCACATCCGGTCCACGACGGCTTCGTAGAGGGAGTCGGGCGGGTAATGGTAACCGAAGATTGGATGTTCCAGGCGGGCGCGCAAGGCCTCCATCACCGGCTCCGGACAGGGAAAATCCGTGTCCGCCACCCACATGGGAAGGGCATCGGGGTTGCCGAACAGATCGGCCACCCGGTCCCACTTGTTGCAGAGCGTATTCCGTCGGTCGGGGGGATTATCGAAATCGTAACGCATACCCCACCTCCTCACGGGATCAATATACGCGAAATGATATCGACATCCCTGCCGGGCGGCGTCGCCCGCTGCGGAATGCACCCGGAGGGGAACCGTCATCGTGGAGAGAAATAGGGAAACGGAGGTGTTGCTCTTGGAGAGAATGAAGCGGTGGGCAGAAATGACCTGGACGGATATCGAGTCCCTGGTGGCCGAAGATCCCGTGGCGGTGTTGCCGACGGGGTCCGTAGAGCAGCACGGTCCCCATCTTCCGCTGGGAACGGACTATTTCATTCCCCTGGCCCTGGGGGATCGAGCCCTCCGGGGGATCCCCGAATCCGTGGGGTGCCGACTGGTATCCCTGCCCCCATTGACGTACACCCACGCGCCCCACAGTAACCCCTGGCCCGGTACCGCCAATCTCGACGGCACCACCTTGACCCGGGTGGCAAGGGACCTGATCGGGGAACTGGGACGGCAGGGCGTCCGCCGGATCGCGATCCTCAACGGGCACATGGAGAGCCAGGCCTTTCTCTGGGAGGGGGCCCGCCTGGGCCGTCGTGGGGGAAGTTGGGTAACCCTGATCAACTGGTGGGATCTCGTCCCCGACCCCCTGGTGGAGGATCTCTTCGGCGATGCCTGGGTGGGCTGGGAACTGGAGCACGCCGCCCTGGTAGAGACAGCCCTGATGATGGCACTTCGTCCGGAGCTGGTTCGAGAAGAGCGCACGCCGCGGGAGGACTCTCCCCTCGTCCGCCCCTACCGCAGCCTGCCCCCGGAGGCCCCAACCCTGCCCCGCTCCGGCAGTTTCGCCCCCACCGCCGGAGCCTCCGCGGAAATCGGGGAACGCATCGCCGGGGCCATTTGCGACGGACTGATCGACGCCCTGGTAAACATAGCTGAGTCGCCCGCACCGCCCTCGCCGACGGCAAAGGGCGACCGTAGCTGAGTCCCGGGGAGCGCAAAACGGCAGGTTCGTGAGCGAGGGTGGAGAGGCATTCAGGGGTAACTGCGACGGGTGAAACGCCAAACCCTTGCGGTAAACCTCCACCCGTTCTACCCCCGTAAAGCCGTCCCTATTCCGGGAACTTCCTAGAGCCGATCGACGCGAACCCGGTTGACCAAGAGCCACAGGATCCCGGCGTGAAGCGGAATCATTACCGCCCGGGATATCAGGCGGGGCGGCAAGAGGGCGACCACGGCGGCGCGATACAGGAGGACGATCCAGTAGGTGTTCAGCAGCGTCACGAGGAATCCGGTGAGGATCAAGGTAACCAACAAGCGGGGAAGGCGCAAGTTCGATCGATGCGGATACAGGAGCAGCCCCGGGATGAATCCCGCCAGGGCGGCGCTCAGGGTGAAGCCCGGGAAGAAATCGATGCCCGCCACCGCCACACCGATGAGATCCGCCATGGCACCGGCGGCCGCCCCCACCAGGGGCCCGAAGAGCATACCGGATAGGTAGATGGGAAGCTCCCCGAAGCTGATCCGCAAACCCATTACACCGCCGACGGGCACCATGAATCCGAAGAGGCGGGTCAGTATTACGCTGACGGCGATGAGCAAACCGACGGTCACCACGGTCTTGGTTCGCACGACGATCGATCCCCCCAGTATTCGCGAGTTCGGGGAAACCCCGTCCGCACCGAACGGAGGCCACCCCGGGTGCAATCATACCCCATCCTAACCCACCATCGAAGGGACCGCGGTAGAACCGCGGCCCCGGGGATGCATACGGGCACGAATCCGATCAGAGGGTGTCCCCGAAGTCCTCGCGGAATCGGGCCACCAACCGGGCCGGCCAATCCGTCATCGGTTCCAGTTTGCCGAAGAAGAACCGCAGTATATCCGGCTCCTCCACGAAGCGGAGCCCGCCGATGAGCTCCCGGTTCTCGTAGAGCCATTGCAATCGGTCCACCACGTACCCGACCTGGGAGACCGTAAATACCCGCCGCGGCAGGGCGAGACGCAACAGTTCCATGTGGGCCAGGGTCTCGCTTCCGTCCTCCTCCCGCTGCTCGGACATGGTACCCCGCTCCATCCCGCGCACACCGGAGGCGATGAAGAACGCGGTGGCGAGGGCGCCCGCCGGGTATTCCTCCTGGGGCACGTGATCCAGGAACCGGAGGGCATCTACGTGACACCCCAATCCACCGGCGGGGACGACCACGGGAATGCCCCGCTTCCGCAGTTGCTCGACCATGTGGGCGGTGAACTCCGGACCCTGGGAGATGGCGTCTTCGTCCAATGTCTCCTCCAGTCCCACCGCCAAGGCCTCCATTTCGCGGACGGACATACCGCCGTAGGTGAGGAACCCCTCGTACAATGGGATCAATTCCCGCATCTTGAGATAGAGATCGGCATCATCCAGGCACATTCCCCCGCCCCGGGCAGCGCCCAGCTTCCGGGCCGAGAAATAGATGACGTCGCATTCTTCCGCCACCGCCCGCATGATCTCTTCGATGCTCCAGTCGGCGCAGGCCGATTCGCGGCGTTTGATGAGATAGAGATTATCCCCCAGGAGACTGGCGTCCAGCACGATCATGATGCCGTGGCGACGACACAGGGTCCCTACCTCCCGCAGGTTCTCCAGCGAAAAGGGTTGTCCCCCGATGAGGTTGGTACCCGCCTCCAGGCGAACGAAGGGAATCCGATCTGCCCCGACCCGTTGGACCAGGGCCTCCAGTTTGCCCGTGTCCATGTTTCCCTTGAAGGGGTGCTCGCTCTCCACATCCCACCCTTCGTCGATGAGGAGTTCCTCTATGGTCCCCCCGTTGAGAACGATATGGGCTTTGCTGGTGGTGAAGTGGTAGTTCATGGGAACCACGGACCCGGGTTCGACGAGGACCTGGGAGAGGATGCTCTCGCAGGCGCGTCCCTGGTGGGCGGGGAGAAAGTACTCTTTGCCGAATATCCGGCGCAGGACGGATTCCAACCGGACGAAGGTTTCCGATCCGGCGTACGCGTCGTCGGCGCGCATCATGGCGGCCAACTGCTCGTCGCTCATGGCATTGGTACCGCTATCGGTCAGCATGTCGAGGAAGACGTCGGAGTTGTTGAGCAAGAAGGTGTTGTATCCTGCCCCCGCCATGGCGCGGGCGCGGTCCTCCACCGGCTTGAGTTCCAATCGTTGCACGATGCGAGCCTTATGCATCTCCAGGGGCAATTCATCTCCGTAATAAAATCTGACGTCGGACAAGAATATACACTCCATTCCTTCGGTGTAGGGATCGGTCGGGGAAGTCCTCCGACACCGAGGATCGGGAAAAACCGGGGACGGTACGGAGGATCCCTTTCATACTTTAAACCGAGTGCGTCTGAAAGGTACAGTCCGGGGAACGCATTGGCACACCGGGCTACCGTCCCCGCGACGCCGGAAGGCCCCCGCGGATTAAGCTACGGGGGGCCTTCCCAGCGCATCCTTGGTTACGTTCCGAAGCAATTACTCCTCCACGATCATCATTCTTCGCGTCGAGTACTCCAGTAGCACCGCGATTCCCGCGAGGATGAAGGGCGGAACCAGTTCCACGACCAGGGGCCCATTATCGGCGAAGAGAATCCAGGCCGCGGGGGTCACCACCCCGAGGAGTACTACGCCGGCCAGGCCCACGCTGATGAGCATGAGAACACCCCTGGGCACGCTGTCACCGACCCGCAGGGCCCCGTATAAGCACAGGAAGACGAAGAAAAAGACCCATAGGGAATACATGCGGAGAATCTGCAGGACGGTATCGGGTTTGAAAAACAGCCTGGGTATCGTATCGATCCAGGCCTCCAGGGAACCCACTTCCATGTCGGCGTAGGCCGGGAGCACTTCGTGGACACCCATGCCGATGTTGATCGCTACCAGGCGAATATGCGCAAGGAACATCACCGCGATGCCGATCCAGGTGCCCCATTTCTCGAGGAAATCTCGCACCTTCGGCCCGGGCGATTCCCGGGGTTTTCTCCTGGGTTCCTTACTATCCGGGGTCTTGGTCATAGAAAACCTCCCATTGCACTAGAGACAAACTCCGTCAGCTGGCCTCGAAGATAGGATTCGTCACCGAGATGCAGATGCCTCCAGGCCGGCATCGAACAAGTCGAAAGCCGCGATACCTTATACGGGGAGGCCCATCCCCGGGTGCCGGTGACATCCGTAGAGATTATACCCCCCCGAACCCGGCGGGAAAACCAGCACGCGTAAGACCACCCGACCCACATCATCTTGCCCAGTGCTGCACGGGAGGAACTGGTGACCATGGGCATCGAGGATCTCGAGGCCAACTTCGGATTCCAACCACCCGCACAACGCTACGATCCGGCACCCGGCGGCAATTGCGATCTCCTCGAGACGCGTCACCGAAGAAGGGACGGGAGTACCTTCGATGTAGAAGTATCCGTCACCAGGGTGGACAGCGATCGCGAGAGCAAGTTGGTCTGTTTCTAAGGCGATATCACCCATCGCAGGCGGGCGGAGAATGCACTCGAGGAGAGCGAGGAAAGACATCGTCGACTCTTCGAGACCATGGCCCTGGGCGTCGTCTATCAATCGGCCGAAGGCACCAGCGTATCCGCCAATCCCGCCGCCGAACGCATCCTCGGACTCACCTTCGACCAGATGCAGGGCAAGACCTCGATGGATCCGGACTGGCGGGCGATCCGGGAAGATGGGCCCGAACTATTC
>PWSR01000136.1 GCA_003563985.1 Clostridia bacterium | reverse complement strand
CGCCCCCGCCATGGCCTCTCGGACCCCCTCCTCGATGCGGCGGTAGACCCGCGCCGGGGACTCGTGGCATCCCGTGAACCGGTTGATGGCTTGCTTCACGACCACCGGGCGCACCCCGGGCATGTGTTGGCGCACATCCTCGGCGAGGACATCGTCCCCGAGGACGGCCAGGGTGGGGACGCCCAGGCTCCCGGCGTACCCCGCCACCAGTTCCGTCTCCCCGACGGGTTTCCCGTTCATGCGCACCTCCGCCACGGTCTGGGCCCAGGCGGTATGGTCCAGCATCCCGGGATCGCGATTGGCCCGGACGTGGTAGCCGACCAGGAATACGGCGTCGACATCCTCCGATAGACCGACCACGGCGCTGTTGGGAAGGCTGGCCACCTTGCCGTTGATCAGCCGCGCCTCCGGATGGAGATCCTCCCGGAGGATGTTGTGGCAGGTGCCGTGGGTATCTGCGACCACGACCTCCCGGGCCCCGGTGGAGAAGGCGGCCCCCGCGACGGCGTTGACCTCCTCGGTGAGCCACTTGCAGGCCAGGTGGTAGAGACTGCCCTTGTCGGAGGTGTGTTCCCGGCTGGCAACGCCGGAAACGCCCTCCATATCGGTGCCGATCCATACTTTCATATCAATCTTCCTCCATTCGGACGGACTCGTGCCGTAAAGGGGGCGATGCCACCCTGGGGCGCATCGGATTCCACGGTGTGCTAGGGTGCTATTCCCCGGTGGCGGGACGCAATCCTGCAGCAATGGCCACCCCGGGTCGGTCCGCGACGCCAACACGGATGCGTTGAAGCCTCGTGATCAAAGACGAAGGTAGGACTCCTCCAATCGGTGCGGGGAATCTCGCCCCGCGATATGGAATAATGGGATAGGTTACCCATCCACAAAGGCAGGATGCGGGGCCGTGGCGAAGAATGAAGCATTGCCTCACCCGAGTTTGCGCGCGGCAGACCATGCACACGAGAGAGAAGAAGGGTGGTAATCTTGGGAGACTTGTTGATTCAAAACGCCAGACTCATCGACGGTGTGTCCGATGAACCCCGGGATGGGATGAACATCCTGGTGCGGGACGGTAAGTTCGAGACCATTTCCTCCGAGCCCATCGACGTATCCGAGGGTACCGACCGACTGGATTTGGCCGGAAAGACCCTGATACCGGGGCTCTTTGACAGTCATGCCCACCTGGCCTGGGATGCACTCCAGGACATCCAGCTGCAATCGCAGAACGATTCCACGGCCCTGGCCGCGATGAAGTGTACCCTGAACATGCGGCGCTACCTGGAGACGGGTGTGACCACCATCCGGGACTTGGGCGTGCACTGGCTCGGCGTGGAATCCCGCAACGCCGCCGTCGCCGGAACGGTCCCCGGGCCCCGCATCCTCGCCTCGGGTCCCCCCATAACGACCACGGGCGGGCACTGTTGGTGGTGCGGCGTGGAGGCCGACGGCCCCGACGGCGTGCGCCAGATGGTGCGCGACCTGGCGAAGGGCGGGGTGGACCTGATCAAGGTCATCGCGACCCAGGCATCCCTGGGCTCCTTCTTGTTCCCCGGCTCCGCCTCCACCCCCAACCCCTCGTTCACCGACGCCGAGCTCAAGGCCCTCGTCGATGAGAGCCACAACCTGGGGCGCAAGGTAACCGCCCACGCCACCACCCCCGAGGGAGCCCGCCAGGTGGTGGAGGCCGGGATCGACAGCATCGAACACGGGACGGACTTCACCGACGAGACCATCGAGTTGATGCTGGAGAAGGGCACCTTCGTGATCCCCACCTTCTCGGCGTCGTGGATGCAGGCACACCACGGGCACGAGATCGGCATCCCGCCGGCGGAAATCGAGCGGCGCAAGAAGATGATCGCCGACCCCGATCGCGCCCGCGGCGTGGCCCGGGCAGCGGCGGCCGGGGTCAACATGGCCGTGGGTACCGACCAGGGTAGCCCCTGCACGCCCCCGGCGGCCCTGATCAACGAGATGGCACTGCACATGGAATACGGCGTCGTGGACGACCCCATGCAGGTCATCAAGAACGCCACCGCCTCGGCCGCGAAACTCTGCGGCATCGACTCCTTCGTCGGATCGGTACAGCCCGGCTTGGTCGCCGACTTCGTCGTGGTGGCCAAGGATCCCCTGGAGGACCTGCGGAACCTCTACGCCCCGGCCATGGTTTATAAAGAGGGACAGATGGTCGCCCGCGACGGGGCCCTACTTCCGGAAAACCCCCTGTTCTTCGCCTGATGCGAGAGCGGCCGGCCGAGACGACGGATCGAGGGAGTGGACATGGGCGACTACCGCATCGGATTGACCAGTAACGGGATCGAACACTACCGGCGGGACCGCGAGGAAATCGACCGGGCGATCCAGGGCGTGCTGGATCACGGAAGCTTCGTCATGGGCCCGGACGTCCCGGCCTTCGAGGCCGAGTTCGCCGCCTACTGCGAGGCCGAATACGCCGTGGCGGTTACCTCGGGCACCTCGGCCCTGCTGATCGCCCTCCTGGCCGCCGGCGTGGAACCCGGGGACGAAGTGATCGGGGTGGCCAACGCCGACCTGGCGATATCCCTGGCGGCGGTTCACCGCAACGCCCGCCTGAAGTGGGTCGACATCGAGGAGGATACCTTCAACGTCGATCCGGTGAAGCTGGGCGAGGCCCTGACACCCGAGACCCGGGCGGTGGTCATCGCACACATGTACGGGCTACCCGCGGACATGGATCGGATCAAGGACGTCATGGCCGACTATCCCGAGGCCGTCCTCATCGAAGATGCCTCCCTGGCCACCGGCGCCCGGTATCGCGGGCGCCGGGTGGGGGCCATCGGGGACATCGGGTGCTTCAGCCTGGCCTCCACGAAGGTGCTGGGGGTGCTGGGCAGCGGCGGTGCGCTGACCACCGACGACCCGGAATACTACCGGCGAATCAACTGGGTGCGGCATTACGGCCGGACCCAGACGCCCTACAATTACGACGACCCCCTTCCCCCGTCCTCGGCGCCGGCGGGCATGGTGATACCCGGTTTGAACGAGCGAATGGATTCCCTGCAGGCCGCGGTGGGTCGCGTGAAACTGAGGAAACTGGATGCGGATCTTCGGCGCAGGAGGGAGATCGCAGCGCTGTACGATGAAATCCTGGCGGACGCACCGTGTAGGCTCCCCGTCCTCCCGGCGGGCTACACCCATTGCTACCGGGTCTACACCATCACGGTGGACCCCGGGATCCGAGATGCTTTCGCCGAGGAGATGAGAGAACTCGGCATCGACGCCGGGGCGCACTACGTGCCCCCGGATCACCTCCACCCCTACTTCCGGGAGCGGGGCGGACACCCGGGCATGCTCCCGGTGACCGAAGGGATGGCGGATGCCCTGGTTTGCCTGCCCTCCCACGCCTACCTCACCCCGGAGGAGGCGAACCACGTGGCCGTATCCGCCCGGGATATATTGCTGCGCCTCGCCCCGGGGAGGATTTGAACTTCGGCCGGCTCCCGTGAAATTGGACCGGCCCGATCCACCACAATTGACCGATGCAACGTTACGCGAGGAGGATGACCGATGACAGAGAATTCCAAGTTGGACCCGAGGAAGCGGAACTTCGTCGGGGTGCAGATCGGCCTCATCAGTTTCCTGGACGAGGGCGTCGAGAACGTACTGGACATCCTGGAGGAGAAATCCCACGTCAACGCCCTGATCCCGTCGACGATATCCTGGAGCCGCGGAAACGCCGGCCGCGCCACGGACTGGTATCCCGACCACGGCAAGCAAGAACCGGACCACCTACAGGGCGGCGCCATGTTCGACATCGACCCGCGCTATTACGAGGCGACGCACCTCAAGGAATTTCACGCCCCGGACCCGGCGTACCAGGGCGTCGACTTCCTGGAGCTCATATCGGAACCGGCGAAGAAGCGCGGCATGGGAATCTACCCCTACTACTGCGAGACCTCCCGCACCGAGCCCCGTTCGCTGAACATACCGGGTTGGGTCCACGTCCTCGAGGTCGACATCCACGGACGCCGGACGGGCCGACCCTGCGTCAACAATCCCGAGTACATCGCCTGGTGGCGCTCGGTCATCGAGAACCACTTCAAGAACTATGACATCGATGGCTTCCTGTGGGGCGTGGAGCGCAAGGGAACCATGATGCTGATGATGGACGGCCAGGAATCCACGTGCTTTTGCAAGTACTGCCGCGAGCGCGCCCGCGAATTCGGATTTGATCCCGAGGAGGCGCGGCGAGGATACCTGGAACTGGAGAAGTACTTCGATCGGGCCCGCACGGGGCTGAAGCCCACCGATGGCCACCTCATCGAATTCCTCCGCATCCTGCTCCACAACCCGATGGTCTTTCCCTACGAGAAGATGTGGCACGAGAGCCACAAGGACCTGGCGAAGGAAGTGTACGGCACCATCAAGTGGCTCAAGCCCGATGCCTACGTCGGGCAGATGGTGTGGCAGTACATCAATACCTTCAACCCCTTCATGCGGGCGCAGTTCGACCTGGCGGAATTCAAGAAGTTCGCGGACTGGATCAAGCCGGTGATGTATCACGTGGCGGCGGGACCGCGCTTCCACGGCATCGTGGACGGGTATACCAAGTCGATCCTCGGGGATTTTGAAGCCGCCGAGGCCACGAAGTTGCTGTACCGCATCCTCCAGTTGGATGAAGCACCCTTCGAAGAACTGAAGCATACCGGCTTCAGCGCGGAGTACGTCTTCAACGAAACCGCGCGGACGGTGCGGGCCCTGAGTCCCGCGGTGCAGGTCTACCCGGGTCTGGGCGTGGGTGTGCAGGGTATCGGGGACGTGAAGAATACCGCGGAGGATATCAAGGCCGGGGTGCGCGCCTCCTACGAGGCCGGTGCCACCGGGATCACCATCTGCCGGAACTACTCCGAAGCGAACCTGGCGGACATGGCAGCCGTCGGCGAGGCCCTGGATGAGATGGGTATCACCGACGAGATCCCCGAGGGCATCAGCAAGGTGAAGGTGGAAAAAGACGTCACGGAGACCGGGGCCGAGCGCGACGTATTCTAATGATACGTCTTTGGCTCCCTCCCGCGGTACGGCAGGGAGCATGTGAAGGGAGCGATCCGCGTTGCTGAAATTCGCCGTCGCCGGAACGGGCTTCGCCACAAAGGTGATAGTCCCCGCCCTGGTGCGACATCCCAAGACGATGCCCGTCGCGATATCCAGCGGACGAATGGCCCGGGCCGAAGCGGCCGCCCGCGAGTTCGACCTGGATTTCCATACCACGAGCTTCGACGATCTATTGGACCGGGATCCGGACGCAGTAATCATCACGACGCCCACGGACCTGCACCACCCCATGGCACTGGCCGCCATCCAGAGGGGCATCCACGTCATCTGCGAGAAGCCCATGGCCCTGGATGTCCGCCAGGCGGAAGAAATGTGGCGCGCGGCCGTGGATGCCGGTATCCTGCACGCCATCGACTTCGAGTTTCGTTATCTGCCCGTGCGGGCTCGCATGACGGAGCTCATCGACGAAGGATTCATCGGAGATGTGACCTTCGTCTCCCTGGCGGGATTCACATCGGGCCGGGCCGACCCCGTCGGGATGCCCTGGAACTGGTGGTCCAGCGTCGCCCGCGGGGGTGGCGCCCTCGGCGCCTCGGCATCGCACTTCTCCGACGCCCTGATGGGATGGTGTGGTCCCATCGAAGAAGTCATGGGGGGCCTGACCACCGTCGTGGGAGAGCGACGGGACGGATCGGGTAAACTGCGTACCGTCGACTCCGACGACAGCTACGCCTTCTCCGCTCGCTTTGCCTCGGGTGCGATGGCGAATGTCCTCTACAGCTCTGCCGTGCAACACACCCGCCCCCTGGAGGTCGCCGTCTACGGCACCGGGGGCACCCTGATCAATTCCGGCGACAGGGAGTTGTTGGGTGGGGTCAAGGGGGAAGAACTGGCGCCCCTGGAGATTCCCGATCGCCTTCGGAGGCTGCCGGATGGATCCCACGAGGACGACATCGGAGAAGGGTACTGGTTGGAGGCTCCCTTCCTGCGTCTGCTGGATCGCTTCGTTTCGGCGATCGAATCCGGGGAGGAGTTCGACGGACCGACCTTCGAGGATGGCTTGCGGGTACAGCGAGTACTGGATGCCGTTCGCGCTTCCCACGCCTCGGGGTGGACGAAGGTCTGAGGAGAAGGGCATCGCCCCTATCTTGACGAAGGCCGGAACCGGGAAACACCTTGGAATAACCTAAATTGCGGAGGGGAATGGCATGGACGATCAGATGCATCGATACGTAGACATCGACGGGATTCGCACCCATTACCTCGAGGCCGGGGATCCCGAAAAGGAGACGGTACTCCTCATCCACGGGGGATTGGCGACCTCCTGCGCCGAGATCAACTATGGCCCGGCGATCCCCTACCTGGAAGGAGATCTGCACGTGATCGCGGTGGACGTGGTGGGCTTCGGAAGGACACCCTGCCCCTCCAGCGAGTACCACTTCATGTCCGCCCAGGGGGATTTCCTCATCCGCTTCATGGAGACCCTCGACCTGGTCGCGCACGTGGGCGGGAACTCCCTGGGAGGATGGCTGGCGAACTACATCGCCCACGAGGCGCCGCAGCGCGTCAAGAGCCTCATCGTGATCAACAGCCTCGGGGCGGCGGCGGGTCCTGATGACCCGTACGTGGTCTGGGACGGTGATCGCAGGGAGCACCCCCCGCCCCGCCGGCCCTTTGCCATATCGAAGTGGCTGTTCGGAGGGAAACCCACCAGGGAGGCGATCCGGGAAAAGTTCGAAAAGAACTTCGCGAACAAGGCCCTGATCACCGATGAACTCCTCGACCTCGCCCTGGAGATTGCCCTACGAAACGTGGAGACGGCCACGGAGCGCGCCCGAAGCACCGGCTCTAGTACAGACGCCAGCAGGAACAACCAGATGTACCGCGGGAAGTTCATGTGGGAGCACGCGCGTAACCTCCGCCTTCCCGTCCTAATGACGTGGAGCCGGGAGAATCCCGGGACCTCCCCGGAGGGAGCCATGCGGTACTTCAACGACATCGATGACGCGCAGATGCACGTGTTCACGAAGGCCCGGCACCACGTGATGATCGAGCACCCGGAAGAATGGGCCAACGTGGTCCGGGAATTCGTGCTGGCCCGGAGCTGATATCAGGTCCGTCGCTCTCGATATGGGAAGGCCGAGGCACCCCCACGTGGTCGGGTGCCTCGGCCGCATTCCGAACCTCCGACCTGGCCCATGGGAACCTTGGCCCTTTCAAGCCTCCCGGTCCTCCGACAGGAATTCCCTCCATGCGGCATCTCGAAGGGCCGTATTCTCCATGAGATCCAGGCAGGTCAGCGCCATGGCCGAACTCCCGGTCCCTTCCTATCGGCCAACGAGGCCCCACGGCGCCGGTTCCATGCGCTTCGTGACAATCT
>PWSR01000171.1 GCA_003563985.1 Clostridia bacterium | reverse complement strand
CCTAGACTATCCCCGGCGCGAGCGAACGGCGGCGGCCACACCCATACCCCCGTTGACGCACATGCTCGCCAATCCCAATTCGCCGTCTCCGAGCAGGTGATCCAAGGCCACCAGCATTCGGACGCCCGTCATCCCGATGGGGTGGCCCAGGGCGATGGCTCCACCCTGTGGATTGACCCTTTCGCCGTCGAGGCCCAGTTCCTCGATGCACGCCAACGCCTGGGCGGCGAAGGCCTCGTTGAGCTCGATGGCAGCGAACTCTTCCAGATCGCGCCCCAGGGTGTTCAGCAGCCCCCGGATGGCCGGGACGGGCCCGATTCCCATGTAGTTGGGGTCCACGCCCACCGAGGAGAAACCCAGGACCTCCAATCCGCTCCGTAGGCCGGACTCCCGGGCATATTCCTCGGAGGTGAGAACCACCGCCGCCGCTCCGTCGGCGATGGCCGAGGCATTCCCCGCCGTCACCTGCCCGTCCCCTTTGAATACCGGCGGCAGTTTCGCCACCTTCTCCGGCGACGTGTCGGGCCGCGGGCATTCGTCCTCTGAGAACTCGACGTCCGGACCGCGCCGCCCGGGCACCGGAACGGCGAGGATCTGCGACGCGAATTCTCCCGCCTCCCGCGCCGCAACCGCCCTGCGATGCGACATCAAGGCGTACGCATCGCTCGCCTCCCGGCGGATTCCATACTTCTCCGCCAGGTGCTCCGCGGTCATCCCCATGTGCTGGTCCGTAAGGGCACAAATGAACCCGTCTTTGTAGAGCGCATCGTGCAACGTGGAATTACCCAGCTTGTAGCCCCATCGCGCTTCATCCAGCAAGTAGGGAATCCGGCTCATGGCCTCGACGCCCACCACCAGGACGCATCGGGCATTCCCGGCCCGGATGGCTCCGGCGGCCAACTCCACCGCCTTGACCCCGGATCCACACGCCATGTTCACGGTGTAACCGGGAACCGTCTCCGGCAACCCGCAGCGGGCTACCAGCTGCCGGCCCAGGTTGGGCCCCGTCCCCGCCTGGCGCGCGTTGGAGACGATTACCTCGTCCACTTCCTCCGGCACGACCCCCGCACGCCGCAGCGCCTCCCGTCCCACCAATCCACCGAGTTCGGCGGCGGTGAACTCCTTGAGTGCACCGCCGAAGCGGCCCATGGGCGTTCGCACCGATCCCGCGATTACCACTCCATCGGACACGTCACTTCGCCTCCCATTCTAGATGACGCCCGCATCCCGCAATTCCGCGATCTCCCCGGGGGAAAGTCCCAGGAGATCGCCCAGGATCTCCCGGTTGTGCTCGCCCAGCTCCGGCGGCGCCCCCGGCGAAACCTCGGGGCTTCCGGAGAGGCGTGCCGGGGAACGGGCCATCTTGACGCTGCCCATCTTGGCGTGCGGGACGTCGACGAGCATCCTGCGCGCCGCCACCTGCGGGCAGGAAAACAAGTCTTCCGCGGTCTGGACCGGCCCCGCCGGTACCCCCGCCGCCTGCAGGTGTGCGACCGCCTCGTCCTGGGTCATCGTCGCCATCCAGCCCTCCAGCACCACCCGCACGAAATCATCGTTCTCCGCGCGGTCGGGCCCCGTGAGACACCGGGGATCCTCGATGAGATCCTCGCGCTCCATGGCCCCGGCCAGCCGGGCCCACATCTGGTCGGTCGGGATGTTGAGCGCCACGTAGCCGTCCTGGGCCCGGTACGCGCCCCGCGGCCCCAGGACCCGCTCGGTCCCGCGCACGGGTATTTCCCCGGTCAGGGAGTGCAGTGCCACCGAGCGCTCGTTGAGGGACACCATGCTGTCGTACATCGATGTATCCACCATCTGGCCCCGGCCCGTCATCTCCCGTTGGAAAAGGGCCAACATGATCGAGTACGCATTGACCAGCCCCGAGTAGATGTCCGCCAGCCCGTAAATGGTGTAGGTGGGCGGCCGATCGGCGAAGCCCACGATGTGCATGACGCCGGACATCGCCTCGGCGACGATATCCAGGGCCGGCCAGGCCTGGTACGGACCCGCGTACTCCTCCATCTGGCCGAAACCGCTGATGGCGGCGTAAATCAGGCGGGGATTGTCCACCGACAGCGCCTCGTAATCCAGCCCCAGCTTCTTCATGGATCCCGGCCGAAGATTCTCCAGGACCACGTCTACTTCCATCGCCAACTTCCGAAAGATCTCCTTGCCCGCCTCGGTGGCCATGTTCAAGGTCAGGCTCTTCTTGCTGCGATTGTACTCGATGAAACCGCCGCTGACCCGTTCTCCCTGGGGTGATTCCAGGTACGGCCCCATGGTTCGGCGCGGATCCCCCGCGCCCGGCCGCTCCACCTTGATCACCTCGGCGCCGGCGTCGGCCAGGAGTTGCGTACAGTACGGACCCGTTATGAACTGCTCCACCGAGAGGATGCGGATTCCCTCCAGGGGCAATCGTTTCTCCACTTCACCCATCACCATCTCTCCCCTTCCCTGCCCTCATCAGCGAACAAATCATCTCTCACGCGCGCCCCTCCGCCCGTGCCAGCGCTCCCAGTCCCTCGATCACCGCCGCCGCCAGTTCCCGGACCTCCCCTTCGTCGATGACCAGCGGGGGTCCGATGAGGAAATGATCCCCGGCGCGGCCCTCCACGCTACCCCCGCCCGGATAGACCACCACCCCGTGGTCCATCAGGATGCCCGTGGCGCGCTCCGCCATCCGGCCCGGTCCCCCCGGGAAGGGAGCCCGGGTCGCCCGGTCGGCCACCAACTCCACCCCGATCATGAGACCCAGGCCCCGGACGTCACCCACGATGGGGTTGTCCCCCAGGGGCGCCAGCGCCTCCATCAACAGCGCTCCCATGTGGGCGCTGTTATCCACCAACCCGTGCTCGAGATAATAGTCGAATACCGCCACGCCGGTGGCGCAGGCCACCGGGTTACCTCCGTACGTGTGCCCGTGGACAAAGGCACCGCTACCCCGCCAGAAGGCCTCCCATATCTCCTCCCGGGCCAGGACCGCCCCCAGGGGCGCGTATCCGCTCCCCATCCCCTTGGCCAGCGACATCATGTCCGGGACCACGTTCCAGTGGTCCACGGCGAAATGCGCCCCGGTTCGCCCGAACCCACTCATCACCTCGTCGGCGATGAACAGGACGTCGTACCGATCACAGATCTCCCGGATGACCGGGAGGTATTCCGCCGGCGGCACCAGCGCCCCGGCGGCCGCTCCCACCACGGGCTCGGCGATGAAGGCGCTGACGTATTCCGCCCCCACCCGGTTGATGGCATCCTCCAGCTCGTGGGCGCAGGGCACCCCGCAGCGCCCCGGTCGGGCTTCGTAGGGGCAGCGATAGCAATAGGGGGCATTGATGTGCGGAAAATCCAGGAGATAGGGCGTGTAGGGTCGGCGTCGCGGTATGGTGCCACTCATGGACAGGGCCCCCAGGGTATTGCCGTGGTAGGCGTTCCATCGGGCGATCACCACGTGCTTCTGGCTGGAACCATCGCGCTCGAGGAAATACTGCCGGGCCATCTTCAGACAGGATTCCGTGGCCTCCGAGCCGCCCGAGACGAGGTAGAGACGGTCCAGCCCCTCGGGCGCGATCCCCGTAACCCGCTCTCCCAGCTCCAGGATCGGCCGCGACGCAAAGCGAGAGAGATGGGTAAAGCCGACGGTTTGCGCCTGCTCGTACATGGCCCGGGCCACACTCTCCACGCCGTGCCCGATATTGGCCACCAGCGCCCCCGCGCATCCATCCAGGTAACGATTTCCCGCCTCATCGTAGAGATAGACACCCTCTCCGCGCACCACCAGGGGATGCGTTCGGCGAACGTTGCGAAAGAATATGTGATTCCCTTCATCGACCGGCATGGGCTCACTCCTTCCCCGGACGCGACACTTCGCCGCGATCCGGATCCTCCGCGTAGATCCCGAACTCCTCCCAGAGGGACTCCATCTCCGCCAGGGCCCCTACCGTCCCCCGGGGATCCTCCTCCCCGACGGCGGCCAGCAGTGCGTTGACGAGGCTCAGGGGCGCCGCCAGGGAATCGGCGTACGATAACTGCCCGCTGCGGGCGATGAGCAGCAGATCCGCGTATTCCGCCAGGGGGGACATGGCACCGTCGGTGACGGCGATGGTCCGGGCACCGCGCCGGGCCGCCACTTTCAACATGTCCACGGTGATCCGGGCATAGCGCGGGAAGCCCAGGGCCAGCACCGCGTCCGCGGGGCCGACGGTCATCATACTGTCCAGTGCATCCCCCGCACCGAGGGAAGGAACCGTGACATTTCTGAGGATCCAGTTGAGCCCAAAGCCGAGGATGTGTGCCAGGCCGGCGGCCCCGCGCCCGCCGATGACGTGGATGCGGCGGGCGGACAATAGCGCATCAACCGCGGCCCGGAGGGCGTCCCGATCCAACCCGCGGAGGGTGATCCGAATGTCCTCGACATCGGAGGTCATGACCCGATGCACGATGTCGTCCCCTTCCCTCCCGTCCGCGGCGGCACTTCGCAATCGATTTACGGTGGTAAGGCGGGTTCGGAGCATTTCCCGCAGGGCCGCCTGGAATTCCGGGTAGCCGCGGTAACCCAGGGCCCGGGCGAAGCGGACCACACTGGATTCGCTCACCCCGGTTTCCCAGGACAGTTGGGCGGCGGTGAAGAAGGCGACCTCCGCGTAGTTCGCATCCACGTGCTCGGCGATGCGGCGCTGGGCGCGGGTGAGTTCCCCCCGCCGCCCCGCGATTCGGCGGATTACATCGGGCATGTATGGTACTCCTTTGCCATAGACTCTTCTCCTCTGCAAGAATTCCGCCATTCACCCCGGTATTCCCCCTCCGGCCCGCCAACTCCTGCCGAGGATCCCGGCGCGGGTCCGGGCGGACGAATCCGGCATTCCCTCCGGCCTGCCTTGCGGGCATCCGACGTCTCGAGTACCTTGTAGTTAGGTATTCGAATCCCTCGGGATGGAGAGGAATCGCACTGCCCTCGGGAACGGTGTTCGACATACAGCGTTATAGCATCCACGATGGACCCGGCATCCGGACCACGGTCTTCCTGAAGGGCTGTCCGCTCGACTGCCCGTGGTGCCACAATCCCGAGAGCAAGCGACGCGGGGGCGAGATCGTTTTCTGGCGGGGACGCTGCATCGGGTGCGGGGCCTGTCGGGCGGCCTGCCAATGGGCGGGGAAACACCTCCAGCGAACCGGTCACGTCCTCGCCGCCGACTGTGCGATGGAAACCCGCCTTTGCGCCGAGGCCTGCCCGACGGGCGCGCTGGAGGAGATCGGCGAGGAGATGACGTCCGAGCGGGTGATGGATGTCCTCCGTCGCGACATCATCTTCTACGATGAATCCGGCGGGGGTGTAACGTTCTCCGGGGGCGAGCCCCTGATGCAACCTGACTTCCTCGGGGCACTCCTCTGCGGCTGCCGGGCCGAGGGAATCCACACGGCGGTGGATACCTGCGGGTACGCATCCCCGGCGGAAATCGAGGCCGTCGCCCGCCACACCGATCTATTCCTCTACGACCTGAAGGCCGTGGCGGATGGCTTGCACCGGAGACTCACCGGCGTCTCCAACGCACAGATCCTCGAGAACCTGGAACGCCTCGGGAAGATGGGCGTGGAGATCGCCGTACGGGTGCCCCTGGTGCCCGGGTACAACGACGCCCCCGGGGACATGGCGGAGATGGGTCGCTGGCTCGCGGAGCGAAATCTGCGCCGCGTGCACCTCCTCCCCTACCACGGGACGGGGGCACACAAGCACGAGATGTTCGGCATGGAACGCCGGGTCCGCGATGACCTGGCTGCGCCGACGGAGGAGGCGACCGAAGAAACTCGAAATCTGCTCTCTGGCTTCGGCCTGGACGTACGGATCGGGGGCGACTGACGATGCGAGATCGAGTGAGGCGACTGCGGGAACAAAGCCTCGGTGCGCGGCCGCGGATCTCCCTGGAGCGAGCGGAACTGGTGACAGAGGCTTATGAGAAATACGCGGATAAGGTGAGCGTCCCCGTCCTGCGCGCCCGGGTCTTCGAACACCTGATGGCGCATAAGTCCATCCACATCGGTCCCGATGAGTTGATCGTCGGGGAGCGGGGACCGGAACCCGCGGCCACGCCCACCTACCCGGAACTATGCTGCCACAGCGTCGAGGACATGGAGCGCATCGATGCCCGCGAGAAGATCGGCTTCCGGGTGGCCCCGGAGGACTACCGGGTACAGCGGGATCGCATCCTCCCCTACTGGCGCGGTCGGTCGATGCGCGACGCCATCTTCGCCGAGATGAGCGACGAATGGAAGGCGTGTTACCGGGCCGGGATCTTCACGGAATTCATGGAACAGCGTGCCCCCGGGCACACCGTGGCCGACGGCAAGATCTACCGGATGGGCATGTTGGATTTCGCCGCCCGGATCGACGCCAGGACCGCAGCCCTCGGGGAGGCACCCGATGGCGAGGTGGCGGCCGAACGAGAGCAGCTTCGGGCGATGCGGATTTGCGCCGAGGCTCTGGTAACCTTCGCGAATCGCCACTCCCGGCGCGCCCGGGAAATGGCGGCCACCCATCCGGATCCGCGACGCCGGGCCGAGTTGGAACGCATCGCCGCGGTAACGGAGCGCGTGCCGGCGCACGCACCCCGCAACCTGTGGGAAGCCCTGCAGACCTACTGGTTCATCCACCTCGGGGTGATCACGGAATTGAACACCTGGGACTCCTTCTGCCCCGGTCGACTGGATCAACACCTGTACCCCTTCTACCGCGGGGACCTGGAGTCGGGGGCGCTAAATGGGGAGGATGCCCGGGAGCTGCTGCAGTGCTTTTGGGTGAAATTCAACAACCAGCCAGCTCCGCCCAAGGTGGGTGTAACCCTGGAGGAGAGCGGCACCTACGCGGACTTTGCCAACATCAATATCGGCGGGTTGCAACCCGACGGCTCGGACGGGGTCAATGAACTCTCCTATGTTCTGCTCGATGTGGTGGAGGAGATGAAGTTGACCCAGCCCAGTTCCAACGTCCAGGTGAGCAAGAAGAGCCCGGATCGCTTCCTGCGGGAGGCCTGCCGCGTCATCCGCGGGGGCATGGGCCAGCCCTCGGTGTTCAACGCCGATGCGGTGGTGGCGGAGCTCCTGCGCCAGGGGAAGAGCATCGAGGATGCGCGGTCCGGGGGCACCAGCGGGTGCGTGGAAACCGGGGCCTTCGGGAAGGAAGCCTTCATCCTCACCGGGTACTTCAACCTGCCCAAGGTCCTGGAAATCACCCTGCACGACGGACGAGATCCGGGCACCGGAGTACAGCTGGGACCCCGGACCGGGGAACCGGACGCCATGGCCGACTTCGAAGATCTGATGTCTGCCTACCGGGAACAGCTGAACCACTTCGTGGACGTCAAGATCGCCGGAAATCATCCGATCGAGCGGTTGTACGCTGAAGGGATGCCCTCCCCCTTCCTCTCGATCCTGATCGATGACTGCATCGAAAATGCCCGGGATTACAACGCT
>PWSR01000040.1 GCA_003563985.1 Clostridia bacterium | reverse complement strand
CTCCTATCGCTGCGGTTGTCCCCGGCGGAAATTAGTGGTATCAAGGCGTTGGACGGACGTCCTCGCGGGAACAATACTCCCATGGGAGGTGTGTGGATGCTCGAAGAAGGAATTCGAATACGCGAATCGCCAAAACGGGCCCTGTGGTCGTCGGAGCGGGCTTTCATTTTGTCCGCGGCCGCCGCGGCCGTCGGGCTCGGGAATCTCTGGCGTTTTCCCTACATGGCCGGGGAAAACGGTGGCGCGGCATTCATCCTGGCGTACTTCATAGCTGTAATCGTGGTCGGGTTACCCCTGATGGTCCTGGAATTTGCCCTGGGTAGACAGAGCCGGGGAAACACCGTGGGTATGTTCCGATATCTTAGCCAGAGCGTCTCCTGGTTCGGATGGCTGGTGGTGGGCCTAACGACGATCATCATCAGCTACTACCTGGTGATCACCGGCTGGACCCTCGGTTACGCCGCGGCCAGTTTCTCCGGGAATCTCCTCCCCTTCCAGGAATTTACCGAGAGCTATAATTCCCTCTGGTATTTCCTGATCACCGCCCTGGTGACCGGCTGGATCGTCGTCAAGGGGGTCTCCGGGATCGAGCGATTCGCCCGGTGGATGATGCCGGCATTGGTTGTGGTGGTCGTCGGGCTCGCCGGGTACGGCCTGACCTTGCCTGGGCGGGGGGAGGCGATCGACTTCCTCTTCAGCCCCGACTTCGAACTCCTGCGCGAACCGAGGTTGTGGCTCTTCGCCGTGGGGCAGGCGTTCTACTCCCTCGCGGTGGGATCCGGGTACCTGATCACGTACGGGAGTTCCCTCGGCCCCGGTGTGCCCATCGGTCGATCGTCGGTGGTGATCGCGGCCGTCGAGACCACGATGGCCCTTCTCGCCGGGTTCATGGTTTTCCCGATCGTGTTCACCTTCGGACTGGCCCCGGATGCCGGCAGTGAGTTGGCCTTCAACACGCTCCCGGTGGCCTTTGCGGAAATGGGAATCGGGTTCCTGATCGCCCCCGTATTCTTCGTGATGTTCTTTGCCGCGGCCCTGAGCTCTTGCGTGGGCGGCGTAAAAGTCATAGCCGCGTCCATCCAGGAAGAGTTGTCCGTACCCTATCGCAAGGCGGTCTATTGGACCACGGCCATCCTGGTGCTGCTGGGAACGCCTTCGGCGTTGAGCTTCACCCGGATGCGGTTATCCATCGCCGGTAGACCCTTCCTCGAGATCATGGACATGTTCGCCGCCACGCAGATCCTGGTCACCGCCGGGCTCGTAACCGGGACCATGATCGCCTGGCTGATTCCCCGCGGGCGCCTGATATCCCATCTCGGCGTGAAATCCCGCAAGGTCGGGCACTTCATCATTACCGTGGGGCGATACCTACCCGCGTTGGTCCTCCTGGTGCTTCTGTATACGTGGCTGGCGTAGGGATTCGGGGACCGGCGATCTCCCGGGCCGGAGGAGTTGAGGTTCGTAGAACGAATGTATCGGGAGAACCCGAACTTCGATGGAGTTGCGAAAGTGGATTGGGGAGAAAGCGATGAAACTGCATCACTTGAGTTGGCCGGATGCCCGGGACGAGTTGGCCTCGGGCAAGGTCGTGGTCGTTCCCATCGGCAGCATTGAGCAGCACGGACCGCACCTGCCCGTGGGCACGGATTTCTTCGTGGCGGACCGGCTGGCGGACATGGTTTCCGAGGGATCGGGAGATTGCCTGGTCGCCCCCACGATTCCCTTCGGCTACGCAGAGTATCACTCCGATTTCGCCGGCACCGTGTCCACCAATCGCACCGAGACACTGTACACGTACCTCGAGGAATTGGTTTCGCACTACGTGCGCCACGGCGCCCGTCGCATATTGTTCCTCAACGCGCACGGGGGGAACATGGGGGCGCTGGATGCCCTGTGCTATCGGCTGCGCAACCAGGGCGTGTTCGCCGCGACCGTGCTCTGGTGGGACGTGATCTCCCGGCTACGACCCGAGTACAGCCCGGCCGGGCACGGGGAGTGGATCGAGACATCGCTGGTTCTCGGATACGATGAGTCCCTGGTGAATATGGAGCGCGCCCAGATGCCCGAGACCCGGGGGCTGGGTTCCCCGGAGATGGAACTCCAGGATCCTCATACTTTCTTGTTCAGGGGGGTGCCGGTGCACGTGCGCCTGCGGACGCGGGATTTCTCCGAGACCGGCGATATGCCCGAGCCGAACCTGAGCCCGACGGGGGATACCTCCATTCCGCCCTCCCAGGCATCCCGACAGATCGGGGTGACGATCTACGAGGTCGTATCCGGATACCTGTGCGACCTGGTGAAGGTGATGCGGGAGATGGATCCCGACATTCTGGATTCTCGTACCTAGGGGAGGGACCTTTCCCGGAGGGGTCGGACGCCGCTCTGCCGACCCTTCCCGGGATCGTCCGGTGCAAGCAGCCCTCCCGTTGACCATCTCCAGATGCGCGCCCGCGGCCGATGCACTTTCCATGCGGAGAACTCCGTCCCGGGGAAATTTGGGGATTTCTTGGGTACGATGGGGTTTCCCTTGGGTAGGGGACGGATTGTCGGGTAAGGCGCAACGTTAACTCGGAGACATCGCGATGAGAATGATGATGCGAGATGGGATCGGGGGACTGCATATCTTTTCGAATTCAGGGGGGATGGAGATGATTCGCCGCACCGACATATCCCGTGCCCGAAGGATCTTGCACGGTGTCATCCATCACACGAAGTTGGACTACTCCCATACCTTCAGTCGCCTCTCCGGAAACGAAGTATACCTTAAGACCGAGAATACCCAGCGCACGGGTTCTTTCAAGATCCGCGGCGCGTACAACCTCATCTCCGCCCTGAGCGAGGAAGAGGGTCGAAATGGGGTGGTGGCCGCCAGCGCCGGGAATCACGCCCAGGGGGTGGCGTACGCTGCCGCTGCGGTCGGCATCGATTCCACCATCGTCATGCCCGAGGGCACGCCCATCTCCAAGGTCTCCGCAACCCGGGGATATGGGGCCGAAGTCGTCCTGCACGGTTCCGGGTACGACGAGTCCTATGCCCGGGCGCGGCAAATCCAGGAGGAAACGGGAGCCACCTTCGTCCACGCCTTTGACGACGAGCGCATCATCGCCGGACAGGGCACCATCGGCCTTGAGATACTGGAGGATCTGGCCCAGGTAGACGCGGTGGTCGTCCCCATCGGTGGGGGCGGATTGATTTCCGGAATTGGCCTGGCCATCAAGGAGACCAACCCCCGCGTCCGCATCATCGGCGTGGAGGCCGAGGGCGCGGCCAGCGTTACCCGTTCCCTGGCGGCGGGCGAGGTCGTGGCCCTGGAGGGTGCCAACACCATCGCCGATGGGATCAGCGTGAAGCGTCCGGGGGAGATCACCTTCCCGTTGATCCAGAGGTACGTCGACGAGGTGGTCACGGTCAACGACGAGGAAATCGCCAGCTCGGTTCTCCTGGGTCTCGAGCGAGCCAAGATGGTCACCGAGGGGGCGGGTGCTGTGGCCCTGGCGGCCATGCTCTTTGAGAAGACCGATCTGCGGGACAAGGTCGTCGTGTCGATTCTCAGCGGGGGCAACATTGATGTCAACTTCGTCTCGCGGATCATCGAACAGGGGTTGATGAAGAGTGGGCGGCGCGTCGCCCTCGGCACGGTGATCCCCGATCGCCCGGGACACCTGCAGAGCTTTCTGCGCATCGTCGCCGAGCAGGGCGCCAACGTGCTCACCATTTCGCAGGATCGCCTGGACGTCCGGGTTCCCCTGGACAAGGTGGAAGTACAGGTGGTCCTGGAGACCCAGGGCTCGGCGCACGTCGGGCGGATCGTCGAGGCCCTTCGGGAGGCCGACTACGGGGTGACGGTGGCCTCCTGAGCCGCATCCCGGCGGGTGCGGGGAATGGGTGAGGCGTGGGATTCGCCCGGCTCCTCGCGGTCCACCCCGAGGGATATGATTTGCCGCGGGGACAGCGATACGATTGGGAGGGGACGACGATGAGGGTATGGGATGTGCACCCCGGGTATCTCGATCGCGGGGGATTGTTGGGTCAGCACGTCGAGATCCATGCCATCCGTTCCGTCCTGGCCGGTGCCGGGGGCTATACGCATCACCCCGAAGTCCTGCGCTGGACCGATCACTTCGCGGCCCTGGAGATTGCCCACGACGTTACCGTACAGGAGATGCGGCTGCGGGGGTTTCGCCATCGGAGTCCCCTGGCGGCCGTCCCCGAACCCGGCTCCCCGGGATACCCCCCATCCCTTATTCCTCCGACGGACCAGCTGGACCGGATCCGAAAGAAGCTGCGCGGGCGCGCTGCCGTCGGTCGGATCCCGGTGCCCGATCGCGGCACGGCCTTCTGGGCGCAACACAAGTACTCGGTCATGGCGCGGGGGTATCGTCGGTATCGAGAGCTGTCCTCGGCAATGTCCGGCTACGGGGACCCCCACATAACCGACTCGGGGGAGCTCGTGGGGGCCGTCCTTTGCGCCCTGCGGCGCCCGGTGCTGCCGGGTGCCATGCGCAACACCCTGGATCACATCTGGGGCCACCTGAAGGAGGAGGCCGATCCCACCGAAAGAGCCGACTATGAGGCGGCCCGGGATCGTGGGGCCACGGTACGGGCCCTGGTGAAATTGTTCGAGATGGCGGAAAAATATGAAGAGCGATATCTTCTGCACTCCACCGTATTCGCACCGGGCCCCCTGCCGGCTGCGACCGCGGGCACGGACGCCACGCCGGGGGAGGTGGAATGATGCGGAGTTCGACGGATGGACGCGGGCTGGGGATGTTCTTTCTTCTTGCCTTCGGGATATCCTGGGCCGCCTGGTTCGCGGGAGGCTTCCTTTTCCCCGGTTCCGCGGGTCTCCTTGTAGTGCTCGGGGGATTTGGCCCCGCCATCGCGGCGGTGACCGTGAGCCTCCCGTTCGGGGGAGGAGGGTCCGGGGGGTTGATCCGCCGAATCGTGCATTGGCGGGCGCCCGCGTCGCTCTATGTCTTCGCCCTGTTGATGCCTCCGCTCCTCTACTCCATCGCGGCGGCGGTGCTCCACCTCCTCGTCGAGTTGCGCGTTCCCGCCGGTGTCCCCTCCATCCTTGCGTACCCGACGGCGCTCCTGGGCGCGGCCCTATTCGGTGGCGGCCAGTCGGAGGTCGGGTGGAGGGGGTTTGCCCTTCCGCGACTCCAGGAGGCCCTGGCACCCCTGGACGCGAGTCTCCTCCTCGGGTTTCTCTGGGCCCTTTGGTACCTACCCCTGTTCTTCATCCCCGGTGTACCCCATCTCGGTATGCCGATCCTATCCCACGTCGCGATCGTGGTAGGGTTTTCCGTGATCCTGACGTGGCTTTACAATGCCTCCGGTGGTAGTGTCCCGGTGGCGGTATTGTTTCACGCGGGTGCCATCCTCGCCCGGGGGTGGTATCCGTCGGACCTGTGCCTGGGGTTTACGAGCTCCGGGGCCATCATCGTACTGGTAGTCTGGGCGACGGCGGGCATCCTGGTGTGGCGGTCGGGCGAAGGGTTGGGACTCGCGGGGTGAATCCCGCGAATACGGGTCGAATTGACCCGCCGAACTGACGCAGAGGCGTGTCGCCTGGGTTCGGTGGGTGGTCATGAATCGCGAACGCCGGGTGCGAGGTGATCGCCCGGATGGGAGCGGGGAATGGGGTATTCGATATGAGTCGAATCCAGGTTGTACCGAGACCGCCCCCGGGTTCGCCCCGGTGGCATCGGATCAAGTCCCTTTGGACGCCGGAGGCCTATCACGGCTGGGGGTTGCGGCAGCGGTGGTTCGAGGGTTGGTATTTCAAGATGGTCGATGCCCCCGGCGATGCGGTGATGGCTCTGATCCCGGGGATATTCCTGGGGGAGCGTCCCGGGGAGGGTCACGCATTCGTGCAGGTGCTGGACGGAGCCCGGGGCACGGCGGAATACAATCGGTATCCCCTCGACGCCTTCGATGTGTCCCGGGACGGTAATTTCTGGGTCCGGGTGGGACCCAACCACTTCTCCCTGGAGGATATGGAACTGGACCTGGATGGGCCCGATGGCCGGGTCCGGGGATCCCTCCGCATGGGAGCCATCCGTCCCTGGCCATCCACGTTCTTTTCGCCCGGGGTCATGGGTCCGTATACCTTTGCGCCCTTCATGCAATGCTACCACGGCGTTCTGAGCCTGGATCACGAGATATCCGGTTGCCTGGAAGTGGGGGACAAAGTGCTGGACTTTTCCGGGGGCCGGGGATACGTGGAACGCGATTGGGGTCGCAGCTTTCCCAGGGCGTGGATATGGATCCAGACCAACCACTTCGAGATTCCCGGCATCTCCCTGATGTTTTCCGCCGCCAACGTCCCCTGGTTGGGCCGCAGCTTCCCGGGCCTGATCGCGGGGTTGTTGCTTCCCGGGGGGTTCTATCCCTTTACAACGTACAATGGAGCGAGAATTGAGGACTTGCGGGTGGACGACGATGGCGTGGACATTTGCCTGCGGCGTGGGGCGTATCGACTCGAGATCCGGGCGGATCGCCCGGAGGGTGCGCGCCTGTTGTCCCCGGAGGGGCGAGCCATGGAGGCTCGAGTGGTCGAAAGCATGACCGGTGAAGTGCGCGTTCGGTTGACCCGCGCGCGGAGTGGGGTGGAGGAGACGTTGTACTGCGGGACGGGAGCCCGGGCGGGGACGGAGGTCGTGGGGGATCTCTTCCCCTGATCCCGGCGGGAGATGCTCATTATCCGATGTCGTATTCCTCCGCGATCTCCAAGAATACGTCGGCGATCTCCGGATCGAACTGCGTTCCCGCGCAGTCCCGTATCTCCCGAAGGGCCTCTTCTTCCGTCTTGGCCCGTTGATAGGGGCGTCCGCTGGTCATCACGTCGAAGGCGTCCACCAGGGAAACGATTCGCGCGATGAGGGGGATTTCGTTACCGGAGAGCCCCCGGGGATAGCCGGCACCATCCCACCGCTCGTGGTGGGATCGGATATCTTCGACGATGGGCTCGAGATCCGGCAGGCTGGCGGCGATGCGCGCCCCGATATCCGGGTGCTGCGAGACTATCTTCCACTCGCGTTCCGTCAGTTTCCCGGGCTTTTGCAGTATGTGACCCGGTACGCCCACCTTGCCGATATCGTGCAGCCTCGCCACCATGGCCAGGTTGGCGAGGTGACTGTCCGCCATGTCGATGCGGCGTCCCACGGCCAGGGCCAATTCCTCCATGCGCTCTGCGTGCTCCTCGGTCTCCAGGCTCGTCGCGCGAAGGGTTTCCGTCAGAGAAGTCATGATTGCACTTCGAACGCTGGCCATCTCCAGCATCTTGTCGCGGTGCATCGCGCTCTCGGCCGCGCCAAAGATGGAGTGGATGTCGTCCTCGGGATTCATCTTGGCGGACCAACCCAGGGAGACGGAAATGGGTACGGGATCGGTCAACGCCTCCTGGAGGGCGTGCCGGATGCGATCGATTACGCGCTGGGCTCCTTCGCGGTCGGTCGCCGG
>PWSR01000026.1 GCA_003563985.1 Clostridia bacterium | reverse complement strand
CAACGCATCGCCGCGGGGTGGTTCCTCGCGATTATTGGCCGGCAGTAGACCCAGGAGCCAGCGCAGCTCGCCGAAGAGCGAGGCTTCATCGGGATAGACCATGTGTGCGACGCCGCTCTTTCGGGCGTGGGCGGTCGCGCCGCCCAGGTATTGGTCGTCGACTTCCGCGCCGGTGACCGCTTTGATCACCTGCGGCCCGGTGATGAACATCCGGGCACTTCCCTCGACCATCATCACGAGGTCGGTAAGCGCCGGCGAATACGAGGCACCCCCGGCGCAGGGACCGGCGATAACCGAGATCTGTGGGATGATACCCGACGCCTTGGTATTGCGGCGGAATATTTCCCCGTAGCCATTGAGGGCATCCACGCCCTCCTGGATGCGGGCCCCGCCGGAATCGTTGATACCCACGAAGGGACAACCGTTTTGCAGGGCGAGGTCCATTACCCGGCAGATCTTCGCGGCGTGCATTTCCCCGAGGCTACCTCCCATGGTCGTGAAATCCTGGGAGAAAGCGTAGACTCGTTTGCCGTCGACGCGCCCGTATCCGGTGACAACGGCGTCCGCCGGAACGTCGCGACCCGCCAGGCCGAAGTCCTGGGCGCGACTATTGGCGAAGATCCCGATCTCCCGGAACGTACCTTCGTCGAACAGCAGGGCCAATCGTTCCCGCGCGGTGTATTTCCCCTGCTCGTGCTGCCGCTCGACCCTGGCGGTGCCCCCTCCGGCGATGACTGCCTCTCGGCGTTGGTGAAGATCTTCGATTCGATTTCTGTCCAAACTACATCCCCCCCCGTGAATTCGCTTTCGACGCCCCGGCAAGTGGATAGGGCGGGAAGCGCCTCGTCGAGGAGCACCCGCCCTAATCGGGACTGCATCATGCCTCGGGACTATCGTCCCGGATCTCGATCAGACCCAGCCACGCAATTCCATGGCTTCCGCGATGCGCTTGATGGCGGCCAAGTAGGCGGCATCCCGCATCTTAACGCCTTGCTCCTCGTGCATATCGTAGATGTTGGCGAAGGCCTGGACCAAGAGCATGCGGAGCTTCTCATCCACCTCGTCCGCAGTCCAGTAGTATCCGTAGTTATTCTGCACCCACTCGAAGTAGGAGACGGTCACGCCACCGGCGTTGGCCAGGATATCCGGGATGACCAGGGTACCCTTCTCGGCCAGGATGCGGTCGGCCTCGGGGGTGGTCGGTCCGTTGGCACCCTCGGAGATGATCTTCGCCTTGACCTGGTCCGCGTTCTGGGAGGTGATGACGTTCTCCAGCGCGGCTGGGATCAGGACGTCCACGTCCATGGTGAGCAGATCTTCGTTGCTGATCGGCTGGCTACCCGGGAAGTCCACGACGCTGCCCGTCTCTTCGACGTGCTTGACCAGGGCCATGGCATCCATGCCGTCGGGGTCTTGGACGCCGCCGTATACGTCGGTCACGGCGACGACCTTGGCACCGAGTTCCTGGATGAAGACGCCGGAGTAACTGCCGACGTTGCCGTATCCCTGGATGGCGACGGTGGCACCGTCGAGGTCCAGGCCGATGCGCTTCGCGGCCTCTTCGACGCAGACCACGACTCCGCGGGACGTGGCGGTGCTGCGACCCAGGGAACCACCGAACATGATGGGCTTACCGGTGACTACACCGAGGGCCTGATATCCGCGCATCTTGCTGAATTCGTCGGTCATCCAGGCCATGATTTGCGGGTTGGTGTTGACGTCGGGAGCCGGGATGTCGCGCTCGGGTCCGATGACGTGTCCGATGGCGCGGATGAAGCCGCGGGACAGGCGCTCCAGTTCGCCCTTTGAGAGGTCGCGGGGATCCACGGCCACGGCACCCTTACCGCCTCCGTAGGGAACGTTGACGATGGCGCACTTGATGGTCATCCACGTGGAAAGGGCCTTGACCTCGTCGGGATAGACATCGGGGTGGAAGCGCAGTCCGCCCTTGTACTGTCCGAGGGCATTATTGTGCTGGGAGCGATAGCCCTTGAAGGTGCGCACGGAGCCGTCGTCCATGCGGACCGGAATGCTCACGTCGTAGAACTGTTGGGGCTCCTTTAGGATCTCGTAGACGGATTCGCTGAGCCCCAGTTGCTCGCACGCGTCCTTGATTTGTCCGGCGACGATTCGCAGAGGGTTGAGTTCTTCGGTCATTTTTATCCTCCTAGTGATGGAATGATCTTCGCTTCGACTATGTTTCCCTACTCACCGGACGTTTTGCCCGGGGTCAGGCATTCATTGATGAGGCTGCGGCCTCTCTCGAAGGCGCGGAGGTTTGCCTCCTGCGTACCCGGGGGCACCCGCGCCGCTACCGCCTTCCGAACGGCTTCGGTCGATACGATATCCGTGAGTTCGACGATCAGGCCCAGGGCGACGACGTTGGCCACGATGATACGCCCCAGTTCGTCCCGGGCCACCCCGGTTATGGGGCAGGCAACGACGCGCGGATCCTCGTTGCAGTAAGACGGGACCAGGGTCGAGTCCACCAGTATGATCCCGTCCTCCGTCGTATCCTTGGCGTACTTATCGTAGGCCTCTTGGCTCATGCATAGCAACAGGTCCGCCTCGATGACTTTTGGGTAATCGACGGGTTCGTCGGATATCACCACGTCGGCCCGGCTGGCCCCGCCACGGGACTCCGGTCCATAGGATTGGGATTGGGTGGCGTATTTTACGTCGTAGGTCACGGCGGCGTCGGCCAGGATGATGCCCGCCAGGATCTGGCCTTGTCCGCCGGTACCCGCCAGCCTAAGTTGGGTCTGCACTATTCCCCACTCCGATCCGCCGCATGTTCTTTGAGCAATCGCTCATAGGTTTCGGTGTATTCGGGCATCTCCACGTCGAGGAAGGTACCGATCACGATCTTACCCGCCAACTCTTCGGGCTCCATCTTGGCGGCCCGACTGACGGGAACCGCATTGTCCCTCTGCCAGTTCAAGAGATCCACGCCGGTGGGCAGCTTGTTACGCCGTCCGAAGTAGACCGGGCAGGCGGTCATGGCTTCCACGAAGGAGAACCCCTTCTTCTCCAGGCCGCGCCGGATCATGTTGGTCAACGGCGTGACGTGATAGGTGGTACCCCGGGCCACGTAGGATGCACCGGCGGCCTCCACCAGGCGGCACAGGTCGAAGGTGCGATCGGCGTTCCCGTAGGGTGCCGTGCTGGCAAAGGAGTCCGTGGGGCTGAGCGGGGAATACTGCCCCCCGGTCATGCCGTAGATGTTGTTGTTAAAACAGATGGTGGTAATGTCGATGTTGCGCCGCGCGGCGTGAATCAGGTGATTGCCACCGATGGCGGAGGCATCGCCATCCCCGGTGATCACGATGACATTGAGGTCCGGTCGCGCCACCTTTACCCCCGTGGCGAACACCAGCGCCCTTCCGTGGGTGGTGTGCAGGGTATTGAAATCCAGGTAACCCGGCGCCCGGCTCGAGCAGCCGATCCCCGAGACGAACACTGTATCGTCCTTGCTCCACCCCAGGTCGTCGATGGCGCGAACGATGGCGGCCGTTACGATACCGTTGCCGCACCCGGGACACCAGATGTGTGGAAGGTGATCGGTGCGGAAGTATGCTTTCAGCTTATCGTTCACCTCCATACACCTCCCGGATACCCGCGTAGATTTCATCGGGTTTGAAGATGTCTCCATCGGTGCGGTTGATGCCCGACACCCGTGCGCGACCCGCCACGACGCGTTCTACTTCCAGTCGGAGCTGTCCCAGGTTCATCTCCGGGACGATGATCTCCCGGACACCGCCTGCCAGCTGGCGCAGCCGTTCCTCGGGGAAGGGCCATACTGTGACGACGCGGAACTCTCCGACTTTCATTCCCTCGCGTCGCGCCCGGCGAATGGCGCTCCGGGCCGCCTGGGCCGGAGAACCGTACGTCACGAGCAGGACCTCGGCGTCCTCGGTATCCGTCGTTTCCGTCCACTCGTAGACATCCCGATGTCTTTCCATCTTGCCCATGATGCGCCGCATCAAGGTGTCGGCGGTGGCATTGCTCATATCGGGGAAGCCCGTTTCATCGTGGAATAATCCCGTGACATGATAGCGGTAGCCCGTCCCGAAGGGGGCCATCTCGGGGACGCCGGTCCCGTCATCTGCGTACGGTAGGTGATCCGCCGGGCCCGTGGAGGGACCCTTTCGCTCCAACAGTTGGATGTCCTCGGCCCGGGGGATCTCCACGCCCTCGCGCATGTGGCCGATGACCTCATCGAGGAGTATCACGACCGGAACCCGCAGGGCTTCGGATATGTTGAACGCCTTGATGGTGGCCTCGTAGGTTTCCCCTACCGAGGCCGGTGCCATGGCCACCACCGGATGATCCCCGTGGGTTCCCCATCGGGCCTGCATGATGTCTCCCTGGGAGGGTGCCGTAGGCATGCCGGTACTCGGTCCCATGCGCTGCACGTTCACCACGACCACGGGAACCTCCGTCAGGGAGGCAAATCCCAGGTTTTCCTGTTTCAGCGAGAAGCCGGGGCCGGAGGTGGCGGTCATGGACTTGGTGCCGGTGAGGGAGGCGCCGATGGCCGCTCCCATGCTGGCGATTTCGTCCTCCATTTGGATGAAACGCCCCCCGGCCTGGGGAAGACGGGCGGCCAGGAGTTCGGCGATCTCGGTTGACGGTGTGATCGGGTAACCGGCGAAGAACCGGCATCCGGCCACGAGGGCTGCCTCGACGATGGCCTCGTTGCCCTGCATCAGGCGACGGGTGGTCTCACCCACCTCGATCACCCCTCACGGTCACGGCAAAGTCGGGGCATCGCAGCTCGCACATGCGGCAGCGAATGCATTCCTCCGGGTGGGCGACGACGGCGATTGCGCCTTCGTCCGCCTCGAGGACTTGCTTGGGGCAGAAGGCGATGCATATGCCGCAAGCCTTGCAGAGGCTCCGGTCGATTCGAACCGGCGTCTCGGCGGATAGTTCCTTAGATGACAATGCTTTCCCCCCTTCGTTGGCGATGGCGTTCCAGCAACTTCTTCTGCAGCACGTTCACAGAACCCGCGTCGGGCTTGTATATGAACTCGATGATGGGAATGGCGTCGGAACAAAGTTCCTCGACGTCGCGGCGCCGGCCCGGGGAAACGATGGCCGCGGCGATACCCTCCAGGGCCGGAGCGAGCTCGGCGGGATCGCGGGACAGTTGGATGCGGGTATCCAGGCGGGCCAGTCCGGACTGTTCCAGGGACTTTTGCACCCGCCGCGCAAATATTTCGGACAAGCAGACCAATGCGACGGGTCGGTCCCCGGGGATCTGGGCGAGCCGGACCATGGTTTCGACCTCGGGATCCAGGGCGATGCCCAACACCTCTACCCGGTCGTCGAGAATCCCGCGGACCTCGGTCAAGTGGAAGAACGTCGTCACGATTAAGTCCATATCCACCAGGCGCTCGCGCAGGGCGTCGTCGACCTTGAGGTCTTCGATCATGACGGGCAAGACCCGGACCCCCGCCCCCAACTCCAGGGACCGGGTAAAAAAGTCCAGTTGTTCGGAGTTGCATTCCACGAAGGCCACGTCGATGCCGGCCAGGAGACTTCGGCGGGCCTCCAGGCGGCGATTGAAGACGCGCTCCACGGTGAGCAGATCCATCCCGAGCTCGGCCACTTCGTCGAGAAGCCCGTCGATCATCTCGATGAGGCGATCCTCGGGATCCTCTCCCCCGGGTTCCGTTTGAGGCGCGCCACTGCGATGCACAAATGTACCGCGACCCTGTTGGGAAGTAACCAGGCCCCGGTCGGAAAGTCCTTTATAGGCCAAGCTGACGGTGTTCCGGCTGACGCCGAGGACCTCGGCGAGGTGTCTTTCGGGGGGAAGTTTGAAACCGCGACGCCACAGGCCGGAATTAATGAGATCGGCCATCTGGTTGCGGAGTTGCACGTAGAGCGGTACTCCGTTGCGGCGATCCACTGTGAGGGTCAAGGGCGACGCTCCCTCCCGGCGACGGTGTGACTAATCCATTTTGGACTCATGGCACCAACTTCGAGTCCATTATAGCCCCCCCGTCGCCCGGGGTAAAGGGCCAATCGCTCCGCGTTATTCCGTCTCTTCTTCGCGCTCCGTTTGCTTGGACGCGACGGCCATCCTGCTAAAAGTGAGCTGCAGGTCATCGGATACTTCCAGGTTGATAATATCTTCGCGCAGTGCCGTGATCCGGCCGTGCAAACCGCCGATGGTCACCACGTTATCCCCCACGCGCAGGGCCGATAGCATTTCCCGCCGCTCGCGATCTCGCTTCTGTTGGGGCCGGATCATCATGAAGTAGATGAGACCCAATAATAGTAACCACGGCCAAAGTCCGATTAAGACGTTACCTCCGTCTGGCACGGTATTCGTCACCCTTTCTCGTGTATCCAGTTTAGCGCCGCTATCCCCCGGCCACGGGAGAGACGAGGAGGATTTCGGCATCATCTTCCAGGACGTAATCCAAATGGCGCGTCTTACCACCGACCACAACTGCTCCGAAGATCAGGGGGTTCACGCCGACCCGGTCCCGGAGTACGCTCCGGATCGTGGTTGGCTCCTCCAGGTGCACTTCGAATTCATCCCTTTTTTCGGGCATCAGAGAGACGCTGTGTCCGTGAACCTTGATGCGAATGCGCACGAGCGTCCTCCTCTCCATTCTATCCTTCCTCATTCTCTCCAAAAGAGCGCTCGGCTGTCCACCACGGTCTTTCCCCGGCTGCCGCCGTGGTCTACGCTGGAGTCAAGCACGAGGAAGGAGTGATTCGGGATGAGTAGGATCCAGGAGTTCGAATCCTTTCGAGAAGCCATGAACGAGATGATTCTGGGTCGGGGTAACGTCACAGTCAACCGCTTCTTTGCCCTGGACTCCCGCGCGTACGAGGGGGGGCGAATCGAGGAGCGGACCAAGGAGATGCTCGGCCTGGTCGCATCGACGGTACTTCGGTGCGATGACTGCATCACCTATCACGTCTTGCAATGTCACCGTCTCGGGGTGGACCAAGAGGAGTTCTTCGAAATATTTGCGGTGGCACTGGTGGTCGGTGGCTCCATCGTCATACCCCATCTTCGCCGGGCCGCCGAGCTCATCGCGGAGTTGACTGACCCCGAGGAGGACGCGGAGTGATAGCGGGTTGCCGTCTCCCGGGAGAGAGTCGGGGATCGAAATGCGGAAAGAACCCCGTCGATGTCGCGGTGTGCTCACTGCCCACCGTCACGATGGGGCGAGCCAATCGAGAGGGGAACGCAGGATACGCGAGAGGAGGGAGTCATAGCGTCGACGCGGGGCGTCCGGAGCCCCGCCCCGGTGCGTGGGGTTACCGGGAGATCGATGCCGGGGCGGCCCATTCGTTGCGACCCCGATGGCCGCCCCGGCTTGGTCTCATTTAGCCCGGGATGACTAGGCTCTCCAGGTCCCGCGGGTAGTAGGTCAGGAACTCCATCCCCGTATCGGTTACCACCACGGTGTCGGAATGCCGGAAGCCCCCGAGGCCCGGCACGTAGATGCCCGGTTCCACGCTGAAT
>PWSR01000173.1 GCA_003563985.1 Clostridia bacterium | reverse complement strand
GCGAAGGCCTTGAAGAGGATGCATTTACCCTCCATCACCGGGTAGGCGGCCAGGGGGCCGATATTGCCCAGGCCCAGCACCGCCGAACCGTCGGTGACCACCGCCACCAGGTTGCCCCGGTTGGTATATTCGAAGACTTTTTCCGGGTCGGCATCGATGTCCCGGCAGGCCTCGGCCACCCCGGGGGTGTAGGCCAGGCTGAGGTCCCGGGCGTTTCGCACCGGCACCTTGGAACGGATCTCCATCTTGCCCCGGTTCTCGCGATGTAATTGTAGGGCGAGTGCCCTCTGTTCCGCGGCCCCGCTTCGTTGCTCTGCCATGCGTATCAACTCCCCGTTCTATGCCGACGGGCGCCGCGAGCGATAACGCTCCGGTCCCGAAGTGTACAGGTCTCCCCCGTGGGAATCGGCGGCCACCACGGCGGGGAATCCCTCCACGCCCAGGCGCCGCAGGGCCTCGGGCCCGAGCTCCGGCCAGGCCACCACGTCCTCGGAGCGAATGGCCCGGGACAGAAGGGCCCCCGCGCCCCCCGTGGCGGCGAAATATACGGCGCCGTAGTGGGCCAGGGCCTCCAATACCTCCGGGCTCCGCGCACCCTTTCCTATCATCCCCCGCAGGCCCCGGCTCAGCAAGGCGTCGACGTAGGGATCCATGCGGCTGGAGGTGGTGGGGCCGGCGGCCCCGATCACCCGCCCGGGCCGGGGCGGGGTGGGGCCCACGTAGTAGATCACCGCACCCTCCAGGTCCAGGGGCAACACCTCGCCCCGCTCCATCAATTCGAGCATGCGCGCGTGGGCGGCGTCCCGCGCCGCGTAGATGTCCCCGTAAATGCGAACCCGGTCCCCGGCCCGTAGCGCGGTGGCGACCCCGGGGTCCAGGGGTGTCTCCAATCGGATCTCCGTCAAACCTTCGTCTCCCCTCATAGTTCCACCACGCCCACCCGGTGCGCGTGGCACTGCAGGTTCACGGCCACCGGCAGCGATGCGATATGGCAGGGATGGGCCTCGACGTGCACCGCCAACGCGGTGGTCCGCCCCCCGAACCCACCCGCCCCGATACCCAGGTCGTTGATGGATGCCAGCAGGTCCCGCTCCAGGGCCGCCAGGTGCTCGGCGGAGTTCTGCGCCCCCAGGGGCCGCAGAAGGGCCCGCTTGGCCAAGAGCGGCGCCAGGTCGAAGGTACCCCCCAGCCCCACCCCGACCACTAGGGGCGGACAGGCGCTGGCCCCGGCGCCCTCGACGGTCTCCAGGACGAAGTCCACGACGCCCCGGCGGCCGTCGGCGGGGCGCAGCATGGCCGACCGGCTCATGTTCTCGCTCCCGGCCCCCTTGGGCAAGAACCAAACCTTCATGGCGCTCCCGGGCACCACGTCCACGTGCAGGACCGCCGGGGTATTGTCCCCGGTGTTCTCCCGCAGCAGGGGGTCGCCCACCACGGAGTTGCGCAGGTAGCCGTTGCGATACCCGCGGGACACCCCCGCGTCCACGGCGGCCGCCAGGTCGCCCCCGACCAGGTGTACGCCCTGGCCGACCTCCAGGAAGACCACCGCCACCCCGGTATCCTGGCAGATGGGCGCCTCGCCCTCGGCGGCCAGGCAAGCGTTCTCCCAGAGGTCCTCCAGCACCGGGCGGGCATCGTCGGAATCCTCGATGGACAGGACGTTCTCGAGCCGGGCCATGTAGCCCCGGGACAGCCGGTAATTGCTATCCTCGGCCAGGCGGGCCACGGCCGAGGATACCTCGGCTACGTCGATCTCGCGCACGGGTCCTCGACCTCCCCGTGGACGGTGCGTCCCCCGACCAGGGTCATGTCCACCCCGAGATCCCGCAGCGCATCGTCGGATACGGCGCCGAAATCGGCGTCCAGGACGGCGACGTCGGCCCGCTTCCCGGGTTCCAGGGAGCCCTTGATGTCCTCCTCCAGGCACAGGTACGCGCCGCCCGCCGTCATCATCTCCAGGGCCTCGAAGCGATCCACGCACTCGGCGTCACCCAGCTGCGACCCGCGGGCCGTCCGGCGGGTCACCGCGCTGTGCAGTCCCCAGAAGGGATTGTAGTGGGCCGAGGTCATATCGGAGTTGATGGCGACGACGATGCCCCGGTCGCGGTAGGTGCGCAGGGGCTTGAAACCGGTCAACTTCTCCCCTTCCATGACCGTCTCGTACAGATCCCCCTCCACCCAGATGAAACCGGGCTGGGCGGACAGGGCGATTTGGCGGCGTGCCATGATCTCCAGGGAGAACTCGGTGGGGAAGTATCCGTGGATGATGTTGTGCCGGGTGGGTCGGTCCCCGCGGGGCCCGGGCAGCCCGTCGAAGGCGCGGCAGGCCACGTCCTGGGCCCGATCGCCGCAGCAGTGGATGCCGATGGACCACCCGGCCGCCGTGGCCTCGGCGAAGTAATCGTCGAGGGCGTCCGGGTCCAATCGCAGGGGGGCGGTGCTGTGGGTACCGTCCCGGAAGGGATCGTACATCCACGAAGTGCGACTCCCCAGTCCCCCGTCGATGGCCATCTTGAGGGCACCGTAGCGGAGGCGGTGATCCCCGAAACCGGTGAATACCCCCAGGCGGTGCGGCAATCCTTCCAGGTCCGCTTCCACCTCGGGGCGGAGGCCGTGCCAGACCGGCATGGCGTTGAGTCCCAGGGGCAGGCGTCCGTCGACGACCAGTCCATAGTAGGCGCGCATGACTGTCGGGGGGACCCCGGGGTCCAGCACGGTGGTGATCCCGTGGCGCACGTATTCCCCCGCCGCCGTCTCGATGTAGCGTTCCAGGTCCTCCTCGGCGTCGGGCCGGGGCATTACGCGTCGCACCAGGTGCTGCGCGCCGTCGCGGAGGATCCCGGTGGGGTCGCCGGATTCATCCCGGTCGATGATCCCGCGCCCGCCGGGGGCATCCCCCCGGCCGATCCCCGCCCGTTCCAGGGCGCGCGTGTTCACGGCACTCATGGCGAAGAGACGATCCAAGATCACCGGGTTGTCGGGGGCCGCCTCGTCCAGGTCCCGCCGGGTCGGCATTCGCCATTCCTCGAACTGGCTTTCGATCCAGCCGGCCCCGGTGACCCATTCCCCGGGGGCCAGCTCGGCGGCGCGGCGCGCCACCGCCGCCTTGAGTTCCTCGATACTGGTAACGTCGAAGAGCAGGATCCCGTCGACCATGTGGGAACCCGCCGTGGCCAGGTGATTGTGGGAATCCACGATGCCCGGTATGGCGCTGCGGCCCCGCAACGATACCGTGCGCGTCCCGGGTCCGGCGGTCCTTCGCAGTGCCTCGGCATCCCCCACCGCCGCGATGCGATCTCCCCGGATGGCCAGGCCGTCCGGGGGCGATCCCCCGGGGTTCGAACCGTAAATCGGGCCATCCAGGAGCAATACGTCCGGGGGCCCATCCATCGTCCCCTTCAAAGTACATCCCTCCCTTTGGATCCCGGGACTCGATTGGATGACACATCGTCGCCGGGACCGAATCATCCTTCGCTTCCACCACCCCAAGTCCTCCCGGATACCGGTCCGAGGATCCCGCCCCGAGCCCTCTCCCCCTTCCCGGCAACCGGAGCAAGTGCTTCCGGCGGGGCTCGGAAAGCCCCGGGGTGGGAGGAATTCCGGCCGCTGGGCGGGATCCTCGAATCCCACCCGGAAAATGCGCCACCGAGCTTGGCTTGGGTGTTGCATTTCATTAGTATAGTAGGGAGTGTGTAAAGGACAGCCAATCGGTCTCCCAGGAGACAATTCTCGAGGAGGGATGGTCGGTCTACACGTGAGCGCTATTACCCTTTTGGCAACGCAAAATCTGAGGGGGTTGCAGATCACCGGGATCGGAGTGGGCGTGGTGTTCTTGGTCCTCGGCCTTCTGTGGCTGGTCCTCCTCGCCTTCCACCGCATATTCGGCGAAGACGAGGAGAGCGTCGGCCCCGCCGCCCCCGAACCGGGGACGCGGGTTCAACCGGAAGCCCCCATCGAAACCGAGGCACCGCCCCTCGACGCCCGGCTCTCCGCGGCCATAACCGCCGCGGTAATCCACGCCCTGGGTCGCATACCCGAAGCCATCGAGATTCGCCGGGGCGGACAACCCGTCGCCGATCGGAAGCGAACCGCCGCCGTGGTGGCCGCCGCCCTGGCCCATTTGAGCGAGATCCCCGCGAGCGCAAGCATTGACATCCGGAAAGTCTGAGAGGAGCAACCCGAACTATGAAGAAACACCTGAAGATCACCGTAGACGGCGAAGAATTCGAGGTCGTTGTCGAGGAAATGGGTTCCGGAGGATCGACCTCCACCGCCACCGCTCCCAAGCCCAAGACCGAGCGCGCGGCACCCCGCCCCCAGGCGGCGCCCGCCCCCGCACCGGAACCCAAGCCCGAGCCGAAGGCAGAGCCCGCCCCCAGCGGCGAGCAGGGCTCCGAGAAGGTCCTGGCCCCCCTGGCCGGCACCATCCGCGGCATCATGGTTAGCGTCGGCGACGAGGTTTCCTCGGGCCAGACCCTGCTGACCCTGGAAGCCCTGAAGCTGGAGAACGAGATCGTTGCGCCCGCCGCCGGCACCGTCGCCAGCGTCGACGTGCAGGTCGGCGCCAACGTGGAGAGTGGATCGGTCCTGGCCACCATCGATCCGGCCTGACCAACCCGTGAGGAGGTTGACATGAGCGATAAGCCAGTCGGCATTACGGATACCACCTACCGGGATGCGCACCAGTCCCGCATGGCCACGCGCATGACCACCGCGGACATGATCCCCGTGTCCCGGGAGATGAACGAGATCGGCTTCTGGGCCCTGGAGATGTGGGGCGGAGCCACCTTCGACAGCGCCATGCGGTTCATCAAGGAGGACCCCTGGACCCGGATCCGGGTATTGCGCGAAAACATACCGGATACCAATTTCATGATGCTCCTGCGGGGACAGAACATCCTCGGTTACCAGCACTACCCGGACGACGTACTCAACGCCTTTGTACAGGCCACGGTGCGAAACGGCGTCGACATCATCCGCATCTTCGATGCCCTCAACGACATTCGCAACATGGAACCGGCCATCAAGGTCACCAAGGAGGCCGGCGGACACGCCCAGGCGGCCGTGGTGTATACCATCAGCCCCGTGCACGACATCCCGCACTACGTGGAGACGGCCCTGGCCCTCCGGGACCTGGGCGCGGATTCCCTGTGCATCAAGGACATGGCCGGGATCCTGACCCCCTACCGGGGTTACGAGCTGGTCAAGGAACTCAAGAAGCAAATCGACCTGCCCATCGATGTACACTCCCACATGACCAGCGGCATGGCCGCCATGACCTACCTCAAGTGCATCGAGGCCGGGGCCGACGTAGTGGATTGCTGCCTCAGCGCCCTCTCGGGCGGCACCTCGCAGCCCGCGGCGGAGACCATGGTGGGCGTGCTCGAGGAGACGGACTTCAACACCGGGCTGGACCTGGAGAAGTTGGCCGAGGTCAACAAGCACTTCGCCGACATCGTGGGCAACTACGGCGATTACTACACCGATGCCGCCGTGGATCCGCGGGTCCTGATTTACCAGATTCCCGGCGGGATGCTGTCCAACCTGCGCTCGCAGCTCAAGGCCCAGGGAATGCTGGACAAGTACGAAGAGGTCCTGGAGGAGGTGCCCCGGGTCCGCGCGGAGATGGGATATCCGCCCCTGGTGACCCCCATGAGCCAGATCGTCGGGACCCAGGCCGTCCTCAACGTGGCCACCGGCACCCGCTACGGCGTCAAATCCCGGGAGATCCGGGATTACGTCCGCGGAATGTACGGGCGTCCCCCGACGCCCATCGACGACGAGATCATCAAGAAGGTCATCGGCGACGAGGAGGTCCTGACGGTCCGTCCGGCGGAACTCCTCGAGCCCATGATGGAATCCGCCGAGGCGGAGATCCAGCAGTATATCCAGCAGCCCGAGGATATCCTGTCCTACATCCTCTTCCCGCAGCCGGCCCTGGAGTACTTCAAGCACCGCGAGGAGCACGGCATCCGCGTGTAGATGATCCGAAATGCGCACAACGAGCGGGGGTCCGGAACGCACATCGTCCGGACCCCCGCTTCGCGTCTACTCCGATACTACTCCTGGGTCGCGCGATATCCCGCACCCTCGATGGCGTCGCGGATGTCCTCGGCGGAGATATTCGCCCCGTCGTAATCGACGTGAACCCGCTTCTCCTCGAGATCGATCCGCACATCCAGGGCACCGTCGGTGGATCGCACCGCCGCGGCTACCGCCGCCTTGCATCCCTCGCAAACCATATTGGAAACGCGAAAGGTGGCTTCGGTCATGTCGTCACCTCCTCTGCGCCCTCGGCCCGAACCGGGCCGAGGTGCGCCGGTAAATCCAGATCATGGCACCCATGGCCACGAGGGTCGTCAGCACCGCCGTCGCCAGGGCGAACCCGAATTGCCCGGAGAGGGGCAGGTTCGGGTGGGTGCCCAGGGCGTAGTCAAAAACGTCGTTGACGAGGAACCAGGCCGCCGGAACCGCCAGGATCGCCCATCGCCGCGGCGGGTAGAGCAGCGCGTAGATGATTCCCTGGCCCAGGAGTCCCACGTGGCTCCAGAGGAGCAACGTCCCCAGGGCGCCCCCGGGGACGCCGGAAATCCGGGCGTGCCCCAGGACGGCGATGGTCCAGATCCCGTACTTGATCGCCGAAGCCCACGCCAGGGCGTCCAGGGCGGCCGAGGGCCGACCCCGGAGGCGCCAGAGAAGGGCCGCGGCGACGAAGAGTGCCGCCAGGGGGCAGTCGGGCACCACGGGCCAAAGTAGCACCCGGGTTCGGGCCAACTGCTCCCAGTACCACGCGATGCCCAGGGCAAAGGATGCGAGGTTGATGCCGGCCACCGCCGCCATCACCCTCCGATCGGAGAACGCGCGTCCCACGCCCTTCACGAAACCCACGACTGCCTCCTCACCGGGCTTCGAAGCCCGTGGCGAATACCTCTACCGTCATCCTCTCCGAGTACGTGGCCGAGATGTACCGAGAGGTCCCGTCGGAGAAACGCCAGCTGTACCGCAAGTTCACCGCGACCCGGACCTCGAAGCGCCCGGGCCGCTCCCAGCGCACTTCGAATTCTCGACCGGGATAGAACTCCCACCGGAGATTCTCCACCTCCCCGGGCACATCCTCCAGGACCACCTCCGCGGCGTACTGCGCCGGGCGACCCGTCACCCAGGTCGGGGGACCCTCCAGGACGATCTCGGGGACCACTTCCCGCACCGTGTCGTACTCGAATATTTCCGTCCCCTGTTCCTCAACTACCCATTCCTGGGCGCGCAACACATCCCCCGCCCCGGTCAAGGACTCGGCCCGCACCCGGTGCGGTCCCTCCCCGGGGAGATCCAGGGCGATACTTCCCCCCGGATCATCGGCCCGGGGCACCGACACATCCTCACCGTCGACACTCCAGTTCCATTCCTCGTGGGCCACGGGCCGGTCCTCCTTGAGGGTGGTACTCTTGTTGCGGTATATGGCGGTAATCGAGGGGATTTCTTCCTCCGCTTCCTCGTCCCGGTTCTCACCCCGGGCGCTCGGCCGCAGGG
>PWSR01000002.1 GCA_003563985.1 Clostridia bacterium | reverse complement strand
TGGTCACCCACAACCTGCAGCAGGCAGCCCGGGTCTCCGACGACACCATCTTCCTATTGGACGGCGAACTCATCGAGGTTGGACCCACGGACACCATCTTCACCAAGGCCGCGGATTCACGCACCGACGATTACGTCACGGGTAGGTTTGGTTGATTGAGGGAGGATGATCGGTATGTCCAACGGCGAAGAGATGCCGCGTCGCGTCTTCGATACGGCCCTTTCGGAACTGTACGACGATACCCTGGCCCTGGCGGGGGAAGTGGAAAAGGTACTGCATCAATCCGTGCAGTCATTGAAGGATCGAGACCTGGAGCTGGCGGCCCGCGTGGAGGCCGGGGACGATGACATCGATGCCGCGGCCCTGGCCGTGGACGAGTCGGCGGAAAAGATCATCGCCAAGTACAAACCGGTTTCCTCGGACCTGCGCCGGGTCATCAGCACCATGCGCATCTCCCGGGACCTGGAGCGCATCGCGGACCTGGCGGTGAACATCGCGAAGATCACCCAAGACATCGGAGGCCAACCCCTGCTGAAGCCCCTCATCGACATCCCCCGCATGGCGTCCATCGCCCAGGGGATGGTGCGGGACAGCCTGACGGCCCTCATCGAGGAAGACCTGGGGCGGGCCGCGGATGTCTACCATCGCGACGAGGAGATCGATGCGCTGTACATGCAGATCTTCCGCGAATTACTCTCGTACATGATCGAAGATCCGCGGAGCGTACACCGGGCCATCCCGCTGCTCTTTGCCGCGCGCCACCTGGAACGCGTCGGGGATCACGCCACCAATATCGCCGAGACCGTGGCGTACTTGTTGACCGGGGATCGGCACGTCCCATCCCCCGGCGAACGGTCGGAGCCGACCGAGGGGTGAGGGAACTACCCGGCGACGAGCAACCGGTGACCATCCTGGTGGTGGAGGACGAGGAGAACATTCGCTTCTCCCTGTCCTCCGGTCTCCGGCGCGAGGGATACCGGGTCCTGGCCGTCGCCACCGGGGAGGAAGCCCTGGACGCCGCGCGGGACGAGTCGCCGGACCTCATCCTCCTGGACGTCATGCTGCCGGACATCTCGGGGCTGGACGTCAGCCGACTCATCCGCCGCGACAGCGACGTACCCATCATCATGGTGACGGCCCGGGACGCCGAGGCGGACATCATCGGCGGCCTGGAGATGGGGGCCGATGATTACGTGACCAAACCCTTTAGCCTGGGGGTACTCCTCGCGCGGATCCGGGCCAACCTGCGCCGCAAGGGGGGCGGGGAAACCGATCTCCGGGAACGCATCTCCGTCGGTTCGGTGACCCTGGATCCGGAATCCTACACCGCCCGGGCCGGGAGCGAAACCATGGATCTTACCCCTCGCCTATTCGAGTTGCTTCGTTTCCTGGCGGATAACCTCGGGGACGTGTGCACCCGGGATCGCATGCTGGACGTTGTGTGGGGTTACGATTACGTGGGCGAGACGCGGACCGTGGACGTACACATCCACTGGCTCCGGGAGAAACTCCGTGCGTACGCCCCGGACCTGGTCCTAGAGACGATCCGAGGTGTCGGGTATCGGCTGGTGGTGAAGCCGGAGTGAATCCGGTATTCCTGGCCGCGCTGGGGGGATTGCTCGCGGGTCTTGGCCTGGGTTGGCTATTCCTGCGACGGGGGCGGAACGCGGCCGCGGAGGACGGGCACCTGGATCGGATGGCCGATGCGGTGCACGACGGGCTGATGGTCCTGCGGGGACGAGAAGTCGTCATGGCGAATCGGCGCGCCGGGGAATTCCTGGGCCTGGGGCCGACCCCCTCTCCGGAGCGGATGCGATTGGCGCTCCAAAGGACGCCGGACCTGGTTGCCTACATCGAAGACTTCCGCGCCGGGGAATCCCCCGGCGAACGCCTGGTCTCCGTCGGCTATCCCCGCGTGCGTTACCTGCGGGTCCAGGGGGCGCCGCTGGACCCCGAAGACCCGCCGGATCGGGGCGCCCTGCTCCTCACCCTCACCGATGTCACCGAACTGCAGCGATTGGAGCGTGTCCGCCGGCGTTTCACCGCGGACCTATCGCACCAGATCCGGACCCCGGTCACCGCCATCCGACTCCTGGCCGAGCAACTGGCGACGGGTTCGGGGGAGTCCCGGGAGTTCGCCGAGAGGATCCTCCGGGAGACCGATCGCCTCAAGCGCTTGGCGGAGGAGATCCTCACCCTGTCTCGCTTAGAGGCCGGGGAAGAGCCCCTGGAAATCCAGGAATTCGCCGTGGGAGATCTGCTGGAGGAGGCGTTGGACGGGGTCTATTCTCAGGCTGAACGCCGGGGCGTGACGCTCGTCTCGGACTCTCCGCCGCGGGAGACCTGGCGGGCGGACTATCGCAATCTCTTGCGGGTCCTGGAGATTTACCTGGATAACGCCATCAAGTTCTCCCCGCCGGGGGGAGAGGTGCGCGTGGCCGCCGGGACGGAGGAAGATCGATGCTGGATCACCGTAACGGATGCCGGTCCCGGGATCTCGCAGGAGGAGAAGGTACAGATTTTTCATCGCTTCTACCGGGGATCGCGGGGTACGGGGCATCTCGGTTTCGGGTTGGGGCTGGCCATCGCCAAGCACTCCATGGCGGCCCTGGGCGGGGATGTCTTCGTCGACACCCGGGTGGGAGAGGGGAGCACCTTCGGATTGGTCCTGCCCCGGGATCCCGAGGGGGAGATTCGGACGGCCGAGTTCGGGGAAGACCTGTGGTAACGAGGTAGAAGACCTGGGAGGGATGTCATCGTGACGGAACTGAGCAGTTATTTCGAGGACGCGCTGACCTTTGAGGCGTTCGTGGAGGCCTCGGGAAACCGCGGACGGAGTTTTCAGCGCAACTATCGGGACGCGGCGATCCCCGAGGATATGGTTGAGACCTTCGCCGCGGCGGCGGAGAAAAATGGCGGTTTGCGTATCCTGGTGATGTCGGAGGCCTGGTGTCCCGATGCGGCGGCCAATATCCCACCCCTGGTCCGGTTCATGGAGGCCGTGGAAAAGGCCGCCGGGGTTCCCGTCGAGACGCGGCACTGCTTCCGAAGCCAGGTACCGGAACTGGAGGCAATGCTGCGGGGTCGCGGCATCGACCGGATTCCCGCCGTGATTCTCGCCGACGGAGAGTACCGGGAGATCGGCGTCTGGCAGGAGCGTCCCGCCGCCGCCCAGCAGATCGTGGATCGGATCAAGGCATTGCGCGAGGCGGGGAACGACTCCGCCGCCGAGGCCCGGGAACTTCGCGAGGGTTATAACTCGGGCCGGCTGATTCGCTCCACCTTGGAGGAGATCTTGGATATAGTGGGATGAGGATGGAGGGATGTCCTTGTCCCGCGCAGAGGTGAGCCCCCCGGCCTTCGGGTGGGTCGATCTGGCCCTCATCGGGGTCACGACGGCCTGGGGTGGGAACATGATCGTCATCAAGTCGGCCCTGGGAGAGATGAATCCCATGGCCTTCAACGTTTGTCGCTTCGGGATCGCCATCGGATTGATGTGGCTGATGTTGGCCGCCACGGAGACGGATTTCTCCTTGGGTCCGCGGGAATTCCGGTGGTTGCTCCTTACGGGCCTCATGGGTAATACCGTCTACCAGCTATTCTTCATCAACGGGATCAACCTCTCGACGGCGGGAAACACCGCCTTCATGGTGGCCACGGCCCCGGTGTGGGTGGCCGTCATCGCAGGGTTGGCCCGCCTGGAGTACCTGTATCCCCGGGGATGGGTGGGTGTGGCCACCAGTCTCGTCGGCGTCACGCTGATCATCTTCGGATCGGGGCAGGTGGTAGCCCTGACCGAAGTCACCGTCCGCGGGGATCTCCTAACCCTGGCCGGGGCGATGTGTTGGGCCAGCTATACCCTCATGACGAAGCCGGTGTTGGTGCGTCACTCTCCCCTGAAGGTGACCACCTATGCCATGAGCCTCGGATACGTCCCCTTCGTACTCCTGAGCACCCCCTCCCTTTTCGCCCAGGACTGGGCCTCCGTGTCGGCATCCAGCTGGCTTTCCGTGGCCTACAGCGCCGGTTTCGCCCTGACCCTGGGCTACGTCGGCTGGAGCTGGGGGGTCCGGATGATCGGGGGCACCCGGACGGCGGTCTACAATAACCTGACCCCGGTGGTGGCGGGGATCCTGGGCTTTTGGTTCCTCGATGAGATATGGACACCCCTGCGGTTCTTGGGTGCCGCCACGATCCTGCTCGGGCTGTACCTGGTTCGATCTACACCGCGGAAATATCGTATCCCCCGGATTCCGCGAGGGACAACCTGAGAGCGTTTCAGCGGGAGGATTCGAGGCATATTTGAAGAAATCTCCATATAGCCTGGCGAAAAAGACCCAAATTCACGATAATCTTAGTTTAATGGGAGGTATGCAATGCAGAACCAGGGGAAGGCTACGGGGCGGGAGTCCCTCATTCCGTTGATCCGGGACCGGCTGGCGGATCTGACGCCGTCGGAACGGCTTCTCGCCGACATCATCATGCAGTCCGAGGAGATCGTCGCCTTGTCCACCGCGGGGGAACTGGCGCGGATGGCGGGCGTGAGCGAGGCTTCGGTGAGCCGGTTTTCGGGGGCCCTCGGGTTCGCCCGCTACTCCGACATGCAGGCGGTGGCGCGCCGGGCCGTGATGAGGCTGCTGCACCTGGATGTCCCCGATCGGCTGGATCGCTCCTACGAGGGGGCGGCATCCTTCGGCGAGATGTTACATACGGTGGTGGAGCGGGATTCGGAGAACCTCTGGTACACGTTCCGCCAGGCCCCTCCTTTGCTGGAAACCCTGGTGCAGGATTTGAGCGAGGCCCGCCGCGTCTACTGCCTCGGCGCGCGATCCGCCTCCTACCCCGCGGGTTACCTGGCCTTTTCCATCAATTTCATGCGCTCCGGGGTTTACTCCCTATGCGGGGACGTGGGGGATGGGATCAACGCACTGCTGGATGCCGAGCCGGGAGATGTCATGGTGGCCTTCGCCAATGCGCGTTACGTCCGGGATACCACGACGCTGGTGAAGACGGCTTCCGAGGGCGGGCTCAAGGTCTACCTGGTTTCCGATAGCCTGGCCTGTCCCTCGTCGCAGTATACCGATCGGGTCATACCCCTGCGCTGCGAATCCGTCGGCATCGTGCCCTCGCTGGTCTCATTTTTCAGCTTGGTGAACGTCTTGGTGGCGGCGGTAGGTGTTTACCTGGATCGCGGCGAAGTGGGCAGTAGACTCGAGGATCTCGAGGATAAGTACTTGCGGGCGGATTATTATCATCGGTTCCCTTCGGGGGAAACCTGGTGCGAGGGATCCCTGGAGGAGATGGATTTCGAGGGGGAGCCGGCCACGGACGTCGCGGATCGCGATACGTCTTGAAGCCCGAACCGTGGATGGAGCCTTCGGCACAGCGGTTTCGTAGCCCCGCGATGTTGGTATAATGAAGGAAGTAGCGAGTGAGAGGAGAGATAGTGATGTCCGACAACACCAATTTTGTAGTCGGCGTTCTCGTGGGAGGTCTCGTCGGCGTGGCCGCGGGCTTGATGCTGGCGCCCGATAGTGGCGAGAAGACCCGCGAAAAGCTGAAAGAACAGGCGAAAGTCGTGGCCGACGACGTTCGCGACAGTGCCGGCGAGTTTACGATTCGACTCAAGGACGGTGCCGAGGAGGTCATGAAGAAGGCTTCCAGCAAGATCCCGTACGAGACCCTGGAGTGTTCGCTGGCCGACGCCGAGAAGAAACTGGAGGAGCTCGAAGGACAGCTTGATCCAGGATCATGACCGAGCACGCACTCCTGTACGCCATCGCGATTGCCACCGGGATCAGCGCCCTGGCGTGGGTCGTCGTGGTCATCGGTGGCATCAAGATGGCGCGGGAGATGTCCCGCATAGAGCGCGAGCTCCGGGACGACATTAATTCGGTAATGGAAGAGACGCTGCCGCTCATCCGAGAGGTTCGGGGTACCGTCACCGAGGTCCGAAGCTTCACGCGGTCGAGCAGGGAGATCGCCGAGGAAGTGGTGAGTACCCTGTTGCTACGCCGCTTTTCGGGCAAGTGGATGCCCACCAAGAAGACGGCGAAGGTCGGAAGCAACCTGGCCCGGCAGGGAATTCGCGCCTTGCGGGGATGGTTGCGCACCCGTCACGAGGCCGAGGAAATGAAGAAGGCCTCGGAGACGGCGACCCCCGGGGTCGAGGAGATCGCTCCCGAACATTCGGAGTGAGCCGCCATCACCATGGGTATTCGTTCCGTCATCGAAAGTCGGAAAGAGCGGGTCCTGCGCGGTGAGGGTGTAGCGGGGTTCCTGTACGAATTGTATCGGCGGTTCGCCGCGGACGAGTGTTTCGTGAGGGCGGCGGCGATGTCGTATTACGCCATTTTCTCCCTCTTCCCGCTCCTCCTGGTGACGGTGGCCGTCATCGGCTACATATTGCCGACTTCACCCTTTCTATCCCACCTGGAAGATTTGATTTACCTGTACGTCCCCGGATCCGCGGACTTCCTGGTCAGCAACCTCCAGGACCTGGTCGAGGTCCGGGGACAGGTGGGCCTCGTGGGTGTGGTTTCCCTCCTGTGGATCAGCTCCGCCGTGTTCGCCATCATGACCCGGTCACTGAACGTGATCTGGAGTTCCACGGATTCCGGGTCCGCGCTGAGAACCCGCGTCATCGGCATCATCTCGGTATTGTTCTTCGGTTTCCTGGGTTTGCTTTCCCTGGCGATCAGCGCCGCCCTGCAGATCTTTCGCGCCTACGAGGAACGGTTGGCCGCGGAGTTGGGCATCGTAGCCCTGTCGGACACGGTTCTATGGCGGTGGGTTCCGCTGCTGCTCTCTTTGGCCATGGTTTTCGCCATCTTCGTGGGCATCTATCGTTTCTTCCCCGCCCGCCGGAGTTCCTTTTCCGAGGTGTGGCCGGGTGCGGCCCTGGGCGCCCTGGCCTTCGAGGCCGCGAAGAACGCTTTCATCGCCTACCTGGGAAGTACGCCACCGCAGCGGATCATCCACGGGTCCTTGACCGCCATGGTGGTGCTCATGTTGTGGCTGTATATTGGGATGCTGATCATACTGCTGGGCGCGGAGTTCAACGTGATGCTGGTCGAACGGACCCGCGGCGAGGGAGGCCGAGGAAGTGGCGAAACCGGAACCTGAAGTGGTGGAAGAGATCCGCCGATTGCGGGAGACCATCCGGGGGCACGATTACAAGTACTATGTCCTGGATGCCCCCGAGATCTCGGACGAGGCGTACGATGATCTGTTCCGGCGCCTGCGGGAACTGGAAGAGGCGCATCCGGACCTGGTCACCCCGGATTCCCCCACCCAGCGCGTGGGCGTGGCGCCCCGGGATGGTTTCACGACCGTGGAACACGAGCCACCGATGCTGAGCCTGCGGGCCATCTATTCCGAGGAGGAACTGGTGGCCTTCGATGCCACCTGCCGGCGGGAACTGGGCCAGGAGGCCGTGGACTTCGTGGCGGAGCCCAAGTACGATGGCCTGGCGGTGGAATTGATCTACGAGGAAGGCATCCTGGTACAGGCCTCCACCCGGGGCGACGGGTATACCGGGGAAGACGTCACCGCCAACGTCCGGACGATACCCGCGGTTCCCCTGGCCCTCGCCGAGGACGAAATGCCGGTGCCGGAGCGGCTGG
>PWSR01000047.1 GCA_003563985.1 Clostridia bacterium | reverse complement strand
GTCGACCCCGAGGATGTGGGCGGCCACCTTTCGCCCCGTTCGGTGCGCCTCTTCCACGATGGCGGACAGCTCTTCGCGGGAAAGGCCGCGGTGCCCGGGATTCGTCGCCGCGGTGGCGAGGCCCCCGGTGGCGGCCACCTTGATAAAGTCCACGTTTCGCTTGATGAGACTGCGCGTCATCTTACGCGCTTCGTCGGCACCGTCGACTTCGCCGCCTCCGAAATAGCCGTGTCCGCCGGTCACCGTAACGATGGGGCCGCTGATCAGGATCCGGGGTCCGGGTACGATGCCCAGCCCGACTCCGTGGCGCAACCAGAAGGGCACCTCGCCCCATCCGCCGCAGTCCCGGGCCGTGGTGATCCCGGCACCCAGCGCGCAACGCGCGTTGGCGACGCCGGCCATGAGTCGAATGCCGTCGGACATGCCCAGTTCGACGTCGCTGTGTTCCACCATGGTCTCGAAGACACTATCGGCCAACTCCGGGTAGATCCGGGTGACGGGTATACCCTGGAAGTGTACGTGGCAGTCGATGAGTCCGGGTACGGCGGTCAGGTGGGTCGCATCGATGACCCGGTCTCCGGGAGCCGGCTCGCCCCATTCCGCCGCCGGTATCACGGTCTCCAGTCGATCTCCGGTGAACCCGATTACCGATGGTCCCTTTCGTTGTGCACCCGTCCCGTCTATCAATGCACCCACCCGAAGATTCGTGCGCCCGTTGCAGCTTCCCATCATTCGTCCTCCTGTCGCGCCGGAGGCACTCTCCGGCCATACGTTACCCCGCGGCATTATGGATTAATACTACATGATACAGTATTAATATGCGAGAAGGAGAGGGGTTACATGCGAGCAGCCTCGTCCCGGGACCAGGGGTAGGAAACGGTAGGCGGGTGGCGCATCCGGTCGTCGCATTCATCCTCGGCTTGTGGCAGAATGGATGCAGGCGAGCCCCCGTTGCGCTCGCCCCGAATCGAGGAAACGAGGTGGTGTCGTGGACGGACGAGTTCGGGTGATACCGGCCGGGCGAATTACCCTGGCCCTGACACTGATAGCCATCGGAGTCGTGGTGCTCATACAAAACGTGGCGAACATCAACCTGGCGTATTATTTCCGCGTCTTTTGGCCTGCGGTGCTGGTGGCCTTCGGCCTGGAAATCATCTGGCGACAGCACCAGGCCGACGCCTCTTCGGGCGCGGTCCGGGTGCGAATCGACGGGGCGGCCGTGGTCATGCTATTCCTCATCATCCTGGTCATGGCCTTCGGAAATTTTCCCTTCTTCACGCGGCGCCCACCCTTCTGGGGGAGGTGGCCGGGATGGTGAGCCTTCCCGAACCCGGTGCATTCATAGAACTGGACGAACCCGCGCTGCGACACCGGGTGCCGGTGTATCGCTCCGGCTCCGGTCCCGCCCCGCGGATCCTGGTCACCGCCGGACTGCACGGTGGTGAGACCACCGGGCAATACGCCGCCTTTCGATTGATCGAGAGCCTGGCGGCGGATCCCGAAGTCGCGGGGGAAGTGGTCGTCCTCCCGCGCTGCAATCCATCGGCCTTTCGCCGGATGGAGCGGACCAGCCCCTTCGATGAGCTGGACATGAACCGGATATTCCCCGGCGATGCCGAGGGTACGCCGACGCAGGTGCTGGCATCCCGGGTTTGGGATCTGGCCCGGGAGGCGGACTACATCGTGGACTTACACTGCGCCGGTCCCTATGCCACGCCGTATACGCTGGCCCAGTATTCCGAGTACGAAAACTGCCGGGAGCTGGCGTCCCTCCTGGACATTCCGGTGGTGGTCCAGTCCGGGGGTTCCGAGGGTCAACTCTTCGTCGAGGCGGGTCGCCGGGGTATCCCGGCGGTCATCATCGAGCTGCCCGGGGGCGGCCCCGATGGGATCATCGACCTGGCCGCGGGCGAGGGTACCCTGGGCGCGCTGCGCCGCCTTCTGACCCTCCTCGAAGTACTCCCCGGCGAAGCATCCGCGCCGTCTCCCGCCTTTTGCGACCAATTGGTTCGCGTCACCGCCCCCGCCGACGGGTTGTATCTCCCGCGGGTGGCGCCCGGCAACGGCCTCGGGGAGGACGGCATCGTGGGCCTCCTGGAGGCGGAAAGCGTGGTGACGGAAGGACGCGGGTACTGCATCAAGAATCGGCCCCCGGGTTACGTGTTCCGCGGCGACGCCCTGGCCGCCGTGGCCCCGGCGGCCCCCGGGGAGGCTTCCGGATGACTCTGAAGGTATCGGTATTGGGTTGCGGAAATTCCCTGGTGGGCGACGATGCCGTGGGCCTGGAGGTACTTCGGATCCTGGAGGAGCTGTCCCCGGAGGTGCCCGGTTTGGATATTCGGCTGGTGGAGGCCGCCACGGGGGGATTGGATATCATCGAGTACCTGCGGGATCGGGAACGGGCCGTGATCATCGATGCCATCCTGGGAGGCGGACAGGCCGGCGAGATCCGGGTTTTCGACGCCACCGAGATCCCCGACCCCGTGGCGCCAGCCTTCAGCCTGCACGGCATCGACTTGCCCCACGCCCTGGCCCTGGGCCGGCGGCTCTACCCCGGGGAAATGCCCCGGGTGACCGTGGTGGGGATCGAGGTCGGGCGCCGCCCCGAGCCGACGGATCGCCGGTTGAGCCCGCCGGTGGCGGCGGCCGTGGAGCCGGGGGCGGAGGCCGTCCTGGCGGTGCTGCACGAATGGTCCCGGGAGGTTTGCAACGATGCATGAGTTTTCCCTGATGGAGGAAGTCCTGCGGGCAGTCCGAGACAGTGCCCGCGAAGAGGATATCCGCCGAATACACAGGGTCCAGATGACCGTGGGCGCCATGGGATGCGCCTTTCCCCCGGCCCTGGAGACGGCCTTTTCCGTCCTGACCGAGGGCGATCCCCTATTCCAAGGAGCGGCGTTGGAAATCGTGGAGCGGGCTGTCCGCGTTCGCTGCGCCACCTGCGGCTGGGAGGCGATCGGTCGCGATGCCCGTTTCGTCTGCGAGGAATGTGGTAGCTCCGAGGTCGAGATCCTGGCGGGGGAAGAATTGACCGTGGACGGGTACGAGGGCGAGTGAAAGGAGATGGTGTTTCGGTGATCAAGGTTACGCTGATGAAGAAGGTCCTAGAGGGCAACGAAGACGCCGCCGAGGCCAATCGTCAAAGGATGAAGGATGCCAGAATCTTCTCGGTGGACATGATGAGTTCCCCGGGTTCGGGCAAGACGACGATCCTGGAGCGCACCCTGGATGCCCTGGTCGCCGACCTGAACATCGCCGTCGTCCAGGGCGATGTGTACACGACCCGGGACGCCGAGCGGGTGGAGGCCCGCGGGGCCCGGGCGGTTCAAATCAACACCGAGGGCGCTTGCCACCTGGATGCCACGGTGGTAGGCGAAGCGCTCGGGGATCTCGACCTCTCGGATACCGATATTCTCTTCGTGGAGAACGTCGGGAACCTCATTTGCCCCGCGGGATTCGAGTTGGGCACGGACCAGCGCGTGATGGTGCTCGGCGTCACCGAGGGTTCGGACAAGCCGGAGAAATATCCGGCGATGTTCCGCCGCTGCTCGGTGGTCCTGGTCAACAAGATCGATCTCCTGCCCGTCCTCGGCATGGATCTGGCGGACTTCACCGACGCCATTCGTAGCGTCAATCCCGAGATCGAAATATTGCCCGTGTCGGCCCTGACCGGCGAAGGTATGGAGGCCTGGTACCAGTGGCTGAAAGACGGTCTGATCGCTCGCCGCGAGGAGTGATCGAGACGAAGGCCCTGAATATTTCCGTGCGGGGGATCGTGCAGGGGGTCGGCTTTCGTCCACACGTCTTCGCCCTGGCCCGGGAATGCGAGATCCGCGGGTGGGTGGTCAATTCCAAGGGCGGCGTGGAGATCCGCGCCGAGGGTTCCGCGCAGGACCTGGAGGCCTTCGTGGCAGCCATCGCGCACCGGGCGCCGCGTATGGCTTACATAACCGAGATCCTGCGCCGGGAGGAGGTCCCCCGGGGATACCGGGACTTCACCATTCGTCCGAGCGATGCCGGGGGTCCGCGGCAACTCCTCATATCCCCGGACGTATCGACGTGTTCCGACTGCCGTCGCGAGATCGACGATTCCTCGGACCGGCACTTCCGATATCCCTTCACCAATTGCACCCACTGTGGACCCCGGTTCACCATCATCGACGCCCTGCCCTACGACCGACCCCGCACCAGCATGGCGCCCTTTACCATGTGCCAGGATTGCGCCGCCGAGTACGGGAATCCCAGGGATCGTCGCTTCCACGCCCAGCCCGTGGCCTGTCCGGTTTGCGGTCCCCAGGTGTGCCTGCTGGGTCCGAATGGGACCGCCCGGGCGTCGGGGAAGGACGCCATGTCCCGGGCGATGGAGGAACTGGCGTCGGGGGCCGTGGTGGCGGTCCGGGGGATGGGAGGGTTCCACCTGGCGTGTGATGCCCGATCCACCGGGGCCGTCGCCCGGGTTCGCGCGGGCAAGGCGAGACCCCATCGACCCCTGGCGGTGATGGCCCGGGATGTGGAGATCGCCGCCGGGATCGTACGGTTGCGCCCCGCGGAGCGTGACGCCCTGGAATCGCCGGAGGCACCCATCGTCATCGCCCGGCGGCGGGTTTCACCGGAAATCGACCTGGCACCGAACCTCGCCCCGGAGATGACATCCCTGGGGGTCATGTTGCCCTATACCCCCCTGCACATCCTGCTCCTCTCGGGGGAGGTACCGGTGCTGGTGATGACCAGCGGGAATCGCCGGGGCCTGCCCCTGGTGACCGATACACCCGGGGCCTTACAAGAGCTCGCCGGGATCGCGGATCTGTTCCTGACCCACGATCGCGAGATCCTGCGGCGCGTGGACGATTCCGTACTGCGCTTCGATGAATCCCCGCGGCCCCGGCCGATACCCTATCGCCGGTCCCGGGGTTACGTCCCGAGGCCCCTGTCCTTTCGGGGGCCGCCCGGACCCACCGTCCTGGGCGTCGGGGGGCAGGAGAAGAACACATTCTGCCTGCTGGAGGAAGATTACGCCTTCCTGGGCGCCCACCAGGGGGACCTGGAATACGAAGAAGCCCGCCGGGGATATCGTGAGGCCGTCGCCGACCTGTCCCGGCTCCTGGAGATCGAGCCCCGGGTGGTGGCCTGCGATAGGCATCCCGACTATTTCACCACGGAGTTCGCCCGGGAGTTCGCCGCGGACCGCGGGGCAACGCTGGTACCGGTGCAACACCACCACGCGCACCTGGCCGCGTGCCTGGCCGAGTCGGGCAGGAATGGGCCCGCCCTGGGCATCATCGCCGACGGTACCGGCTACGGCGAGGACGGGACGCTCCGGGGAATGGAGATCCTCCACGGGGACCTGCGCGCCTATTCCCGGCTCGTTTCGCTGGCGCCCGTCCGCCTCCCCGGGGCGAACCGGGCCATCCGCCGACCGATGCGGGCGGCCCTGGCCCACCTCCACCGTTTCCTGGGCCCCGAGGCGGGCGAAGAGTTCACAGCGCACCACCCGAAATGGCGCCGGGAGCTGGAGATCGCCCGGGCACAACTGCAGGGGCAGATCAATGCACCCCAGGCCTCGGGATGCGGGCGCCTCTTCGACGCCGTTTCGGCGTACCTGGGAATCTGCCGGGAGGCCTCGTACGGGGGACAACCCGCCGCCGAGTTGAGCGAACTGGCGGGGTGGGGCGATCACCCCCTGCCCTTCGATCTGGTCGAGGATGGAGAAGGGTTGCTGCGCTGGGATCTGGCGCGGTTTTGGGAAGCCCTCCGGCGGCGGGCCGCCCGGGATTTCGATCCCAAGAGGCTGGCCTCGGATTTCCAGCGCACCGTGGGGGAGATGTTCCTGGCGGGGGCGCGTCGCGCTCGTGAAAGCACCTCCTGCGCTGTGGTAGCATTGAGTGGAGGCGTCTTCCAGAACCCGACGCTGCTGGCTGGCCTCGTGCAACTCTTGGAATCGGACGGTTTCGAGGTGCTCGTCCCGCGGGAAGTGCCCCCCAACGACGGCGGCATATCCCTGGGCCAGGCAGCCGTGGGGCGGATGTACGCCGCCGACCATTATTGATTATTGAGGAGGGATCGCCTTGTGCCTCGCTGTCCCGGCGGAAATCATTTCCCTGGGCCCACCGGCCCGGGTGCGCATAGAGGGGAACGTTCGCGAGTGTTTCCTGGACCTGGTCCCCGATGCCCGGATCGGCGATTACGTGCTCTTGCACGCCGGAATGGCCATCCAGGTCCTGGATCCCGAGGAAGCCGAGGAAACCCTGGAATTGCTGGAGGAGGCGTACGGTGACCTGTACCCCGAGGACCCCAGATGCAACCCTGAAGGCCTTTCGCGACCCGAGGCTGGGCCGGAGAATGCTGGAGGCCCTGAGACTGCGACTTGATCGGTTGGGACGACCCCTCCGTTTCATGGAAGTGTGCGGAACCCACACCCATGCCTTTTCGTCCACGGGCCTTCGGCATCTCCTGGAAGGTCGCCTGGAGTTGCGGAGTGGTCCCGGTTGCCCGGTGTGCGTCACCTCCGCGACCGACGTGGGACGCGCCCTCTACCTGGCGCGGCGTTCCGACGTGATCCTTTGCACCTATGGAGACATGATGCGGGTTCCCGGGGGCGGATCCAGCCTGGCCTCGGAACGGGCGCGGGGGGCCGACGTTCGCGTGGTCTACTCCGCCGCCGACGCCCTGGATATCGCGGACAAAGAGAGCGATCGGCAGGTGGTATTCCTGGGCGTGGGGTTCGAGACGACGGCGCCCGCCCTGGCCTTGGCCCTGGAGCGGGCGCGCGGATCGGACGCGGATAATTTCCGCATCCTTTCCCTGCAGAAGACCCTCCCCGGGGCCCTCGTCTCCCTGTTGTCTTCGGGGGACATCGGGCTGGATGGCTTGATCCTGCCCGGCCACGTGGCCACCGTCGCGGGGCGGTCGGCCTTCGATTTCGTGGCGGCCGATCTCGGCCTGCCGGCGGCGGTGGTGGGTTTTGAACCCGTGGATCTCTTGGCGGGCTTGCTGCGCCTGGTGGATGGGGTGGCCAGCGGGAATCGGCGCGTCGACAACGCCTATCCGCGGGCCGTCCGGGACGAGGGGAATCCCCGCGCCCGGGCCCTGGTAGAGAAATATTTCCGTCCCGTGGATGCCGAGTGGCGGGGCCTCGGGACGGTCCCCGATAGCGGCCTGCGGCTGCGTGCCGACTTCGCCGGGTTCGATGCGGCGGACATGATACCCCGGGATCTCGCCCCCGCCGGCGATCCCCCGGGATGTCGCTGCGCCGACGTATTGACCGGTGCCATATTGCCCGGGGAATGTGCCCTGTTCGGGGATGGATGCACGCCCCGGGATCCCGCGGGTCCCTGCATGGTGTCTTCGGAGGGGGCCTGCGCGGCCCATTATCGATACGGTGGAGGTGCGGATCGTGGGTGAGGGTGACAGGATCCAACTGGTGCACGGCGACGGTGGGGAGGCCACCCGGGAGCTGATCGAGGGCTTCTTCCTGCCGCGCATCGAGAGCGAGGAACTTCGCGCCGCCGGGGACGCGGTCCGTCCCGGGGAGGAAACGGACCTGTGGATGACCACGGATTCCTTCGTTGTCTCGCCCCTGCAGTTTCCCGGCGGCGATATCGGCGGACTGGCGGTCAACGGGACCGTCAACGACCTGGCCGTGGCGGG
>PWSR01000068.1 GCA_003563985.1 Clostridia bacterium | reverse complement strand
GGGGTCGCGGTGGCGGGGGATTCCCCACGGGGATGAAGTGGGATTTCACCCGCAGGGCGGAAGGGAACAAGAAGTACGTAGTCTGCAACGGCGACGAGGGGGATCCGGGCGCCTTCATGGATCGCAGCATTATGGAGGGCGATCCCCACCGCCTGGTCGAGGGGATGATCGTGGCCGGATACGCCATCGGTGCCGACGAGGGAAGGATATACGTGCGCGCCGAATATCCCCTGGCGATCGCACGGCTCAGGGAGGCCATCGAATCCGCGCGGGAGAGGAATCTCCTCGGTGATGACATCATGGAGAGCGGGTTTTCCTTCGACCTGGAGATAAGCAAGGGGGCCGGCGCCTTCGTGTGCGGTGAAGAGACGGCCTTGCTGGCATCCATAGAGGGGAATCGCGGCCTGCCCACGTCGAGACCCCCCTATCCCTCCGACAGGGGACTCTTCGGGCACCCGACGCTGATCAACAACGTGGAGACCCTGGCGAGTGTACCGAGCATCCTCGCCATGGGCCCCGAAGCATATCGATCCCTGGGCACCGAATCCAGCCCCGGCACGAAAACCTTCGCCATAACCGGGGAGATAGCCAACACCGGGTTGATAGAGGTTCCCATGGGGACCACCCTCCGGGAAATCGTCTACAAGATCGGTGGTGGACTGCGAGACGGTGGCGAATTCAAGGCCGTCCAGATTGGCGGACCCTCCGGGGGATGCCTTACCCGGGAGCACCTGGACTTGCCCCTGGATTTCGATTCCCTGGCAAGTGTAGGAGCCATGATAGGCTCCGGCGGCCTGGTGGTAATGGGTGACAGCACCTGTATGGTCGAGGTCGCGCGTTTCTTTCTGAATTTCACGCAGGACGAATCCTGCGGAAAGTGCACCCCGTGCCGAATCGGTACAAGGCAGATGCTGGATATTCTGATCCGGATTACCGAGGGATCCGGTACCCTGGAAGACCTGGAAAAACTGGAATCCCTGGGGGACCTGGTCAAATCCACATCCCTTTGCGGTCTCGGTAAGACTGCGCCGAATCCGATACTGACAACCCTGGAGTTCTTCCGCGACGAATACGAAGCCCACGTGGTCGATAAGACGTGTCCGAGCCGCAGCTGCAAGAGCCTGGTCGGCGCCTACTTCATCGATCCAGAGGCCTGCATCGGATGTACTCGATGCGTTCCCGTTTGCCCCGTGGACGCCATCTCCGGGGAATTCCGGGATACCCACGAAATCGATCCGGAGACCTGTACGGCCTGCGGTGCCTGCGTGCAAGTTTGCCCGGTGGAGGCGATCCGGTGATGGGAGAGGGGACGACGATGCACATCACGATAGATGGCAACCGGTACGAGGTCGGAGGCGAGACCACCGTCCTGGAGGTAGCCCTGGCCCATGGGATCCCGATTCCAACCCTGTGCCACGACCCCTACCTCTCGAATTCCGGAGCCTGCAGGATCTGCCTGGTGGAGCTGGAGGAGAGTGGCCAACTCGTGACGTCGTGCAATGAAGCCGTCACGGACGGATTGGTGGTGCGCACCGACACCGAGCGCGTCATCGCGGCGCGGCGGGACATGCTCGATCTCATGCTCTCCGACCACTACCTGGACTGCATCACCTGCGAAGCCACGGGTGCATGCGAGCTGCAGGACCTGGCCTACCAATACGATATGGAAGACTCTACCTTCGGCTCCCCGAAGGAACGTCGTCACGAAAAGATGGCGGCCAACCCGTTCATCGAATTCGACCGCGACAAGTGCATCCTCTGTGGAAAGTGCATCCGGGTCGATCGGGAGGTGCAGTGTTCCTTTGCCATCGATTTTGCGGAGCGTGGGTTCGGCACCACCGTAACGGCCTCCCTCGGCGAAGACCTTGGCGGGGAGCACTCCACCTGCGTATTCTGCGGGCAATGCGTGGACGCCTGCCCGACGGCCGCTCTTACCTTCAAGCCATCGATCCGGAGGGGCCGGGACTACCAGCTTCGTCCCGTCACCACCGTATGCCCGTATTGCGGTGTCGGATGCCAGCTGACCCTCAAGCTGGACGACTCGACCCGCAGCGTCGTGCGAGTCGCCGGGGCACGCCGGGAGAACTCCCCGAATCCAGCGGGACAGACCTGCGTCAAGGGTCGTTTCGCCCACGAATTCATATCGCATCCCGACCGCCTGACGGTACCTCTGATCCGCGAAGGATCCGGCTTCCGGGAAGCCACCTGGGATGAGGCCCTGGACCACGTCGCAGGGAAACTCACGGAAGTGGTCGCCGAGCACGGCGCCGATTCCGTCGGGGGGCTCAGTTCCGCCCGCTGTACCAACGAAGAGAACTACCTGATGCAGAAGTTCATGCGCGCCGTCATCGGCACCAACAACGTGGACCACTGCGCGCGCCTATGCCATGCATCCACCGTCGCGGGCCTGGGGAGCGCCTTCGGCTCCGGTGCCATGACTAACTCCCTCGACGACCTGGCCGAGGCGGACGCCATCTTCGTCATCGGCTCCAACCCCACCGAAAACCACCCCGTGATCGGGTCCATGATCAAGGCGGCCCAGGCGGCGGGATCCAAGCTGGTGGTGGCCGATCCGCGCTGGATCGAGCTATCCGAGATCGCGGATGTGGCGGTGCAGCAACGACCCGGTTCCGACGTGGCCCTGATCAATGGCATGATACACGTCATACTCCGGGACGGCCTGGAGGACCAAGAATTCCTGCGGGAGCGGACGGAGAACTTCGATGCCATACGGGACATCGTGGCCGACTACACCCCGCAACGAGTCGCGGAGATCACCGGGATATCCGCCGAGGACATCGAGGCCGCCGCCCACATCTACGGGGGAGCAGATCGCGCTTCCATGTACTTCGCCATGGGGATCACCCAGCACCACACGGGGACGGATAATGTGCTCGCCCTGGCGAACCTGGCCATGCTGACTGGGAACGTCGGACGACCGGGGACCGGGGTGAATCCCCTGCGGGGGCAGAACAATGTCCAGGGCGCCTGCGATATGGGAGCCCTGCCCAACGTCTACCCGGGCTACCAGCCGGTCACCGACGAGGCGGCACGGTCGAAATTCTCCGAGGCCTGGGGTACACCACTCCCCGGGGAGCCGGGACTCACAATCGTCGAAATGCTGAAGGCAGCGGGTTCGGACATCCGGGCCCTCTACATCATGGGAGAGAACCCCTTCCTCTCGGACCCGGATCAAAACCACGTGGTGAAAGCCCTCGAATCCCTGGATTTCCTGGTCGTCCAGGATATCTTCCTAACGGAAACCGCGGAGTTCGCCGACGTCATCTTCCCCGCGGCCAGCTTCGCAGAAAAGGACGGCACGTTCACCAATACCGAGCGCCGGGTACAACGAGTCCAGTTCGCTCTACCGGCCCCGGGGGAGGCCAAGGGGGACGGCGAAATCCTGTCCCTACTGGCCCGGAGGATGGGGCACGAGATCGGTGGATATGCTTTCGAGGACGTGCTGGAGGAAGTACGCTCCCTCACACCGTCCTACGCGGGGATCGCCCCGGAGCGCCTGCACCTGGGTCTCCAGTGGCCATGCCCCAGCCTGGATCATCCCGGCACGAAGATCCTGCACACCGAGGGCTTTGCGCGGGGGCGGGGACGGTTCCACCCGACGGTCCACATGCCCGCGGCCGAGGCTCCGGACGAAGAATACGACTTCGTACTCATGACGGGCAGGATGTTGTACCACTACCACACGGGAACCATGACGCGGCGTTCTACGGCAATCAACGAACGCGAACCGCGCGCCTACGTGGAGATCAACCAAGAGGACGCGCGCAGGCTGGGCGTGACGGACGAAGGTCGCGTAGAAGTCGCCTCGCGCCGCGGTACCGTGACGACCTGGGCCCGGGTTGGCCTCACCGTTCCGCCGGGCCACCTGTTCATGCCCTTCCACTACGCCGAGAGTCCGGCGAACCGGCTGACCGATACCGTCCTGGACCCGGTGGCAAAGATACCGGAGCTAAAAGTCTCCGCCGTCAAGATCCGCGCCGTGCAGGACTAGCGACACCCATCCCGGGAGACCCATTCCCCCAGGTCTCCCGGGAAATCATGTCCCACCAACGCGATCCCCCGATGCCCCGGGTATCGCCCCTCTCCCTTCGTTTCCGTTATCCCGATATACAACACAATTTTCCGAAAACCCTTGATCCGCCAATGCGCTTGTGCTATTCTTCACAAGGTCACTGGATGCTCACGGATGCAAGTACGACGGTATGCGAATCGGAAGGGGGCTTCCATGTACGGCCTCAGACGAGGAGCATTAATCATATATATCGCTACGGGAGTAGCGTTCTTGGCTTTCTCCGCCGTGACCGGCAACGCCGCATGGCTGGTACCGGTCGGACTGGTGGCAGCGGGTTATCTCATCGGTGTCCTCCGTCATGCCTCCACCTGCCCTCACCCCAAAAAAATGACGATAACCGCAATCTTACTCACCATCCTGACCACCATCGCGGCAGCCACGGCGACCTGGTTCATTAATCACGAACTGGGGTACGGCGCGATGGTTGCCAGTGGATTCATCGGTGTATTGGCGGGTGTGACCTTGGCCGAACACTTGGCGGGTGCAGCCTATACCGCCTCCTTTGTCGGTATGTCTGCGACGATGGTGCTTCCCTCCCCGGCGGCCGCAACGGTGGCCGGGGCCGTGGTAGGGATCATCATCGTGATCTCCACCCCGGTCTTTAGGGGCATCGGTGGCAAGGGTGGAACCGCAGCTGCAGCCGCCGTACTAATGACCGCAGCCTTCGTATTCACGGTGGGGATGTGATCGCTATGATCCTTTCCGGTTTGGAAATGTTTGCAATCCTTTTGGCCGCCGTTACCGGCGGTATGACCAGTTACCTCATCGGTGTGCAAATGGGGAAAGGCCCGATCCTCGGCTCGGCCGTGGTGGTCCTCTGCAGCGGACTGCTCTTTCCGCCGCTGTTTGGAGCGCTGGGAACTCGCATCGCCTTGGCGGCCACTACCGCTTCGTACGCGGGAATGGTCAGTGCCGTGAACTGCCGGGGTCCCCTGGAGATGACGGGCATTTCCGCCCTGGCCGGACTGTTGTTCCTCGCCTCGGAATCGGTCTACCCCGGGGTCGGGGGCCGACTCGGAACGATGGCGGCCATCGCCTGCTTCAGTTACATCGGCTACCGGGAAGTTGCCGCCGGATTGCTGGAACGCCGCGGCGAAGGCGAAGCCCGGGAAGATCGCGGTCGCGGACAAACCGCACGGCTCAACCGCGGCAATGCCGATTGAACCCACCCTATCCAGCGCTGGCCGCGACGATCTCCTTTTCCACGTACCGCGATAGGAACAGCTGCAGGAGGGCCCCATAGCCGCTGACCCGAAAGTCCATCGTGGCCCCCACGCGGGGTCTCTTATGGGCTTCTTCCACGTCCAGGATGAGATGATCCGACGACGCCCCGAGGATTTCCACCCCGGGGTCGATGGGTACGATCCCCGCCGGGACCACGTCCGCCCGACCCACTGCGGCGATGGCCCGGAGCCGTTCACCCCGATCCTCGAAGCTGTGCGTCTCGCCGAAGGCATCTTGTCCCAGCTGGCCCAGGGGCTTGGAGGGCTTGACGCCGACCTCGATGACCTCCGCCCGCAGGGTGAACACGTCCTGGCGCATGCCCTCCACCGGTCGTCGTTGGATACTTTCCCTACCGAGATACAGGACCTCTCCGAGCCGGAGGTTGTTCACCTCGGAAGGAAGTTCCCCCGCTTCCAGGAGCGTCCACGTGGCAGAGTTGCCGCCGGATACCAGGGGGGTCCGCCGGCCCAACACCCCCTCCAATACGCGCCGGGCGGCAACGAGGGTACCCATGTTGTCGCGATCGGGGATCACGCCACCATAGCAGGCGAGATTGGTCCCTACCCCCAGGACGTCGATGTTTCTAAAACCGGCCAGGGCCTCGGCCACGGGCTCCATTTCGTCGGGCCAAATGCCCTCGCGCAAGTCCCCCACGTCCACCATGATCACGACACCGTGGCGCCGGCCCAGGTCGGCGGCGGCTCGATCCAGTGCCCTGATGACGTCGATCTCGCTATTGAGGCTCATGTCCGCCACCTCCACGACCTCCCGGGCCCGGGACATCATCGGCAGACGCAGCAAACCCAACTGCACACCCGGTGCCGCAGCCGCGACGGCCCGGAGATTATCCAGGCGGGAATCCGCCATGCTCCGGAATCCAGCGCGGTGCAGGCAACGAACGAGGTCGGGATGGGCCGAGACGACCTTCGTAACAGCGGTGGGCTCGATATCCCATCGGTGGCAAGTATCCAACACGAACTTCGCATTGCCCTCCAACGCCGCGACGTTTACCTCAACCAGCGGATACTTCATCGGGGTCAGCCTCCATTCCCAGCGAACCCTTCATCAGGTGTGTCGCCGCCTCGCCATCGATCCGGGAGAGCATCCCGGCGGCCGCCATGATGTAGTCCGCGTCGATTGCCACCCGGGCCGCCCTGGGATATAGCATCCCGGGCGCCGGTCGATCCAATACGGAACGTAGTAGTTCCTTACCCCCGGAGAGGCGTGTCAAAGCACCCCCGGTCCCGATCACCCAACGAATCTCCGTCAGGTCCTTACCCTCGGCCACGGTCATGCGCCCCGAGGGACCGAACAGGTGGCGGGTACGGCCGACATGTCGATGGAGCGCCGTCGCCGCGGCCTCCCTCGTGAGCCGGGCCACCAGGAGGCGTTCTTCCTCGTTCTTCGGAACCGGGCCCATGGCCTCCAGGACGGGTCCCGGGGGAAAGCCCAGCTCCCTTTCCAGCGACTCCGCTCCCACGCGCTCTACCAGGTTCCGGGCGTTGACGTACACCCCGAGATCCCCCTCCACGGTGCGCTTGGCCAGGGGTTCGGGGGCGACGAGGATCCGGGAGATCTCCTCGGAGCCTTCCGTCACCGAGTGGACGTCGGTGGTGGCACCACCCACGTCGATGGCCACCAGGTCTCCGATCCTCTCCCGCAGGCACTCCGCCGCCCGCATAACCGCGCCGGGCACCGGCATGATATCCCCCGTGATCAGCTCGCGGACCCGGGACATACCCGGGGCCCGCACGATGTGCTCCTCGAAGATGCGTTGGATCTCCCGGCGGGTGGGTTCGATATCCAGCTGGTCGATCCGGGGATACACGTTGGCCACGGGGTGAACCCGTTCCCCCAGGATGGCCACCACCTCATCCCTCGCAGCCCGATTCCCCGCGTACACCACGGGAACCCGCAGGCCCAGCGAAGCCAACCTCCGGGCATTGCGCACCGCAGTCTCCCGTTCCCCGTAGTCCACGCCCCCGGCCAACAACATGATGCTCGGGTTCACGTCCACGATCCGTTCGAGATCCGAATCCGTGAGGTCCCCGGCGGTGACCATGCGCACCACGGCACCAGCACCCAGGGCCGCCTCGTTGGCGGCCTTGACCGTCATGTCGTAGACCAGTCCGTGGACCGTCATCTGGAGTCCACCGGCAGCACTGGAGCAGGCCAGGAACCGGTCCCAGGATACCTCTTCGCATCCGAGGGTACGGGCGAGATCCGACAGGGCATCCTCCAATCCCTCGACCACGTCGCCGCGGTCCACCGTCGTCGCGCCCGCCCCCTGGCCCAGGAGGCGCGCGCGTCCGTCGGCGACCCCGTCGAAGGCGCTCACCACCGTCGTGGTACTCCCGATCTCCGCCACCAGGACTTCGACCTTCAGCGACTCGCCCATCTCAGCTGCGATCCCGGC
>PWSR01000096.1 GCA_003563985.1 Clostridia bacterium | reverse complement strand
GATATCCTGGGTCTCATCCGAGAACGCATCGTGGCGCGAACCCCCGAGTTGGTGGAGGCCATATCGACGGATACCGGCAACGCTCGCCTGGAGGCGTGGATGACGGAGATGGGGAATGCCCTCTCACCCTGCATACTGCGGGATGTGGATCACTCCATGGAGGTGATGGTCGACGAAACCTTCGGACCGGTGATGCCCATCATGGCGTTCTCCGACGACGCCGAGGCCGTCGCCCTGGCCAACGACAGCCGCTACGGATTGAACGCCAGCGTTTGGAGCCGGGATATCCGCCGCGCGCGGAAGATGGCGGGGATGCTGGAGGTGGGAAGCTGCAGCATCAACGACGTGGTGGGGAACGGGGGGCGCCCCGAGCTCCCCTTCGGCGGAGTCAAGGAGAGCGGGATCGGTCGTTACCACGGTCCCGAGGGATTGAAGAACTTTTCGAATACCAGGTCGGTGGTGATTCACCGCGGCCGGCGGGACGCAGAGTTGAACTGGTTTCCCTTCGATCCGGGTGTGTACGAAAACCTGTCCCACTTCATCCGCCTGCGCTTCTCCGGATCCTCCACGGTGGAGAAGATCCTTTCCCTCCCCCGGTTCCTGCTTCGCCTCGCAACGAAGGGGAAGGATTGATGTGATGGACCTCTTCCGATTGTCGTGGCATAATATCCTCTTCGTCGGGGGATCGGTCGACCCGGGCGGGGGCATGCCGATGGTGTGCCTGTGGGGGCAACTCGTCGCCGACAGGGTCCTCGGGCAGCGGGACGAGTAGGGGAGGATCGAACTCGATCCGTTTCACCGAGACCGCCCGTCGCGGAGTCGTGCCCGCCGAGCTGTCCGTCTCGCGCATGGACTCCTCGCCGGACCGCGGGGACGCGCGGTTCCGATGCCACCCGGGTATCGGTTGATCGAGTGCCCCGTCCGCATAACGAGTTTCGGTATCGCCGTGTCGGTCGCAGAGCGGGCCGGTGGAAGGCACGCCGGGTTCCCCGTTCCGCTTCCCACCGGTACACGGGTTACCCAGGACTACTCCACCGGAGATCGTCGGAACTTCGTCGCCATCTCGAAAGCGTATCCTAGCTCGATGAGGCGCGGCTCCTCGAAGGCCCGGGCGGTGAAGGTGATCCCCAGGGGGAGCCCGCTGTCATCGTATCCCGCCGGGACCGTAATCGAAGGATATCCGGCCTTCGCCGCCAGGCCTGACCCTTTGTTCGCTGCGAATAGGAGGGCATCAAGGCGATGCTCTGCCATGACCGCATCGATGCCTTCGGTTCGAGACTCCATCAAATCCCTCTTGCGGGCCTCGAGGTACTCGGCTTCCGCCAGGGTGCCGCTGGTGGCCTCGGATTTCAGTAACCGGCTCTGCCCGTATCGTATGGTGGCCGGGGCACCCTCGAAGTTGTAGTGGATCAGCTCCGCCAGGGAATGAACGGGTACGTGGGGATCCAGCCGATCCAGGTAGGCGTTCACCGCAGGCTTGAATTCGTAGAATAGGACGGGCGATTGCCAGTCCCCCTTCCCCGCGGCGATTTCCACGGGGTCGATCACCGTCGCCCCGGCATCCCGCATTGCATCCAATGTTCCCTCGACCAGGGCGAGTTGATCCTCCTCCATGTCTTCGCAATAGGACCGGGGAACGCCAATCCGCGCATCGCGAAGGCCCGAGTCATTCAAAAAGCGCCGGTAATCCAGGGGCTCCGCGTCGCCGCAGGATCTCGTCGCGGGATCGGCTCGATCCACGCCGACCATGGCACCCAGGAATGCCGCGGCGTCGGCAACGGTCCGCGCCATGGGCCCGGCGGTATCCTGGCTCGTGGAGATGGGGATGATGCCCGATCGGCTGACCAGCCCGACGGTGGGCTTGATCCCGACGACGGAGTTATTGCTGGCCGGACTGAGGATGGATCCGGAGGTCTCGGTGCCCACGGCCAGGGGGACGAAGCCGGCGGCTACGGCGGCGGCGGATCCCGAACTCGATCCACTCACTTCCAGCGTACCCGGGCCGTAGGGATTGTGGACCTTTCCGCCCCGGGCACTGTATCCATTGGGCATATCGTCGGTGAGGAAGTTCGCCAGTTCGCTGAGATTCGTCTTGCCCAGGATCACGGCGCCGGCGCACCGGAGGCGAGCCACCATGAAGGCATCGTGCCGCGCCCGGGACTTGGCCAGGGCCAGGGTCCCGGCAGTGGTATGCATCTTGTCCCCGGTATCGATGTTGTCCTTCAGCAGTACCGGGATGCCGTGGAGGGGCCCCCTCGATCCTCCCTCCCGCCTCTCGACGTCCAGGGACTCGGCGATAAACTGGACGTCGGGATTGATTTCCGCGATGGCGTTGATCCCCAACCCGTTTTCGTTGTTCCGCGCGATTTGCTCCAGGCAGTACCAGGTCAACTCCAGGGCGGTGATCTCGCCCCGATCCATAAGTTCTCCCAGTTGCTCCACCGTGGTCGATGCGTCGATGATACCCCCGATATCCCGCAACGCGAATCACCTCTTCGTCTCGATTTCGCTTCGGACCCAGCCGGGAAGGTCGTGCATAGTATGGATTGACCGTCGTCGCGCTCGATCCTGCATTCTCCCCGGGGAGACGAGGGACCGAGGGTCGCCCTGCCGAAGTCCTCGAAGCACGGCAGAATTCTTCGATCGGCGCTGGAGTCGGTCGGGCGACATCCCGAAGGGAGAAGAGGCAGAATGATTCCACTGACGAGGGAGAACCTAGAGAAGGACATACGAAGGCGGGTCGATGGCCTCGGGGAGATCATGCGGCGCAAGGATCTGGGCGTCGCCATCATGCCGGTGGCCGGGGCGGCTCGCATGAACGGTTTGCTGCGGTATTTCACCAACGCCGAACTCTGGGCGGGGAAGGCCTACGTATTGCTGGCCAAGGGAGAAGAGGTACCCCACGTACTTTACGCCTCCAACTACGAGGCGGCGTGGGGAGAGGCCACGGCCACGAGGGCGGAGATCGAGACGGTGGCGACGGACCGGGATCCCATGGAACGCCTCTGTACCCTCGTCGGGGAGTTCGCCGGCGGCTCCACTCGCATCGGGATTGCCAACGCCGATACGCATCTGTCCGTCGCCGAGGGGATCGCCCTGCGCGAGGGACTCGGGGAAGTGTCCATGATCGACATTACCGATGACATCAATGCCATGCGACTCATCAAGTCTCCCTTCGAGGTGGAGGTGATGCGGGATCTGGGCCGCATCATGGCTGAGGCCATGGATATCTACGAGGAGAACCTGCGCCCGGGGGTTCGAGCGTGGGAGGTGGGCGCCATGGCGGAGGCTCACATCAAGGCGAACGGCGGATTCCGGGGATGGCACAAGCACTCGCTGGACGGGCGTCCCTTCAGCATGCCGACGACCCTCGACAGGCGCCTGCGGCGAGATGATGTCATCACCTTCGAGTTAGATTACTCGGGTCCCTACGGATACTGGTGCGAACTCAGTTGCGTCTTCAGCTTTGGGGACTTGCCGGAGGATGATTGGCGCCGCTTGGAGTTAACCCAGCGGGCCATCGCCGAATCGGCCGTCGCGGCCGTGCCGGGGGCGCGCAAGGGCGTGGTGGGTGAAGTGTCCGACGCCATCTTCCGCGAGGCCGGTTTCGAGGTCATCGGCGCCCACACGCGCCACTGTCACAGCATCGGGACCGATGATCTGGATCTCCGCCACCCCCTCTCCGATGACGACCCCCTGCAGGAGAACATGGTTCTCTCGTATCATCCGGCGACGCTGTTGGAGGGAGATCGGGCGTTCTTGATATCCGATAACTTCGTGATCACGCCTGGCGGCGCTGAGCCCCTTTCTCCCCGCGGGTGGCCCCACAGGGTCATCGAGTAGGCTGGGTGCGCGATGGCGGGCCCGGGACGGCGCGGGGCAGGCGAAGCCATCCCGGGCCCCGGCGATGATCACGCATCCAGGGCGTTGCGCAGGGTTTCGGCCAGGCGGATCACGGCATCGATCCCTTCTTCGGCCGCCCGTACCAGGGCGCTGCCCACGATGAACCCGTCGGCGATCTCGCCCATCGCCCGGGCCTGCTCCGGTCGGGAAATGCCGAAACCCACGACCAGGGGTTTATCCGTTTGCGCGCGGACGCGATCCAGGAAGGCGGGGAGGGTATCGGGTAGGGATTCCCGGGCACCGGTGATCCCCGTGACGGACACGATGTAGATGAAGCCCGTGGCCTTCTCGGCGGCCAGGGTGATCCGGCGGGGTCCGCCGTTGGGAGCGAGGAAGGCGACCAGGGCCAGGCCGGAGTTCCGGCAGGGATCCTCCAGGAGTCCGCGTTCCTCGGGGGGTAGGTCCGGGACGATCAGGCCGTCGGCCCCGGCCTCCCTCGCCTCCGCCACGAAGATCTCCGGACCGTACGCCAGTATCGGGTTGAGATAGCCCATGAGGAGGAGGGGCTGGTCGACGCCCCGTTCCCGCAACTCCCGTACTGCCTCAAGGCACCGTGCGGTGTTGATGCCCCCGCGCAGGGCGTGGTCCGTGGCGGCGGCGATGGTGGGACCGTCGGCCAAGGGATCACTGAAGGGCATGCCGATTTCGAACCCGTCCACCCCGATGTCCGCCATTTTGGCGATGATCTCGATGGAGGTCCCGTAGTCCGGGTATCCGATGGGATAGTAGGGGAGGAAGGCCGCCCGCCCATGTTTGCGGGCGCCTTCGAACATGCGCGCGATGGCCTCTTCGCCGCGATTTCCAGTGCTCATCGGTCCCTCCCCATCTCCGCTACCACCGTGTCCAAATCCTTATCGCCGCGCCCCGACAGGTTGACCAGGATGATCTCGGCGCGGCCCATTTGCGGCGCTCGCTTCATCGCTTCGGCCAGGGCGTGGCAGCTCTCCAGGGCGGGAATGATCCCTTCGTACCGGCACAGGACATCGAAGGCCTCCAGGGCCTCGTCGTCGGTGGCCCAGGTGTAGTGGGTGCGGCCCTTGGACCGCAGGTGCGCGTGCTCGGGGCCGACGGAGGCGTAGTCCAGGCCCGCCGATACGCTGTGGGTATCCATGATTTGCCCCTCGAGGCTCTGGAGAACGTAGGAGCGCGTGCCGTGGAGAACACCCGGTCTGCCGAGGGAGGGGTCGGCGAAGCGGGCGGCGTGGGCGCCGGTTTCGATGCCCCGGCCACCGGCCTCGACGCCGACCAGCTCCGTGGGATCCTCCAGGAATGCGTAGAAGAGACCGATGGCGTTGCTCCCCCCGCCCACGCAGGCGATGCAGGCGTCCGGCAGGTTGCCCGTCATCTGCAGCATCTGCCCCCGGGCCTCGTCCCCGATCACCCGTTGGAAATCGCGGACCATGCGGGGATAGGGGTGGGGTCCCAGTACGGATCCCAGCAGGTAGAAGGTGTCATCGACGTTCGTCACCCAGTCGCGGATGGCCTCGTTGATCGCGTCCTTCAGCGTCCGGCTGCCGCTCTCAACGGGGATCACCTCGGCTCCCAGGAGCTGCATGCGGAAGACGTTGGGTCGTTGCCGCTCCATATCCACCGATCCCATGTAGATGTGGCAGTCGAGGCCCAGGAGGGCGGCGACGGTGGCCGTCGCCACACCGTGCTGCCCCGCCCCCGTCTCGGCGATGATCCGCCTCTTGCCCATGGATTCCGCCAGGAGTCCCTGCCCCAGGGCGTTGTTGATCTTGTGGGCCCCGGTGTGGGCGAGGTCCTCCCGCTTGAGGTATATCTGCGCGCCGCCCAGGTGATCCGAGAGGCGCCGGGCGAAGTAGACCGGCGTCGGGCGGCCGCAGTAGTCGCGGGCCAACTGGCGCAGGCGGTCTGCGAATTCCTCGTTGTCTCGAAAGGCTTCGTAGGCTTCGTTCAGTTCCTCCAGGGCCGGCACCAGGGTCTCGGGGACGAATTGCCCCCCGAATTCGCCGAAGTATCCCCGGGCGTCGGGTATCTGCGTGCCCTCGATTCGGTCACTTGGCTTCATCGTGTGCACCCCCATCGACGGTGCGGACGGCGGCGACAAAGGCCCGCACCCGTTCCATGTCCTTTATACCCGGCGTATCGGTTTCCACGCCGCTGGCCGTGTCCACGCCCCAGGGAGCTATCTCGCGGATGCGGTGGGCGACGTTGTCGGGGCGAAGTCCGCCGGCGAGCATCATCCGCGGTATCGTGCGAACGGCGGTTCGCGCCAGCTCCAGTCCGACGGTTTTCCCGGTCCCCCCGTATAGGGTTTCGTGGTGGGCATCGAGGAGCCCTCCGGGGAGATCGGCACGATCGGGTGGGTAGGGGAGGATGGATGCCAGGGTTGCCTCCAACTCCCCTGGGTCCGCGGGGCGGATCGCCTTGTACCCGCGCCCTCCCAGTTGCGCCAGGTGTTCCGGCGGTTCGTCGCCGCTCAACTGGGCTGCGTCCAGCCCGATCTCGTCCATGGTGTAGGCGATGTGGTCGGGGTCTTCATCGACGAAGATGCCGACGAGGATGGTTCCCGCCCTGGCGGGGTTCCCCCGGATCGCCCGGACGATCTCGGCTGCGCGCGAGGGGGACACGTAGCGTGGGCCCGGGCGGTAGAAGTTGAGGCCCAGGAGGTCGGCGCCGGCCGCAGCGCACGCCAGGGCGTCCCCGGGGGTGGTGATCCCGCAGATCTTGATCCGGGTCAACTGCCTCGACCCTCTTCGCCCGCCAGGAGTGTCCTGAGGAGCTTCTCGGGGTCCTCGGCCCGGACCAGGGTCTCCCCGATCAGGGCAGCGTGGGCACCGGCCCGGCCCATGCGGGCGATATCCGCGGCGGTCCGCATGCCGCTTTCCGCGACGAGGAGCCGGCCGGCGGGGGCCAGGGGAGCCAGGGACTCGAAGATATCCAATTGCACTTCGAAGGTGGCGAGATCCCGATTGTTGATTCCGATGGCTCCGGCGCGGGGGATGGGCGGACGCTGCAGCTCCGCCTCGGTGTGAACCTCCACCAGGGAGGTCATCCCCAGGCTCCGGGCGAGGGCTATCAGTTCCTCCAGCGTTTCATCGGACAGGATGGCGGCGATGAGAAGAATGGCGTCCGCCCCGAAGGCCCGGGCTTCGTAGACCTGGTAGGGGCATATCAGGAAGTCCTTGCAGAGGACGGGGAGGGATATCGCCTCCCGGATACGCTGCATGTCTTCGGGGCTGCCCAGGAAGAAGTCCTCTTCCGTGAGGACGGATACCGCGGCGGCCCCACCGCGCTCGTATGCCAGGGCGAGAGCCACGGCGTCCAGGTCCTGCGCCAGGGGTCCCCGGGATGGCGAGGCTCGCTTCCCCTCGGCGATGATGGAGATTCCCGGTCCCGAGATGGCGCGGGAGAAATCCCTGGGTACCGGCGCATCCGCCGCGCGGTGGCGAATTTCCTCCAGGGGGAGGCGTCGCCGCCGGGCATCGAGCCGCTTCATCTTCGCATCGATGATCTCGGTGAGTCGGGAGGCCGCGGGTTCGATGTGTTCAGGCATCGGAGGTCGCCAGTTCCCGGCTCAATTCGATGAGGGCATCCAACTTCCCCAGGGCGGCGCCGCTGTCGATGACCTCCCGGGCCATCCTGAGTCCGTCGTGCATGTCGTCGGCGACTCCCCCCGCAACCAGGGCTCCGGCGCCGTTGAGCAACACGACATCGCGCTTGGCCCCGTTGGACTCCCCCGAGAGGACTCCCCGGAGGATGCGGGCGTTGGTCGGGGGGTCTCCGCCGAGCAGGTCGGATATGTGGGCGCGTTCCAGGTCGAAGTCGATGGGATTGAGGTCGTACGTCGCTACCTTGCCGTCCCGGTAGTGGCTCACCCGGTTGGG
>PWSR01000114.1 GCA_003563985.1 Clostridia bacterium | reverse complement strand
GCCCCTGGGTGGTATCGAAATGCATGTTGCCGGGGATGCGATCCCCCGGGCTCACCAGGGACCGCATCAGCAGATGTTCCGCCCCGCGGCCCTGGTGGGCCACCACCAGGTACGGGTAGCCGGTGATACTCGCGACCACATCCCGGAGGCGGTCATACGAGCGGCTCCCGGCGTACGCCTCGTCTCCCATCATCATCGCCGACCACTGGGCATTGCTCATGGCACCCGTCCCACTGTCGGTAAGCAGGTCGATGTATACGTCCCGGGACTTCAGGTTAAACAAATTGAAACCCGCCTCTCGGATCGCCCGCTCCCGCTCCCCGCGATCGGGCAGCCGGATGGGCTCGACCATCCGGATTCGATACGGCTCGGCGTATTCGTCCCTCGGCCTCATGGAATCCCTCCCCCGGCGCCGAGCGCGGCGCCAGTTGATGTCGGGCGCACCGCGCGCCCATCCCGATGGTATCCCCTCCCGCTCCCGGGGCGAAAGCCCGGGACACATCCTATCGGCCCGATGCCGCCTTTGCTATAATGGGCCGGAGGGCCCGCGGGCCCCGCAACCGCCGACCGGAGGGAGTTTTCGCACATGGAGGAACGGCAGCATTCCGTGGCCGTGGTGGGCCTGGGATTCATCGGACTACCCCTGGCATTGAGCTACGCCCTGGAGGGCGTGGACGTGACGGGGATCGACGTAAACGAGGGGTTGGTACATCGCATCAACTCCGGGGAAACGGATCTCCAGGAGTCCCACCGGGGTTCTTCCATCCGCGAGATCCTGGCCGCCCAACTGGAGGCCGGCCGATTCCGCGCCACCACCGACTACGCCCGCGGCGCGGCGAGCACCGATACATACCTGGTTACCGTGGGCATCCCCGTCGACGGAGGCGAAGTGGATTTCGCACCCCTGGACGGCTGCATCGCCTCCCTGGGGGCAGTACTCAAGCCCGGCGATCTGGTCATCCTGCGGAGCACGCTGGTCCCGGGAACCACCACCGGCCGCGTACTTCCGGCCCTGGAGCGGGCCAGCGGCTTGCAGGCCGGCCGCGACTTCTCCCTGGCGTACAGTTCCGAGCGCATCGCCGAGGGCAGGGCGTTCCAGGAGTTTCGCGATATGCCCCTCGCCCTGGGCGGGATCGATTCCCCGAGCGCCGAGCGAGCCCGACGGGTCCTCGGGATCGTCACGACCGCCGAGATCGTCACCAGTGACATAGCGACCATCGAGACCTCCAAGATCCTCGAGAACCTCCAGCGGGACATCAACATCGCCATATCCCAGGAATTCGCCCGGCTGGCCGAGGGGTTGGGAATCGATACCTACGAGATGATCCGCGTTGCCAACACGCATCGCCGCGTGAATCTCCTCACGCCCGGACCCGGGGTGGGCGGGTACTGTCTCCCCTACGCCCTACACTACCTCACGCCCCGGACGCGGGAGCTGGCCCTGGATTTGCCCCTCGCGAACATGGCGCGCTCCATCAACGAGGAAACCCCCGTCCGGGTGGTCGACCGGCTGGAAGCGCTGCTGGCCCGGACCGATCGTACCATCGCCGGCGCCCGCGTCGCCCTCCTGGGCCTGGCGATGAAGGATTACTCCGGCGATGACCGAGAGAGTCCCGCCCTGGTCATGGCCGGGGAACTGGTTCGCCGCGGTGCCGATCTCCGCGCCCACGATCCGGTAGTCCCCGACGGACGCGCATACACGTACGCCTCCCCCGGGGAGGCGTTGCGGGGTGCCGACGCCCTCATCATCGCCGCCCGGCAGGAGCGTTTCCATGAGATGAACTGGCCCGAGTTGCTCGACCTGATGGCGCCCCATCCCGTGATCATGGATACCCGTCACCTGCTGGGAGACGGGGATCTGCGGGAGGACGCCCTGATTTGGCGGATATAGGAGGCGTCGACACGTGGTTGCCCGCGGCAGGGGCCAATTGAAAGCCGGAATCCTCGTTCCGGGCAAGGTGAACCCGGCGCCGGCGGATCGTTCGGTGCTGGTGATCTCCTACCTCTATCCCCCGGTGGGCGGCGGGGGCGTGCAGCGCGCCCTGAAGCTGTCCCGCTACCTGCCGGAGTACGGGTGGCGTCCCCTGGTCGTCGCCGTCGAAGGCTCGCCTCCCGGCCAACCCCGCGACCCCCAGCTGCTGGAGGAAATACCCGGGGAAAGCGTGGTATGCCGGGTGCCGGAACCCCCCACCGCCCGGTGGCTATTCTCCCGGGCGCGTTCCGCCGCCGGCCCCTCCCCCGGGCACGGTTCCAACTCCCCGGGCCCGGGTCGCCTGCGGACGGGGTTGCGGCGCACCCTCGGATCCCTGCGGGATCACGTCCTCGCCCCCGACGAGCAGGTATTGTGGGTATCCGGCGCGGCCGGGGCCGGGATGGAACTGGTTCGGAAGTACCACCCCGCGGCCATCCTCTCCACCTCGGGGCCGGCGAGCAACCACCTGGTCGCCGAGCGCATACAGCGGAGGACGGGGCTTCCCTGGATCGCGGATTTTCGCGATCCCTGGGTGGACAACATGCATTGGAGCCGGTTGCCGCCACGACGGCGGGCCCGGGAGAGCCGGATGGAGGCCTCGGTGGCCGCGGCTGCCAGTGCCTTCACGGCGGTGACCCGCGCCTTCTGCGACCAGCTGTCCCACCGCTATCCCGGGCTTCCCGTGGGCTTGATCTATAACGGTTTCGATCCCGCCGACTATCGCGATCTGCCGACGGCCGATTCCTGCCCCGACGGGGCCGTTACCCTGGTCTACGCCGGCGCCCTGTATCCGAAGCGAAGCCCGGAGGCCATCTTCCGCGCCCTCCGCAACCTGATCGATCGGGGCCAATTGAGCCCGGGGGCCATCCGCATCGTATTCGCCGGCATATTCGACTACCCGGGGCGATCGGAGAACGCGGCCCTGGTGCGGCGGCTGGACCTCGAGGACTGCATCTACCCCGTGGGCAGCCTCTCCCATCGGGCGGTTCTGGACCTGATGGCCCGCGCGGATGGCCTGTTGCTGGTGGGCGACGAAGACCCCTCGGCCGGCGACTACATCCCCGGCAAGATTTACGAGTACCTGGCCCTGGACAAGCCGATGGTGGGAAGCCAGGCCCGCGGGGAGGCCCGCGATATCCTGGAATCCACCGGGAACGCCTTCCTGTGCGATCCCGGGGAGGTGGAGAACATGGAAGAAAGGCTACTCGCCTTCCTGTCCGATGCCAGCGATACCGGCCGGCACACCCCCGATCTCTCTCCCTACAGGCGAGATCTGCAGGCCGCGCAGATGGGATGGATGCTCGACCGGATCAGCGGCTGATTTCGGGCCCGGTCCCTCCCCTCGTCCCATGGGCTTTCCGCCCCTCCGAATCGCACCGCCGCCGGATCTTTGCCCCGCCCCAAAAGGGCAAGAACAACCCAGTCCCGGGATCTCCCGGGGTACCGGTTGCCCACGGGGCGCCCGGATCGGCTTTCATCGCACCGCGGCGCGCAGAAATTGCGCCGGCGTCCCGGATGCGGTTCAGGTGAAGTAGAATTATGCCGATCACTTCGCGGAAGAGCCACCCCTCAAGGATTTTGAATTCATCCGGCGAATCCCTTCATAATTCCCACGGGGCCGAATGGGGTGGATATCGTGCGGGAAATGGATGGATTTCAACGGCGTACCCTGCGAAAGCGCCGGGCGATCCTGGAGGCGGCCGAGACGATGTTCTACGACTCCGGGTTCTCCCGGGCGAAGGTGATCGACATCGCCGAGGCCGCGGGGGTCTCGCCGGTAACCATTTACAACTATTTCGGGAACAAGGATGGGCTCCTGCGCGCCGTCATCTCGGGATACATGGAACGCCGGTGGCGGCGTTTCCGCGGGATCATCGAATCGGGGAATCCCTTTCCCGAGAAGATACGGCTGCTGCTCGAGGACGGGTGGGCCGGCGACGAATCCGACCCCCGTCTCTGGGAGTCGGTGCCCACCGACGATCCCGGGGTACGACAGATGCGAGGAAGATTCTATCGGAACCGGGTACAACCCGCCGTGCTCGGATTGATCCGGGAGGGAAGAAGCGAGGGATACGTCGACCCGGATCTCTCCGAGGAAGCCATCCTGTTCCACCTGGAATTGTTCCGGGAAGCGGTGGGGCGGGCGGAGCTGCAAACCCCGGGGAAACGAGCCCTCCGGCGCGAGTTGGCCGCACTCTTCTTCTACGGTCTCATCGGGCCCGGAGGCCGGGAGGCCGGGGACCCGGGATAGGCATCCTCGCGGGACGATTCAGTCCCCCGGGCTTCGCCGGATGTGTTCCCGGATTTCCTCGACGCGGAGCGGCTCGATGGAGGGATCCTCGAAACGGTAGAACCGGAAAAAGACTTCCTGGTGGAACCAGCCGACCCCGGGCAGGGGACCTTCGAATTCCAGGGTGTATTCCACCAGCCGCCGGTCGGCGGGATCGATGCGGACTTCGATGGCCACCGTCGCCTCCCCGGGGGACCCCAGGATCTCCGAAGGTGCAATCCCTTCCCCCCCGGCGACCTCGAGCCAGCGGGCCAGGGACACCTCGCCCGCGTAGACCCAGGCGGGCAGACCCAGTACATTGCCCCGGTGGGTGCGATTCAGCTCCGGTGCCAGGATCTCCAGCCACTCGAAGCCCCCGAAGGGATCCAGTTCCGTCCGGGCCCCGCCCTCCTCCCGCCAAATCCCGCGCTCTTCGGAATAGAGGGCGTCCTCCCAGCGGAAGAACCGCAGCGGGTTGGCATTGACCCGGACGTTGGACACGTAGCCCTCGGGAAGGTGCATCACCCCGTCGAACATGGAGTTGACCTGGCGCTTGCCGTGATAGGTCGCGATCCAGCCCGTATACCAGAACCGTTCCGCCGCGGCACTGCCTTCGAGGGCCTTGGACAGCACCGTTTCCAGGTCGGGAACGTCGGGATGGGACGGCTCCGCCTCCCCCGCCTCGCCGTCGGGTTCCAGGGGACCCGGGGGTTGGGCCGACACGTAGTCTCCGGTGTGAAGCAAGGCCGCCGAGCCCACCGACGCCAAGAATAGGATGACAAAGAGGACCAACGCGATCCCCTCGGAACGGCGAAGTGCGGGTCCGCGCCGGCGCCGCTCCAGGACCAGGAGAACCGTCCCAAGCGCCAATAGCTACCAGAGGATGGCCGGGGTCGGCAAATCGTGTCGCGCGAGGACGAGGAAGCGGTGCTCGCCGAAACGCAGGCCCACCAGCTCGGCGCGACCGTCCCCGGAAACGTCCAGGGCCCGGACATCGACCAGGGTGATCAGGGTGCGCCAGGTGGAACGCAGGGTATCGCCCTCGAGTCGATATCCCGACAGGTACCGGAGGGGATGGCTTCGGACGCGACTGCGGCTGAGTGCCACGATCTCGTTCCCACCTTCGTCGGATGACACCGTCTCGAAGCGAAAGCTGAGATCATCTTCCCCGGCCCGCCAGAGCAGTTCCCATTCCCCATTCTCCCCGGGCCGGAGGATTCGAGACGGTACGTGGATCGAGGACAGCAGTAGCTCATCGTACCCGTCACCGGTCACGTCGGCGATGAGCACCTCCGCCAGGTGCAGGTCTTCCACCCGATCGGAATCCAGGCGATCGACGACCCGCAGGCTGGATCCCTCGGGCACGAAGACTTCCAGCTCCCGGCCGAGGACGGCGATTCCCTCTCCCCAGGGCCCGGCCATGGGCCCCAGGATCCGCGTACCCCGGGTCGGGGCTGAGGCGGATTCGACCCCCGCCAGGAGGGTCACGGACCCGGGCGATAGTTCGATCCTCTCTCCGACCTCCAGGACGAGGCGATCCAGCAGGCCGTCGTTCTGCTCCACGCGTTCGGCGATGGCATCGAGGGTCAGGCCCAGGGCCAAGGCGGGCGCCTCACCGAAACGCAATACCCCTTCCACCAGGTCCGGGGTCTCCAGGGCCGCCTCCACGCCTCCGGAACGCAGGTGATAGTAGGGGAACGCGGGATAATGGTGGAACTGTTCCGTGGGATCCATGTCGTTCGACACCTCGGTCAATCGACCCTCCTGGGGCAGGAACAAGCGAACGTCCAGCTCTTCATCCGTCAAGACGCGGACGCGGCGGGCCGTCATGTCCTCGGTTTCCTCGCCGGCGGGCTCCCCCAGGGTGCGAAGCCCCGTGCCCTCCGGCGTCTCCGCGGAGTCCGCGGGGAAGTAATCGAAGGTGGGGGCACGATATAGTCGCGGGGTGGACCCGGACACGGTGAAGTGGGTCCAGGCCCGGATCTCGTCCCCCGGGGCCAGGGCGAAGAGCAGCAGGACGGCCAGGGTCGCGCCCAGGAGTTGCTCGGGGCGAAGCCGCGCGAAACGATGCGCGACCAGGAGCACCACCGCCAACACCACGGCACCGCGCAGGATGCGATCCACGGGTCCCAGGGGAACCAGGGAATCCAGTCCGATTCGCAGGATGAGGGTGGCCACCACCAGGGACCCCAGGGATCGCAACCGATCCCGGGGGACGAGAACCGCCAGCCCCCCCGCGCCCCCGATCAATGCCAAAAAGCCCAGGTGCGAGTAGTCCAGGGTGCCCGGCAATACCAGCAGCGAGTAAACCAGGATCGCCGCGAGCCCCAGGAGGAATGCCCCGAGGAAGCTCCCGGGGACGCCGCGCTCTCGCCTCATTCGCATTCCCCCTCCCGCCCTTCATCGCCCCGGGCCCAGAGCATCAATCCCAGGGCGAACCAGAAATAGGCATTCAGGTAGGGCACTTCAAATATGTTTTCCACCCCGTTGTGCAAGACCACCGCCAGGAGCCCACACAGCGCCCCCGCGGAGAGCTTCCACCACCGCGTCCACCGGATTCGCCTCCACCGGAAATACGCCGCCCGGCCCAGGGCCCCCAGCCAGTATAGGAAGGCAGCCAGCCCCACCAGACCGGTCTCGGCCACCGTCTTCACGTAGTAGTTGTCCACGTAGGCGATGCCAAAGCGTCGTGCGGCCACGGCCCCGCCGTACCGCCCGGGCCCGAGGCCGAAGAGGGGGCGCATGCGCAATTGGTCGTAGGCCCGCAACCACCGACCCAACCGACCGTCCAGGGCACTCTTTTCCAGGTATTCCTCCGTGAAGATGTGCAGGAACCGGCCGCGGATCTGGGGCAGCCCGAGGCCGACCACCAGCGCCACCACCAGGAGGATCACGAAGATTCGCCGGTCCAGGACGAAGGTGAGGACGAGCACGGCGGCGGCGAAGGCCAACCACGCGCCCCGGGAAAAGGTGAGGAGCAGGGTCAACCCGGTGATACCCGCCCCGGCCAGCCAAAGGACTCGATAGGCGGGACGATCCTCATGCCACGCCATTCCCAGGATCAACGCGGAGGCCAGGGCCATGTGGCCACCGAGGACGTTGGGACTCTGCACGATGGAGAAGATGCGAATGCCGATGGTTTCGGTCAGGTCGACCCAGCCCGCCGGCGTCTGCACCCCGATCAGCGGTTGGATCAATCCGAGTCCGGCCACGGCGATGGCGGTCAGAGCGAGGCCCTGGAGCAGGCCGAAGCGCAGGGATTCCGTGCGAACGAGGTGGCGCGCGGCGAAAAAGAAGGGAATGAACTGCAACGTGACCCGCAGGCCCTCCAGGGCCGCCACGGGGTAGTTCAGATCCAGGACGGCGAGGGCCGCGCTCAGGGCCAGAAGCGGTACCAGGGCCGGAAGATAACGCCTCTTCCCCTCCCCGCGGCGCGCCAGGGTGACCGATATCAAAAAGAGTAGGAGCACTTGGTCCCACAGGGGCGCACCCATCCGTACGACGGGGATTCGGCGGAGAACATAATCCACGGCGGGAAAGAGAACGACCAGGTAGAGGG
>PWSR01000020.1 GCA_003563985.1 Clostridia bacterium | reverse complement strand
GCCTCGGGATCCCGCGTATTCCCAGTAAATACCTCCACCGCTACCGGACACCCCCGGGCATCGGTCAGCACCCCCCATACCACCTGCTGTTTGCCCCGCTTCTGGTCCCGGTTGTACCCGAAAGCCGCCAGGGGACAGTGCCGCCCCTCGAAATACGAAGACGTCACGTCGAACAGCACCAGGGATCCCCGATCCAGATGGCGGTTCGCCAGTTGCCGCTGGATTTGCTGCTGGCGCTCCAGCAACCGATCCATGGCTTGATAAAGGGCCTGTGCCGAAACCTCCTCCACCGCCGGCAACCACTCGGGAACGCTGGTGCCCCGCCACCAGCGGGCCGCATACCGCTTGGAGCCGGGAGAAAGTACCCGGGCCAGGATCAGGGCCAGCGCCCTCTGCTGCCAGGGTTCAGAACTACCACCCAGAAGCCGGGGCAACTCCAGGCGTTGCATGGTGTCCCACACCGCCCAAGCACTACCGTGCATGCGGGACCGGAGGATGGATAACCCTTCGGTGGCCGGCACGAAGGTCTCCCCCTGCAGGCTTCGACGTACCAGGTCGATGATGTCCTCGGGCAGGGCGGACAGATTGGCCAGGGTCTTGTGCTTCAACTTGCCCCCTTCTCGGTAGCTGGTCCGCAAGAGGGCGGAGGAGTACACGCGATCTTTGTAACGGCTCTTGATGATATCCACACGCATGGGGTGGCCTCCAATATCCCACTATGATTATAAATAATATTCGCCATCCCGGGGAGAATACCTGCAGGAAATTCCCGTTTTTACTGTAACATTTTCGTGACAGAAAAGTGCCCGAACCCTTGCCCAACAGGGATTCGGAGCACTTTGCTAGCTACAACTTCCGACTAATCGCCCACTGCCCCATCGCCCGGCGAGACATCATTCCTCGCCGGGTGATTCCTCCAACTCCAGGGACACGGAGTCCGCCAGGATACTCTGGACGTCCGTGATCATCTGTACCAACCGCACTTCCGAATCGAGGAATTCCCGTACCTCGGGATGCATCTCCAGGGTCTCCCGGAGCCGGGCCAGGGCTTCCCGATCCTCGTCTTTCAGATTCTCGCCGCCCAACTGCCGGGCGTGATATTCGAGCTGCTTGTGGCGGAAATCCTGTATCATCTCGACGGCCGCGTCGTCACCCATCACGGCCGCGCGGGCGGCGAGATACCGGCGGTTCTCATCGGATTCCTCGATGGCCCGGGCCAGGTGATGCGCCTTTTCGTACACCTCTTGCACAATTACACCTCCGCTTAATTCACATCTCGTGATGCGTTCCAGATCAATCTCCGAGCAACGATAGATACGCGCCTTCTGCCTCGGCCAGCGGGGAGGCCAATCCCCCGCCCTCGAGGGCCACGGCCGCCCGGGCACGATGCAAACGCCCCCGGTAACTGACCAGCGTAGCCTCCACGATGAGCGCTTCACCCACGCGCACGGGGCCGTGGTACCGAACCTTCATCTCCGCGGTCATCGTGGCGGCGCCCCGGGTCCGGTACACGGCCCACCACATGGCATCGTCGAGGATCGCCGCTACGGTCCCGCCGTGGGCGATCCCGTCGAATCCCTGGAAACCCTCGGGTACCGTGACCGTGGATCGCACGCCATCTTCGATGTTCTCAAATCGCATCCTGAGGCCATCGGGATTGTTGCGGCCACAGATCATACAGCCATCGGACATGACCGTTCCCGAAGAATCCGTCAGCTGCGGCTCCTTCGACGCATCGCACCCACCCACCGATTTGGTCACGATTCCTCCACCCTTTCGGTCAAACTGACGGCGACGCGGCGCGCCCTCTCCACGATTTCCTCGAGATCCGCTGCCAGCAAGTGGCCCCGACGGACCAGGGGCCGGCCCTCCACCAGGACGAGTTCCACGTCTCCGGGCCCGGCGCAGTAGGCCAGGGACGACAGGACATCGTGTCCGGGCACCATGTGCGGCCGATCCGGATTGACCACGATCACGTCCGCGCGAAATCCGGGGCGCAGTTCCCCCACGTCTTCGAGTCCCAGCGCCACGGCTCCTCCCCGGGTGGCCATGTACAGTAGTTCCTCCGCGGGCAGGGCGCGGGCATCGGCGCGGATTCCCTTCTGCAGATAACCGGCGAAACGCATCTCCTCCCACATGTCCAGGGTGGCGGAGCTGGCGGGACCGTCGGTCCCGAGGCCCACGGGGATGCCGGCCTCGAGGATATCCACCGTCGGGGCGATACCGCAGGCCAACCGTAGATTGCTGCGTGGGCAATGCGCGACGCCCACTCCATCCGCGGCGAGAATTTCCAGGTCATCTCGGTCCACGTGCACTGCGTGGGCGACGGTCACGGGGCCGACGGAAAATATGCCGGCATCCCGGAAGTATTCCGCGGGACTCTTCCCGTAGCGACTGCGAATGGTCTCCACTTCGCCGGCGGTCTCGGCAAGGTGCGTGTGGATGCCGAGACCCAGTTCCCCCGCCAACGCCACGACGGCCTCGAGGTAATCCGGCGGACAGGTGTAGGGTGCGTGGGGACCCAACTGGACCCGGATTCGACCTCCGCGGGCTCCGTGCCATTCCTCTGCAAAGCGGCGGGAGTAGTCCATGTCCCGGTCGACGTCCGCATCGATACCGATTAAGCCCTGGGACAATACCGCCCGGATCCCCATCTCGGAACAGACGCCGGCCACGCGATGCATGGGGAAGTACATGTCGGCGAAGCAGGTGGTTCCCCCCAGGAGCATCTCCGCCACCGCCAGGGACGTGCCGGCCTCCACATCCGAACCCTCCATGCCATCCTCGATGGGCCAAATGCGGTCTTCCAGCCACTCCTCCAGGGGAAGGTCATCGGCGTAGCCCCGGAGCAAGGCCATGGCCGCGTGGCCGTGGGCGTTGACCAGCCCGGGCATCACGTAACGCCCGCTGGCTTCGATGATCGAGGGATCCCAGTCCCCGGGAAGATCGCCCCGCCCCGCCACCGAGAGGATGATCCCATCGCGGATGGCGAGATCGCCCGCGGCCACCGCCACGGTACCGGGTCTCGATCCGGGGACGATCAGGCTTCCGCCCTCGATTAACAGATCTCTCACGCGGACTTCCCCCTAGACCGAGATGACGACGCTACCCGGGCCGGCGTGCGTCGCGATAACCGACCCCATCGGGATTACCATCACGTCCCGGGGATTGAGGGCCTCGACCCGCTTTGCGAGCCACGTGGCCCATTCCCGGTTGTCGGCGTGGCTGATGACCAGGATCCGGTCCTCGATGTCGACCCCCTGTTCGGTTACCAGTTGAACGATCCTCTCGAACAGTTGCTCGGTGCCCCGCACCTTCTCCAGCACCTCGATGGCGCCGTCGACGTTGTGACAGAGCACCCGGATGTTCATGAATTCCGCGATCCGGCCCTGCCAGCGGGACAAACGGCCGCCCTTGACGAGGTTGGTCAGGTTCAAAAAGCCCTGGAAGATCCGAATGCTTTCGCGGTACGTCTCCAGGTACTCCACTACCTCGGCCAGAGGCCGCCCCTCTTCGAGGAGTTGGGCAGCCCGGATCACCTGGGCGGCCTCGGCGGAGGTAGCCGCCTTGGTATCGAAGATCTCGATATCTGCGTCGGGAAGCATGTTCTTTGCCATGGTCGCGGATTGCGCGGTACCGCTGAGCTTCTCCGATATGGTCATGCAGAGAATTGGGCCCTTCGGGGCGAGTTCCTCGAAGACCTCGAAGAACGCACCCGGCGAGGGTTGCGACGTCGTGGGCAGCTCGGGGGAACCCTTCATCCATTCCAGGAACTCATCGATCGATTTTTCGCCGTCGGCGAAGCTCTCCTCGCCCATCGTTACCGTCAAGGGAACGACCCGTATACCGTAACGTTCCACGACTTCCCGCGGCAGATCCGCCGCGCTGTCGGTGACGATCTGTATCCTTGATTCGTTCAGCGCTCACACCTCGTCTCGTTTTGTGGCTACATCTTCCAACTGCTGAGATAATCGGCCTGTTCTGGGGTCAGGGCATCCAGTGGAACCCCGAGACCCTGCAACCGGAGGGATGCGACCCGGCGGTCGATGTCATCGCCCACCGGATAGACGGCCGGGGGCAACCCGGGATTGTCCTTTAGGTACTTGAGCGCCAGCAATTGCAGGGCGAAGCTCATATCCATGATCTCGGCGGGGTGACCGTCGGCGCACGCGAGGTTAACCAGGCGACCCTCGCCCAGCAGGTAGAGGCGTCCACCGTCGGGCCGGGTGTAACGTCGAATCCCGTCCCGGACCACATCGTATCCACCGCACAATTGATCCAGGTCCGCCACCGACACTTCTACGTCGAAGTGGCCTGCATTGGCCAGGATCGCTCCGTCCTTCATCACTTCCATGTGTCGGCGCGCCACCACGTCCCGGCAACCCGTGACCGTCACGAACAGGTCTCCCTCGGGTGCTGCCTCGTCCATGGTGGTGACGCGACAACCATCCATGATGGCCTCGTTGGCGGCCACCGGGTCCACTTCGGTCACGGTGACCCGGGCACCCATGCCCCGGGCGCGAAGGGCGACGCCCTTGCCGCACCAGCCGTACCCCGCCACGACGACGTGTTTGCCGGCGACCACCAGGTTGGTGGCGCGGACGATGCCATCCCACACCGACTGCCCCGTGCCGTACCGATTATCGAAGAGGTACTTGCTGAGGGCATCGTTTACGGCCATGACCGGGAAGGACAGGCGGCCCTCGGCGCTGAGGGCTCGAAGTCGCATCAGGCCGGTGGTCGTCTCCTCGGCGCCGCCGATCACGTCTTCGGCGAGCTCGGGTCGCCCGTCGTGTAGCAAGCCGATGAGGTCGCCTCCGTCGTCTATGATCAGGTGGGGCCTGGTTTCCGCCACGGCCTCGACGTAGGCGCGATACTCCTCGTCCGTGGACCCGTGGTGGCTGTGGACCTCTACGCCGGTCTCCGCCAGGGCCCGGGCCACGTCGTCCTGGGTCGAAAGCGGGTTGGAGCCGGCGATGGCGACCTCGGCCCCGAGGTCTGCCAACAGCATGGCGAGATAGGCCGTCTTGGCCTCCAGGTGCAGGCAAATCGCGATTCGCATCCCCCGGAAAGGCGCTTTGTCTATCAGTTCGTCTCGCAGGGTATTCAGCACGGGCATGTGCGCCCGTACCCATTCGATCTTTTTCCTGCCGGATGCAGAATCCATCACGGGGTCTCCTCTCCGAATTCACCGGTCGAAACTTCTTCCAGGAAGGCCCCCAGCAATTCGGCCAACTGGAGACGGTTGGCTTCCATGGCCTCCAGGACCTCCTCGTGGGTCAGGGGGTTCGCGGAAATTCCGGCGCCCAGGTTGGTCACTAGGGCGACGGCAGCGTAGGCCAGCCCGATCTCGCGGGCCAGCACGACCTCGGGCACGTTGGTCATGCCGACGATGTCGCCCCCGAGGGATCCGTAGGCTCGAACTTCCGCGGCGGTCTCGAAGCGGGGACCCTCGGTACAGACGTAGGTCCCCCGGGCCTCCAGGCGAACGCCCGCTTTCCCTGCCGCACGCAATAGCAGCCTACGCGTTTCCCCGTGGTAGGGTTCGGTCATGTCGGTGTGCCGCACCTCCCCCACTTCGTCGAAAAAGGTGGTAATGCGGCCGCGGGTGAAGTCCAAAAACTGGTCCAACAGAACCAAGGTGCCGGGGAGCAAATCCGCGCGCAATGATCCCACCGCCGCGGTGGCGACGACCCGGTGGACCCCCGCACTTCGGAGCGCGGTTACGTTGGCTCGGTAATTCACGCGGTGGGGGGGCACGCTGTGATCGGAACCGTGTCGGGCCATAAAGATGACGTCGACCGAATCTCCGGTCGACGCTTCATACGTTCCCCGCCGAAGGGGAACTTCCCCGTAGGCGGTATTCTCGGTTATATCGTCCTCGAACCGCAGGTTCGGCAGGTCGTAAACCCCCGTCCCGCCGATGATCCCAATCCTCGGCCTATCCATCCTCGGGGCCTTTCGTTTCGGAGGAAGAATCGGAGGCATCGCGCTCCACCATCATCTCGTACATGCGGGAGAGGGAATCCCGAATGGTCTGCCGCTCGTCGTCGGGAAGGTGGCCCAGGACCTCGGAGAGGTATCGAATGCGGGCGGCCATGACCTCCCCGAGGAGCTCGTGTCCGCGCGGTTTCGCGCGCAGGCGAATGACCCGCCCATCCTTCTCGTCCCGCACCCGCTCCACCAGGTCCGCCTTCTCCATCCTGTTGATGAGGTCGGTGACGGTACTGGAGGCCAGGTACAGGTGCCGACACAGGCACCCCATGGTGAGGTTGTCGTTATGGATGATGGTGACGAGCGCACTGAACTGGGGTGGGGTTATTTCGAAAGTCGACAGTATGCTGCGACCCCTGTGCCGCACGATGTGGCTGGTGCGGCGGAGGAGGTAGTCGATCTCCTCGACCAAGCATTCAAAAGTTCGTCCATCGGCCATCTGTTTGCCTCCCTATGGCGACTTGTGAAAGGTCGACGAATCGGCGAAGCGGATCACCGGTTCTCATCCGAAAAGAAGAGGGCGATTTCCCGCTCGGCCGTCTCGGGGGCGTCGGATCCATGGACCAGGTTACGGTCGATGTGCAGGCAATAATCCCCGCGTATGGTGCCGGGTGCCGCTTCTGCGGGATTCGTAGCCCCCATCGTGGCGCGCACAGCCTCGACGGCGTTCGGGCCCTCCCAAACCGAGGCGACGGCGGGACCCGACGTAATGTACTCGATGAGCGCGGGGTAAAAGGGTTTATCCGCGTGCACACCGTAGTGCTCCTCGGCCAACGCGCGGGATACCTCCATAAACTTCAAGGCGCGTAGCTCTAGGCCTCGCTCCTCGAATCGGCGCAGCACCTCTCCGACGAGACCGCGCTCCACACCATCGGGCTTAATCATCACAAAGGTTTGTTCTCGCTCCATCGTGATCGGGTGACCCTTCCCCCCACAGGAGGAGTATACGACACCCGGACCTCACCTTCCTTTCCCTGACCCCGGTGATCGCCGAGGATTACATCAATTCCATCACATCCCAGCGTGGGTGGGCAAGGGCTGGGGCCCGGGGTGCGGGGAGATCGCGGCTCCGGGAGAACGTAATCGGTTCACGTTCGTGCGCCGACGGGGCCGATCGGGAAGGAAACCGGGAGCCGCCGGCGAATTGAACTCGGCGTACGGCTTTGATATCGTGTCAATCGGCAGCATCAATTGATCAACCATTCTCCGAGTCATCGATCCTACGGTCGCCGATGTCGACTACGGATCCCTGACCCGCAGGGTCTCAGGGGAAACCCGGGGGCCTCCCGTGTTCGGAAAGGAGAACCGTCCCATATGCCCATTCGCCAGAAATCCCCTCCCGTCGTGCACCCATCTCGCCCCTCAGCGGGTCCCAAGGGTTTCGTGATCGCCCTCGTCCTGCTAGTCGCCGCGTTCGGATTCGCCTGCGGCGGAAGCGAGGAGCCACGCCCACCCACCGCAAATTCCCCGGACGAAGAAGCGCAGCTCGTCGTGGTCGATTCCGCCGGCGAATCCATCGAACTTTCCCTCGAAGATCTCCGGATCCTCCCCGCGGTGACGCGGGAGATCACCCGGGAGGAGAACGGGCAATCGAGGGACCACGAGATTTCCGGGGTACTCCTCGACGAACTCCTGGATTCGGTGGCGATCGACCCGCGGGAAATCCAAGATCTGACCCTCCTGGCCGCGGACGGCTATTCCGTTCGCGTGGAGGCGGACCTGCTGGCAGACCACGAGATGATCATCGCCTACATCGTCGACGGCGAGAGCCTGGGACCCGATGACGGCCCCCTCCGGGCGTTCATTCCCGGCGCATCCAGCATGTACTGGGTCCGGAACCTGAGCCGTCTCGAGCTGTCCCGCGTCCCGGTGGCGGCGGAATCGCTGAAGTCCATCATCTTCCTGGAAACGGCCTCGGGCGAGATCGAGTCGTCGGAATACGGCGACGGGGAGGTGGCGATTCGAACCCGCGACCTCGTTACGGAGACCGAGGATCTGCGCGAG
>PWSR01000203.1 GCA_003563985.1 Clostridia bacterium | reverse complement strand
CTGGCCACCGGGGGCGCCATCTATCTCATCGTCGCCGCCCGCCGTTCCGCCGGGGGATTCGAGGACCTGATCCGCGGGCTCTGGGCCGTCTTGCTACTGGCCGGGGCCCTGGGCGGGATCCTGACCGCCCTATTGTTGGATCGCCGGGAGCATCGCCGGGATCGTGAGAGTTGACGACGGATCAGGGTCCCGAAGTACCCACCCCCGAGTTCCCGGGCTCCACTCCCAGGGGAATCCGAAGGCGATGCCACTCTGTCCCCTCCCCGATGGTCCCGGGCTTCATGATCACCAGGAATCGCAGGGTCCCACCCTCCAGGGGAAAGGGAGAGGCGTGCCAGGTCCCCGGCGCCAGGCGGAATCCCTCGCCCGGCCCCGCGAGGAAGAACTGCAACCCCGCAATGTCCGGCTCGTCATCGCGGTCTGGAGCTACGGCCACCAGCGCCCCACCAGGGGACAGGGAGACGAAGGTTTGCCCGCTCCCGGGATGGCGCTCCATCCGCTGGATCACCAGGGGCCGGGGATGGTAACGGATGATCCCGGCCGTCGGCGCATCGTGGTGGATGGGTAGCACGTCCGCCCAGAACCGTCCCGTCTCGATGTCCGCTCCCCCGGCCCCGGCGGGCTCCATCAATACCTGGCCGAAGGGGCGGAAGTTGCCGGGCGTCAAGCCCCGCAGCCGGATCGATCGGGCTTCGCAACCGATCCCCACCACCCGGAGGGTATCCCCGACGACCATCCCCGGGGTGCATCCCGGTTGCGATCCGCATCCCTTCACATCGCGTCCCACCTTCGCGCCCCTTCCCCTCCAAACCCCGAGCCGAGGACGTCGTCGCATCTCCTCCGGCTCGCCTCGACTCCCGGATTCCCTCGTGAGCCCGACCTCCCGCTTTGACACAGATCTGCTAAAATGGAGGCGACGCCTCGTCCAATTGAAACGGATTGGAGAATGTGACCCATGCGCATCGGTATCATCGTACATTCTCACACGGGTAACACGCTGCAGGCCGCCGAGGAACTACTCGAAGAACTGCGATCCCGCGGGCACGAACCACAGTTGATCCCCCTACAGGTCCCAGAAGACTACAAACCGGGGGGCGGGGACGTGGAATTGACCGCCATGCCGGACATATCCGATTGCGAGGCGTTGGTGCTCGGGGCACCGGTACACGCCTTCTCCCTGTCGGCGGTGATGAACCGGTACCTGTCCCGGGTCGATGACCTGGCCGGCCGCCCCGTGGCCGCACTGATCACCCAGCACCTACCCTACGCCTGGCTCGGCGGAAACCGCGCTACCCGGCAGCTGCGCAAGGCCTGCACGGACAAGGGCGGAGATTTCCTGGGCGGAGCGGTGATCAACTGGAGTCGCTCCGGCCGCGCCGACCACATCAAGACCGCCGTGCAAGGGCTGGCCGACCGGTTCTAGCCCGGGGAGTCCAAGCCAGCTTCGTCCCCGGCCCGCCGCTTCGCGGGGCGGGCTAGGGAAGGACGTCGCGGTTGGCTTCCTTGGAGTACAGGTAACGCGCCTCCCCATCCCCCGTGCAGACGAAGGCCTGGGGCACGAAGCTACCCATCCATATGTAATCGCCGGCGCGAACCTCGTACCACTGGTCCCCCAGGAAATAGCGACCCTCCCCGGCCAACATGTAGAGCCCGTGGGTCTCGTGATGGTTCTCCACGAAGGGATGGGCATCCCCGGGTTCGAAGCGGAGCACGTTGATCATGAGATCGAAAGCCATCTCGTCGGGCAGCAAACGCCGCTGCTCGAAGCTCCCGGCCTCCCTCGGGTCCGGTTCCATTCCCTCGACGTTCCCGGTGATCATCCACGGTTCGCCCGCGTCCGAAGGAAGGTGGGGATGCCGGAAGACCACGATGACCAGGTCGTCCTTGGCCACGTTGGAGACCTCCAACGAATCCCCGGGGGCAGCGTAAGCGTAACCTCCCCCGACCAATCCCCAGCTGTGTCCCCGGGTCACGGCCGAGGCCTCTCCCGAGACGACGTAGGCGAAGGACTGTTTCCCCTCCCCCGGGCTCAATATAGCCCGCTCGCCCGTGGGGATGTGCACCAGGTAGTGGGCGAATCCCGCTCCGAGGCCGGGACCCGCCATGACGTAGGTGGTACACCCCTCGAAGCCCGGCACCCGGGTAGGACAGAATCCGGCGGGATCTATGACGGCAAAATTTCTCTCCAGGACCGTTCGCGTGCGGAGACGCTCCATTGCGTCCACCTTCCCAACCCCTCTCAGTTTTCGCGATCACCACGGGCGTGATTGCCCGTACGCGCATTCTTCGACACCGGAGGCGCATACCCTATGGCCCAAAGGAAAACGGGTGGAGCCCGAAGGCCCCACCCGCAAGGGATCGATCGTGGATTCGGCGTCAGCCGAGGAGGGAGAGGAGTACGCCCGCCGCCACCGCCGAGCCGATGACGCCAGCTACGTTGGGCCCCATGGCGTGCATCAGCAGGAAGTTGCTGGGATCGGCCTCGCGGCCCAGTCCCTGGGCCACGCGCGCCGCCTGGGGCACCGCGGAAACCCCGGCACCCCCGATGAGCGGGTTGAGCGTGCCGCGCATGAAGAATCGGTTGAAGATCTTGGCCAGAATAATTCCGGCCGCGGTGCTGACGGCGAAGGCCGCCAGGCCGAGGAAGAGAATGGACAGGAATTCGAACCGGAAGAAGGTGGCTGCGCTGGCGCTGGCACCGACGGCCAGGGCCAGGAAGATGGTGACCACGTTGGCGATCTCGTTGGCGGCGGCATCGGCGAGCCGCTTGACGACGCCGGACTCCCGCATCAGGTTACCCAACATGAGCATGCCGACCAGGGGCAGGGCCTGGGGAATGATCAGGCCGACGATGATGGTGATGACCACGGGAAACAGGATCTTTTCGACCTGGGCGACCTTGCGCATCTCGGGCATCTTGATCTTGCGCTCTTCCTCGGTGGTCAGCAACTTGGCCACCGGGGGTTGGATCACCGGGACCAGGGCCATGTAGGAGTGTGCCGCCACCGCCACGGGACCCAGGATCTCCGGGGCCAGCTGGCTGGTGAGGTAGACGGCGGTCGGTCCGTCGGCCCCCCCGATGATACCGATGGAGCCCGCCTGTTCGGGGGAAAACCCGAGCCACATGGCGCCGAGGAAACTGGTGAAGATCCCCGCCTGGGCGCCCGCACCCAGGAGGATGGTTATGGGATTGGCGATCAACGGGGCGAAGTCCGTCATGGCGCCGATGCCGAGGAAGATGAGGGGCGGGAATATCGCCAGGTCGATTCCCTGGTATATGTACCACATGAGACCGGCGGGGGTTCCATTCCCCGGGGGATCCATGAGTGTGTTGAGCGGCATGTTGGCGATCAGCATTCCGAATCCGATGGGTAGGAGTAGAAGGGGTTCAACCTTCTTGGCGATGGCCAGGTAGATCAGTATTCCGGCGAGGATGATCATCCCGCCTTCTTCCCAGGTGATACTGAGAAGACCGATACCGCTTGCGAAGTTCGATAGCTGAGCGAGCAAGTCGTCCCTCCTCTTAACAACAATTCGTTCCTATTATAGTACCCCATCACGGGGGTGTGAATGACCTCGATCGTTCCCTTCGGAGGCTTCCCGGGATGGACTAACGTATGGGATGGTCCTTGATGATGGTACTCTCTAGGGCGGTCCGGGGGCAATACCCGGGCGGGACGAATCAGCCCACCGGTCGCCGCACCCGGGCGGGTATCGGTGCGCGGGCGGGTGCCAGGAGCGCCAGGGGGATCCCGAGGAGCAGGCTGAGGGGTAGCCCGGCGAGAAGAAGCCCTTTGCGAACCGCGGGCATGCTATCCCAAAAGGCCTCCCGGAAGACCCGCCATATCTGGCTTCGGTCCTCCCGGGGCACCTGTAAGCGGGTACCCTCTTCGTCGCGGACGAGCCAGGCGTTGGAGGCGGTCTCCATGGGCGTCTCTTCCTTCCCCTCGTAGATGAGCCAGAAGTGGCTCAGGGAGAAGGTCTGGGTGTACGGGATATCCAGGGCCTCGAAGTAGGAGGCCAGGACCACGAAGCGTGTCTTGCAGTCGCCCGTTCCCTTCTCCATGGCCTCCTCGAGGGTGGGGAAATACCAGGGAACCCCGTAGGTTACCCAATCGTACTGGTAGGGGTAGGTGCGGAGCACGTAGGATTCGAGTTCCGCGGGGTCGGATGGGACGTGGTCCAGCATGGTGGCGACGGCGAGGGGATCCGTGGGCGGATCGAGAACGCGGACCACGCTCGACACCAGCCGTACCGGGTTCGGGTACAGGACCAGGAGCGTCCATACGAAGAGAAATAGAATGCGATGCCACGTCTTGATGCGAAACTTCACCCCATCCACCCCTAACCTTGGTCGAATCGCCGGCCGGAGCGCGCCGGCTCCACCGGCCCCCGGGACATGTATCGTGCCCATTATACCGCGAGTCAAGGGAAGAGACGATGGGAATGGTGGTGGGGTTCCGCGATGTCGCGGGAATCGCCCGATGCGAGGGGAAATACGGGCGGATAATCCCGGGGACATCGACGCGCGGGCCTAGATCTCCTGGGGCGGACGGTACCCACGGAGGAGCCACATGGCGACGCCGAGGCCGGCGATGCTCACCGCGGCGGCCAATACGTGGGCATTGATGGCACCGAGGAGATCCAGGGCGACGCCCCCGACCATGGAACCGATGGCCATGGCCAGGCTGCGCGACATCTCGTTTAGCCCCATCATCGCTCCCATGCCGTGCTCGCGTCCCCGTTCGACGGCCATGGCCTCGGCCGACGGAACGGACAGGCCGAAGCCCAACCCGATCAACATGCCCACGGCGGCCAATTGAATGAAGGTATCGGTGCGCGGGATCAACAGGAACCCCACGGGAATGAGCAGGGAACTGAAGAGGCCCACCCACCGGCGGTTGTACCGGTCGGCGAGTCTCCCGCCCTTGGGCTGCAGCACGGCGGCCACCAGGGAACGCGCCGTCACCACGAAGCCCACCTGCCCGGCGGAGAGCCCCATGGTCAACTGGCCGATCAGGGGCAACAGCGTGGAGAAGATGCCGTGCCCGATCCCCACGGAGCTGCGCAGGGCCACGGCACCCGCCACCAGGCGATATCGAAACAGGCCGAAGGAATCCGCGAGCACCTGCACCGAGAGGACGCTCTTGCGCTCGGTGGAAACCGTCTGCTCGGGCAGGAACAGGTACACCAGCAAGAGAGAGGTGGCGCTGAGAATCGACATGGCGAAAAAGGGGACGTTGAAGCCGAACCGATCGGCGAAGAGACCCCCGACCAGGGGGCCGAAGGAGAATCCGGCGAAAAACCCCATGTTCAGGGTACCCATGACCTGGCCCTCCTTGTGGGCCGGGCTGATTTCGCCGGCGTACGCCCGGGCCACCGGGGCGATCATGGCGGAGCAAATGCCCTGGAGGACGCGCAGGGCGAAGAGATGAACGACGGTCGTGGCAAAGATGAAGCCGAGGGAAATGATGGCGTATCCGGTCAACCCCACGCTCATGATCTTCTTCTTGCCGGCGTAATCGGACAGGGCACCGAAGACCACCATGAAGATGGCCCGGAAGAACGGGTTGGCGGCGAAGATGAGGCCGATCCAGGCCCCGGAGGCCCCCAGCATCTCCGCGTATACGGGGAGGAGGGGCACGATGAACCCGACCCCCATGGCGAGGCTGAACATGGCGACGACCAGGGCGGCGAGGCTTTTGCGGTAACCTGTAAATCGGCTCAAACGCTACACTCCCAAGACGGGTGGCGAGTTTCGAAAATGGGAACCTACCCCACGAATCTATCCCTACCAGCGATCCAAGACAACCTCTTCCCCACCCGGGATCGAATTCCTGCGGGTAACGAACTTTCCTTTCGGCGGTCTCGGGATGGCAGGCGGGCTGTGCGTTGGGAGTGGCGCTCTTGGGCGTGCGACGGGTCGCAAGGATGCCGGGGATCTCGCATCTGCCGGAGGGAAAGATGGAGGAATCCGACCGCGCGGAAGATACCTTCCCCTCTGCAATCCTTACCTCTCGGCACGGAACCGGGCGATCGTGGAATCGGGATTGCGCGAACCCATGACGGAATCACGGGGGCCGATGGCGGTGACAGCATATCCCCCTCGTTACCTCCGGGAGGAGTACGCCGGATGAACACCGCTCCTATGCCCGCTTCGCGGCGTGGAGAAGTCGACACAGTCTGTGTCGGCGTCTCCGCAACCCCATTCGGAATCGCGGAGGCCGTTTGAGTCGCTCGTTGCGAGGATGGGCTATCGCGACGCGGCGCCGATGACATCCTCGGCCGACCGGGACCCCCGTTCAGGGGACGACCACGAAATCAAAACTGTCGAACCGACTGTGCATCCGATTGGCATCGTCGGAGCCCGCGTTGTAGGCGACCAGCAGCGTGTACATCTCGCCGGGTTCCAAGCTCGCCAGACGGTAGCCATCGTCTTCGGGGAAGTTCAGCGGATACGAAAACTCCAGGATCCGCACTCCGTCTTCCCTGAGAAAGGTGAAGTCCTCCACTGCCTTGGTAGCGGCTTCTGCGTGGGTACGGCCCCGACCGACGTCGTCCCGGACGAAGGGCTCGTCGCCATCCAGGTAGCCGATGACCATGTTGGCTCCATCCATGCCACCGCCTCGGGCATTGAACCCGACGGCAAGCCATCCGTCGATATCCGCCCGCAGATGCACGTGCAGGGAGTCCCCATCGTGGGCCATATGGATCTGGACTCCGATGGCCTCCGCGGGTCGTTCCGGGTATCCTTCATGAGATCCGTCGATGGGCAGTGATACCTCCACCCTCCCCATGGCCGGGAAATCCTCGTCGTTGACTATTGGTGGGGGTTCCTCATCGTTGGCGACGGGCGGGGAATCACCACAGGCGGCGAGCAGGACGAGGGCAAGCATCAGTAACGTGATGATGCGAAGTCTCACGACATATACCTCCTCAAGAAATCGGTATCACGGTGAACGGGCACGCTACGGTTTCTCATTTCCACCTACGATCATTATTAGTTCGTCACCCGGCCGACCTACGAATTGTACCAACCGGCCTCCGGCTGCAGTCGCAATCAACGGGGTTCGGGCTCCGCCGTGCCGAGGTGAAAGGCGTCGAACAACAGTCGCGAAACCCGCGGCAGCACCAACTGGTTCTCATTGTCCACGGTTGGAGGACGATCGGAGCAATCCTCGTCCACCACGGACATTCGATCCGTGCAGTTGCGGCTGAAAAGGGAGATCACGCAATCACACCTCGGCGAATACACGATGCCCGCACTGCACTTCACCCCCGTGGTGGTACCGCTCTTGCTGGCCACGCGCACGATGGGCTCCGAAGCGGGACTGTCCGGGCGGATGAGATCCGGGGGCAGATAACGCAGGATGTCCGTCTTGTAATGGTTCTTCAGCATGATCTCCAGCATCTCCCGGCTGGCCGCGGCACTCACGACTTCGCCCCTATACAACGCCTCGAAGAGTACGCCGAAGTCGAGGGCAGAGGTTTCCCCGAAGGGGATCTCCGCCTCCTCGCCCACGTGGATCATGGCGCGGTTGATGTATGTACTCTTCATACCCAGCCTCGCGGCCATCTGGTTGACCTCGTCGAGCCCGACCAGTTGGATCATCTGGTTGGTGGCGACGTTGTCGCTGACCGCCATCATGAGGGTGCACATATCCCGCACGCTCAAGGTCAGGCCGGGGGCTAGATCGCGCAGGACACCCGATCCGAAGGTTCGTTCTACGTTTTCCGGTGCGAGCTGGTTCGGATCGTCGAGATCGAAGTGACCTTCGCCGACCTGCCGGAAGACCTCGGCGAGGACCACGGCCTTCACGGTACTGGCCGGGGGATTGGCCTCCGCGGCGCGATAGTTGACGGTCTCCCCCGTATCCATCCGCTTGGCGTACACCCCCAGGTCGCCCGAGAACTCGGCGTCGATCCGCGACAGGATTTTCACCACGTCTTTCATCGGTTTCCTCCTATGGATTCAAGTTCTAAATAAACGATCACGATGGCGGTCCCGGTACTGAAGTGGGCCCGAGGAAATCCCGGCGGGATGAACCGCGTGCGAGAAACCGCTCGGACTAAGCGAGAACCCTGCCCACCCTCTCGATGGCCCAGTCCAG
>PWSR01000087.1 GCA_003563985.1 Clostridia bacterium | reverse complement strand
GGGGAATGCCCTGAAATATGTTCCCGCCGGGCGCGGGGAAATCCGAGTGGAGATCGTCTAAGAGGGCGATCGGCTGCTCATCCACGTAGAGGACAACGGCCCGGGGATTCCCCCCGAGGATCAACCTCACGTCTTCGAGCGTTTCTATCGGGTGGATAAGGCCCGGGACCGGCGTACCGGGGGCTCCGGGCTGGGACTAACCATCGTGAAACAGGTGATCGAGGCCCACGGGGGGGGAATCGACATCGCGAGTGGACCCGGCCCCGGTACCCGTTTCACCATTGGCCTCCCCGACTCCCAGACGTAAGAAGCCCCACGGGCGATCGGATTCATGCATCCTCGCCGTGGGGCCTTGTGCGCACATCCGGCCAGGGCCGAATCTCGGTCCATCGCTATGCCAAGGGCACTCCCTCGTCCAAGACCAATTCGCGATACAGTTCGGTGAGTCGGCGCGTGACGGGTCCGGGTGTGCCCGTACCTACCGCGCGGCCGTCCACCTCCACGATGGGCATGATCTCCGCCGCCGTGCCCGTGACGAAACATTCGTCCCCGGTGTAGATATCGTGGCGTGTAATCGGTATCTCCCGAACGGGAATACCTTCCTCGCAGGCCAGGAGCATTACGGCATCGCGGGTTATTCCCTCGAGGATCCCGAGGTACACGGGAGGGGTCAGAAGCATCCCGCGTCGGTAAACGAAAATGTTGTCGGCAGCACCTTCGGTGACGTATCCCTCGGAATTCAGCATCAAGGCCTCGCGGGCTCCGGCCCGGGCCGCCTCGATATGCGCGAGAATATTGTTCAGGTAGTTCAGGGACTTGATCCTGGGGTCCAGGGCTCCGACCACATTCCTGCGCGTGGGTACCGTGACCGCTTCGATTCCATCGCGGTAGCGTTCCTCGGGGTATATGGCGATCTTGCCGGCGATGATGACCACCTGGCATCCCGGGCAATTCTTCGGGTTAAGCCCCAGGTCACCCTTGCCGCGCGAAACGACGACCCTGATGTATGCATCGTGCAGATCGTTGGCGCGCACAGTGTCGATAATGGCTTGCTGCATTTCTTCGGGGGTGTAAGGAATGTTCAGAAGAATGCAGTGCGCCGATTCGTACAGCCGATCGACGTGTTCCGCGAGTCGGAAAACCTTGCCGCCATAAGCGCGAATCCCCTCGAAGACCCCGTCACCGTAAAGAAAGCCGTGGTCAAATACCGACACCTTCGCTTCTTCCTCCGGAACCAAGTCACCATTCATAAAAATCATTCTCGACATGTGCAACCCTCCCTCGGGCGTCGCCGGATAGCCCGGCGATGTACCCTTACCTACAGATCAGCGATTGGCGGCATCCGTCACTCGAAACAGTTCGTGATGGCGGGGTTCAACCCGAGAAAGGCACTCAACCACTCCCGTCTCTCCCGCCGCAATGCGTCCACCCTCCGACGATAGTCCTCGGGGTCATAGTAAGTATCGGGTCGGAGCTTCCCGATATCCAGTCCAGGCAATACCTTCGGAACTTCATAACCCCAGTCTTCATCCCGCTCCCACTCGATGGCGTCGCGCGCGATTTGTTCCAATATCATCGCGGAGTCCTTCACGGAGATCTTCACATTCCCGCCGATGGACCCGGTGTTGAGGAGGTAACAGCGCGTACCAGTGTTGAGCCTGAGAAACCGAAGCAGGCGATTCCCCTCTTCGGCCTCCGCACCGATGACGAAGGGATTGGTCCCAACCTCCCGCCGGGCTTGTCCTATTGCGTTGGGATCTCCCGCCGAGGTTTCCACGGATTCCCCGAGCATGAAATAGCCCGCCGCCTGTTCGGGGGTAAGCCTGGCCACCGGCGGTAGGATATCATTCCTGCGCGTTATAAACACGAGGTTCTGGACGCGCTCCAGATCGATCCCATCATCCGTGCAGGGAAACTCGCTGCGCGGAATCACGGCTCTCCCATTGGCCGTCAGGCCCGTGTCATCGAAGTGGAGTTCCCCCCGTTCATCTACCACGACGTTCTCGAATATTGCCCGGGGGCTCTTGGCTGCCCGAAAAATGGGATCGTCGGGTCCATCTTTGCCCAGGCCCTCGGTCTTGATGAAGAAGCCATTCTCGGTTCCCGCACAGTACATTTTCTCGTCCATGATGACCACGTCATCTTGACGTACGATCACGCCCTCGGGTCCGACCAATCCGTGGTCGTGCGTGGTAAGGGTTGTCTTCCCTGTTCCACTGAGGCCAAAGATGAGAAAGCCGGTATCCCTAGAGGTTTCGTCCCCGCAGCAAACCCGTATGACCTTGCTGGCGGCATGGAATCCCAGGCGATTCCGACCCTTCTCACGATACATGGCCATGCGAAGGAAGGATTTCTTGGCCTCGCCGAAATAGTCCGTGCCCAAGATATACGTCACCCCGGCTTCCGGGTGCACGAAGATGACTCTTTCGGGCCATTCGGGAACGTAGATACTGACGAAATCCGGCGGGCTGGCGGCGTCATCGGGAGGGAACAGGGATCGCTTCCACATGAAAGCCAACCGGGCATATGGTTCGGTGACGAAGAGCCGGCAGTGCGCACGTAGCCAACCCTCTCCGCCCATCCTACGATCCAGCTGGATCACGCGTCGATCCCGGAGGTACTCGTTGACTTCCCCGGCGATTTCACGCGCTCTCGAATCCGCTATGGGCTGCTGCCGTCGCCCAAGTTCCACGGTATCCACCACATATGTATCCCGGGCACTGCGGTTGCGCACGGTCGTAATAAAATTGATGCTGCCGTACTTGGTCGCCTGAGCCTCGTGGGCGCAAAGCCCGTAGAGGGTTTCGTCATCGGGGTTAATCAAGAGATGGGGAAATGCTATCTCCCGGGAAAAACAGTCCAATCTCACCCGCCCCTCTCGTCGCGCCACAATGGCTGGGGTCTGCACTCACCTCCCCAAGTATCGTAAGCGCGTCGAAGAGTGTCAAGAAGGATCGGGACGCGCCCTAAGCGCGTCCCGATCCGCGGGACCTAGATCCTCTCCTGTATCCACTTGGAAATCTGGTTCGGGCTGGCGACGCGGCCCGAAACGACCATTTCGTCATCGATGGTAAGGGCCGGTGTAATCATAACGCCGTGGTCCGCCATCATATTGAGATCTTCGATCTTCGTTACTTCCGCTTCTACGCCCAACTCCTCGATGGCCTGCCGCGCATTCTTCTCCATGGCTTTGCACTTGGGACAACCTGGGCCAAATACCTTGATATCCATGCTATCCATCCTTTCTAGGATTAACCCCTGCGCACTAACCGACGATGCTCCCGTATATGAATCCACTCGCTGTAGCCATGACGACAACCAGGGATACGAATATGAGGGTCCGCCGAGTTCCGATCACGCTGCGGATCACCAACATATTGGGCAGGCTGAGCGCGGGCCCGGCGAGCAGAAGTGCGAGAGCGGGTCCCTGCCCCATTCCCAACCCCAGGAGACCCTGGAGAATCGGGACCTCGGTGAGGGTTGCGAAGTACATGAATGCCCCCACGACCGAAGCCATCAGGTTCGCCGTCAACGAATTGCCCCCGACGAAATCTGCCACGTACCGGGCCGGAATCAGACCGGCCTCGGCTTCGGGCCGGCCCATCAGGAAACCGGCTACCAGGACACCGACGAAGAGCAGGGGCAAGATTTGTTTCGCGAAATCCCACGTGGAATCCAGCCAGTACGAACGCTCATCGGGCTCGAACCACTGCACCAGCATATACCCGAGCAGGGCCAACAACCCCACCACGACGTACCACTTGATCTCGAAGACCGCGTGCCAGATCCCTCCTATGGCCTCGGGCCGACTCCAGGCGGCGAAAATCAGGATCAGGATCAAGGTGATGAAGAAGGTGATGCTCTGCCCCGGGGAGCGGGCCTCTTCTTCGGTACCATCCATCGTCGCCGCCGCATGCGTCTGTCGTTCCTCATCTTCTCCTCCGCAGAGGGTGGACATCGAAATACCGATGGCAACGGCAAAGAGTACCGCTGCTATGGCGCGGGCCAATCCCAACTGCCACCCCAACACGCGAGCGGTGAGGATGATCGCCAGCACATTAATTGCGGGTCCAGAGTAAAGGAAGGCGCACGCGGGACCGATACCCGCCCCCCGGCGATAGATTCCCGAAAACAAGGGAAGTACCGTGCAGGAGCACACTGCCAAGACCGTACCGGAAACGGAGGCAACGGAGTAAGATAACCAGCGCGGCGCACTGGAACCGAAGTATCGGATTACCGCACCCTGGGAAATGAAATTGGCGATCGCTCCGGCGATGAAGAACGCCGGCACGAGACACAAGAGAACGTGTTCGCGTGCGTACTCCTGGAGCATGTGAAACGATTCGAGGATCGCTCCCTGGATCCGGGGATCATCCAGCGGAGCGTAATACGTTATGAGGAATACCGATGCGATGACCGCAAATATCCTAAACTCGGTATTGTTCCAAATCTTCACCAAGCGGCCCATAAAGGATTTCACTCGACCATCGCTTCCTCTCCGATCCAATCGCCTCGACGGGCCACTTTCTCGAGGACCTCGAGCAGCGAGGAAGACTCCGGTTCCAACGCTTCGTACATCAATCGCAGCCCATCGCGGCGGAATCTGACGAGGTCCACATCTCGTAGCGACGCCAGATGCTTGGACGCCGAGGGCTGTGAAATCTCGAGTTCATCCGCGATATCGCATACACATATCTCTCCCCGATCACGCAGGATTTGCAGGATGGCCACCCGCGTCGGGTTTGATACTGCCCTGGCGACTTTGCTAATCATTTCAATGCGCTCCACACTATCGCCCCCACAAGCATATTCCCTGATAGGCATATTCTTTGTCAAGCCCCCGCGTCCCCGACCCCCCGGCCTCCGCAAAGAAATCAGTAGTTGAAAGTCGTACAACGCTTCCGCGCAACTCACCGGACCGGCATGCAACCATTTCACTGCGCTTTCCTTACCCCACCAGATCCCCGACCATGCGCCATTCCACTCTCCCCACGGGGACCCCGCTCAGGGTGTGTAATCCCGGGAAGGAACTCGATAGGCTTGTCGCCCCGGACTCGGCGGGTGTAGACTGTCCATAGTCATTTTCGCCGCTCCTTCGAAGGCTCCATTCGACGGTGCGTGCGAAACAAAATGGGGGGACACACATTGAAAGCTCATCGGCTCATCATCGCCGTTATCATATCCTTTGCGCTGATCGGCTCCACCGTAGCCTGCGATGCGACTCGCGGTGGTGCCGGTGGTGTAGTGGCCGTGGTCAACGGTGAGAACATCACCGAAGACGAGTTTACCGATGTTATGGAAACGATGTTCGGAGAGGAAGCTCTTCGCACCCTGATGCTTTACAAGATGGTCATGTCCGCCGCAGAGTCAGAGGGGTTGGCGCCCTCCGAAGAGGAAGTGCAAGGCGAGATCGACGAGATGCGGGAACAATTCGGCGACCAGGGATTCGCCCAGTTCCTGTCGCAATACGGCATGAGCGAAGGCAGTTTTCGATATAACCTGGGCATCTCCATGGCCCTGGACAATATCCGATTCGACGAGATCGACGTGTCGGATGAGCAGTTGTTCGAATACTTCTCGGAGAATCGCGAACAATTCGATACCCAGGACGAGATCCGGGCATCCCATATCCTGGTTGCGGACGAGCCGTCGGCCTGGCATATGATCGATCTACTCGACGAGGGAGGCGATTTCGCAGATCTCGCCCGTATGCACTCCCAGGATCCCGGGACCGCCGAACAGGGTGGCGACCTGGGATACTTCGGCTATGACGAAATGGATCCCGCCTTCGAAGATGCCGCCTTTGCCACTGGGGTCGGTGAGATCTCGGATCCCGTCCAAAGTTACGCCGGCTTTCACGTCATCAAGGTCACGGATAGACGAGAGGGAGGTCCCGCCGACTTCGAGGACGTCAAGGAACGCGTGGCGGAATCCTACAGGCAAGAAAACGCTCGCTCCGGCCAGGAGGTGCTGAACGAGATCCGATCCGCAGCCAGCGTGGATATCCAACGCCCCGAATACTCCGACCTCTGGGTGCAATTCTGAGGTAATTGGCAGGCCCACAACACGGTGGCTAGCACTCGGGCCCGCATCCCGCCGATGCCGGGCCCGTTTTGCGTGCCCGCTCGAGGGCCGGAAAGTGGTGTCCACCCGGCCGGAGGGACACCGGCCCTCTTGAAAGGTGTGGGAGAATCACTGCGATAGGCGTGCCCGGTCTTCCGCGGGCTTGGGAGAACCGGGGAGTAACCGAGCCGGATCACCGTAGAATAGGAGATCGGGATCCACCGGTACCGATCCCACGCTCACCGTCAAGTGCAGGTGCGGCCCGGTTGAAAAGCCGGTAGATCCCACATCTCCGATCCACTCCCCGCCCCGAATCTCGTCACCCTCCTCCACGGCGATGTGGCTGAGGTGATAGTAACAGGTAAACAGGTTCAAACCGTGATCTACAACCACGGTCTTACCGGTCACGTTGAGATCCATGGCCAGGGTGGCGACTCCCGACGCGGCCGCTCGAACCGGTGTACCCTCTGGCGCAGCGATGTCGAGCCCGGAATGGCGCCCCGATTCCACATCGTTGATGTAGCGGATGAGGCCAAAGGATGAAGTCAAACGACCTTCCAGGGGAATCTCGAAGGCTCCCTCCCACAGGGGTCTCGGGTGGCTACTCGCGCGAGCGCGCGCGAAGTGCACGCGGTCTGCTTCCCAAAGAGCCGGGCTCCGTAGTGACTGGAGCTGTGAATCCACATACAGGCGCTGCGATTCGAACTCGCCGACGCCCACGTGGACCGTCCCACGATAAACAGGAGTGTTACCTCCGCTCCCGGGTTCTGCCGTCACTTCGATCCGGTGCACGCGGGGTTCAGTGTAGTAGCTGACCCCGACGAAGGATACCGCTTCATTCCACCGGGTTTTGAAGACGGGCCATTCGGTTCCCATAGCATACACGGAAGGAATGGAGTCCCCGGGAACGTTGCCGATGTGCACCGCGAATAGGTCGCCTTGCTGCACGACTTTCGGGTACACCTTCAGCACGAGCGGCGGGGCGTTACCCTCCGCGGGGGTTACGATCTCTACAGTCTCCAGGTGGGGAGATAAAGGCTCTGTTGCCTCGCGAACTTCCACTTCATACGGTGCCTCGGATGATTCCGGTGCATCCACGGTGTCCCCATCGAGCAATTGGCCCGCACATCCGCCGAGGGCAAGGAGAAAGGCGCATAGCACGCATGCCACAATCCACGGTGAGTTTCGCACCCTCATCTTCTACCTTCCCCGTTCCGGAACCGCAGGATATTTTCCGCCCACCGAACTACTCAGCGCCCTTTGAAGGCGAGTTGTTCCTTTCGGTTCGATACGGTCTAATCCCTTCCAGGCTAGCAATCGGAACTAATTGGAGGTATCTAAATCCCATTGACGAATAGGACAGGGATGCGCCTTGCGAAGAGGTGTACCAGGAGAAAGGAGAGGATGCGTGTTGCAGGTCCTCCAGGATATATACATCGTGTCCGATGCCCGTGAATCCGTGAACTCCGTATTTGTCACCACGGGAAAGGGTACGGTCGTCATCGATACAATGCGGAGCCCGGCGGACGGGGAGCTGCTGCAAGCCCACATATCCGCCCAGACCGCGAAGCCCACATATTTGACCATCAATAGTCACCACCACCCGGACCATACCTTTGGCAACACCGCCTTTTCGGCACCCGTCATCTCATCCTCTCGAACGCGGCAGCTGATGGCGGAGCGTCTCCCGCCAATCTGGAAAGAGTTTACCGGTGAATCCACGGTCCTACCGCTTCCCAATCTCACTTTCGATGGGGAAATGCAGATCCACTTCTCCGATAAGACACTTCGGATCATTGAAGTCGGCGGGCACGCACCAGGCATGTCCGTCGTGTACATCCCGGAGCGGAAGGCGCTGTTCACCAGTGACCTGGTCTTCGTCGGCCGCTTCCCGTTCATGGGTGATGCAACCATGACCGAGTGGCTGCGAGCCCTGGCACACCTGGAGACACTGGATGTGGAACATGTACTGCCCGGCCACGGCAAAGCCTCCGGACCGGAAGTGATCCGAGAACAGCGACTCTGGCTGCAATCTTTTTGCGACCGGGCGCGCGAGCTGATGAGCGATCTGGGGGACGTCGATGCAGTCCTCGATAAGATGACCCACGAATTCGACATCCCGGATTTCCGGCATGATATGCTG
>PWSR01000159.1 GCA_003563985.1 Clostridia bacterium | reverse complement strand
TTGCCCCCGGCGTTGGCGATCCCGGCGACATTGTCCCAGGAACCGTTGGGATTCGCCCCGGGGCTGACTTGCCCGTCCGCATCGCAGTAGCGCATCACGATACGGCCCGCGAAACCTTCCCCGGGCGGCCGGTAGTTCCCCTGGTGATGGGCTACCGGCATGGACAGGACCTCGCCGGGATCCATGTCCAGGGTGAAGGGCGTTCCCGGATCCTCGATCCTGACCCGGGCGGGGTGGCACACGAACTTCAAACCGGAGTTCACCATGAGGGCTCCGGGCAGGAGCCCGGCCTCGCATAGAACCTGGAACCCGTTGCAGATCCCGATTACCGGCCCGCCCGCGGCTGCGAAACGCCCCACAGCATCCATTACCGGGGTCCGGGCCGCCATGGCCCCCGCGCGGAGGTAGTCACCGTAGGAGAAGCCACCGGGCAGCACCACGCAGTCGATATCATCCAAGGACTCCTCGTCGTGCCGGACGAAACGGACCGGCTGGCCCAGGACTTCCCCGATGGAATGGTGGCAATCCCAATCGCAGTTGGAACCGTAGAACCGCACTACGCCGAATCGCATGGTGCCTCCAGTTCTTCGATCTCCAGCGTGTAGTCTTCGATCACGGGATTGGCCAGCAACTGCCGGCACATTGCCTCCAAGCGGGGCCGGGCGAGGGCGGCATCTTCGGTGCAGAGGTCCAACTCGAGATACTTGCCCGCGCGAACCCCGACCACCTCTTCGAACCCGAGGCGGTTGAGGGAGGACTTGATGGTCTCTCCCTGGGGATCCAGGACGCCGCGACGCAGGGTCACGTAGACCGAGGCCCGCAGCATCAGGCGCGACCCCGCTCCAGGCGGGTCAACACCTCGCGATAGGCATCCTCCACGCCCCCGAGATCCTGGCGGAACCGGTCCTTATCCATCTTGTCTCCGCTGACAGAATCCCAGAACCGGCAGGTATCCGGGGTAATCTCGTCGCCCAGGCGAACGGTCCCCTCGGGATCGCGTCCGAACTCCAACTTATAATCGACCAGGACCAGCCCGATCTCCTCGAGGCGCCCGGAAAGCAGGCGATTGATCTCCCACGCAGCGGCTTCCATGGAAGCCAGTTCCTCGGGCGTGCACAATTCCATCGCGGCAATGTGGTACCCGTTGATCCAGGGATCTCCCAGTTCGTCGGCCTTGAGATAGAGCTCCAGGACGGGCTTTGGAAGCACCGTGCCCTCTTCCATCCCCAGGCGACGGGCCAGGCTCCCGGCGGCGATGTTGCGCACCACCACTTCCAGCCCGAACATGTCCATGTGCCGCACCAGGTGATACCGGTCCTCGATCGTTCCCAGGTAGTGGGTCGGCATCCCCTCATCCTCCAGGAAGGTGTTCAGGAGCGCCGAGATGTGGGCATTGAAATACCCCTTCTCGACGATGGTTCCCTTCTTCTTGCCGTCGAAGGCGGTAGCGTCGTCCTTGAATTCCATGAGGAGGACGTCGGGATTCTCCGTGCGAAACAGGGCCTTGGCCTTACCCTCGTAAACCTTCTCTCCTCGAATATCCACGGGATCGGATGCGAGCAACTCCTCCAACTTCACCGTCAGATCAACCCCAATCTTTGAAATACTGCGTCGACGTGTCCCAACTGTTCCCCGGGATCGAAACATCGATCCAGGGATTCGGCGTCCAGCGATCGCGCTACGTCCTCGTCTCGGGCGATCAGCTCCCGGAAGGTGATCCCGGTTTCCAGGCTCTCCATGGCTGCCCCCTGGACCACGCCGTAGGCATCGTCCCGGGCCATACCCGCGGCCACCAGGGCCAACAATACCCTCTGGGAGTAGATGGCACCCCCGGTAAGATCCATGTTTTCTCGCATTCGCCGGGCATGCACCCGCATGTCGGCGATGACGGCGGTCATGCGCCGCAACATGTAGTGGAGGATGATGGTGGAATCGGGAAGGATGACTCGTTCGACGGAGGAGTGGGAGATATCGCGTTCGTGCCACAGCGATACGTTCTCCATGGCGGCCAGGAGGTTACCGCGGAGCAATCGCGCCATGCCACTGATTCGCTCGGTGACGATGGGATTGCGCTTGTGGGGCATCGCCGATGAACCCTTTTGCCCCTTGCGGAAGGGTTCCTCCAGTTCCCCGACCTCGGTGCGCTGCAGACCCCGGATCTCGAAAGAAAACTTCTCGAGCAGGCAACCGACGTGGGCCAACGCCGCCAGGAAGGCGGCGTGTCGATCCCGCCCGACGATCTGAGAGCTGATGGGGGCCGGCGTGAGACCCAGGGATTCGCAGACCTCCACCTCGATGTCGGGAGGTACCTGGGCGTAGGTGCCGGTGGCACCGGATATCTTGCCCACGGCGACCTCGGCGATGCCCTCTTCGAGGCGACGACGGGCGCGAAGCAACTCTTCGTACCACAGGGCCAATTTCAACCCGAGGGTGGTGGGCTCAGCGTGGACCCCGTGGGTTCTACCCATCATCACGGTATCCTTGTGCTCCACCGCCCGGCGCCCGACGGCTTCGATCAGGGCGGAGAGCTCCGACAATAACAACGCCCCGGCGGCCTTCAATTGCAGGCCCAGGGCGGTATCCAGGACATCCGAGGAGGTGAGACCATAGTGTAGGTAACCCGCGGCCTGCCCGCCCACCTGTTCGGAGAGGGAACTCACGAAAGCGATCATGTCGTGGCGGACCTCGTCCTCGATCTCCCGGATTCGTTCGGGGCGAACGTCCGCGTTTCTCTCTACCTCGTCGGCGGCCGCGTCGCTCCCGACATCGCGCCGCGCCCACGCCCGCATGCAGGCAACCTCTACCCGCTTCCAGCCTTCGTATTTCGAGGCGTCGGTCCAGATGTCACCCATCTCGGGCAGAGTGTACCGGGGAATCACCGGGGTTCGCCCCCGGTCAAACCGCCGTCTCGCAGCTCGCGATCCCGCTGGCCGACTTCCGCCGCCCTCTCCGCGCGAAACGCTTCCAGGGCCGCCTGGACCCCGGCATCGGTGACCGCCAGGATGGATGCGGCCAGCAAACCGGCGTTCTCCGCGCCGTTGATGGCCACCGTCGCCACCGGTATTCCCTTGGGCATCTGCGCCACCGCGAGGAGCGCATCCAGGCCGTCCGTAGCCCAGGCTTTCAAGGGAACTCCCACCACCGGGAGGGTGGTGTGCGCCGCCACTACGCCCGGCAACGCGGCACTACCTCCGGCCCCCGCGATCAGGACCTTGATACCGCGACCCCGCGCACTACGTGCCCATTCCGCCGTTTCCTCCGGCGTCCGATGGGCCGAGAGAATGCGCGCTTCGTAGTCGATTCCCAGTTTCTCCAAGGCCTCGCCAGCCTTGCGCATGACGGGGAGATCCGAATGGCTCCCCATTACGATTCCAACCCTCGGCATGATCCATCTCCTCCCGTCGCGGAGGCCTCCGCGACCTTGATTCCGAACATTATTTACATGTACAGTCTAAATGTTCGGAGTCTGTGGAGTCAATTCTCCGCGGCTTCTCGGAAGGGGGCCGAAACGGTGCCCGAAGACGATCCTCTCGTCCGCTTCGGAATCACGATGGAATGCGACCTATTGGAGCGCGTCGACCGCCTCGTCGAGGCGCGGGGCCTGGCGTCTCGCTCCGCATTTTTTCGCCGCCTGGCCCGCACGGCGACCCTCGAAGACGACTTCGAAAATCCCGAGGGCGAACTGGTAGGGACACTTACCATCGTGTACTCCCACGACCGGATAAACCCGGGACAGGCCCTCACCAGCCTGCAGCACGAGGCCCTGCACTGCGTGACCGCCACCCTGCATATTCATCTCGACGAGGGGAATTGCCTCGAGGTGCTGGCACTGAAGGGAGCTTCGCGCGAAATCCGGGAATTATCCCGGCGGCTGGAGTCCCTGCGGGGTATCAAGACTTCGAGCCTGTGCCTCGCTGCCCCGGCGGGACGCGACGAGGATTCGTAGCACGCATAATATAACCTGTGCTACGATGGTTTCGCGTAGGCATCCTACCCCCGGAAACGAGCGAGAGGAAGATCCGTCATGACCACTGCCCAACGAATCACTTTCACCGCGCTCTTCATCGCCCTCGGCCTCCTGTTACCCATGGCCTTTCACATGATCGGGTCGGGCACGGTGTTCCTGCCCATGCACATTCCGGTCCTCCTGGCCGGGTTCCTGGCGGGACCGGGCGTGGGCCTGGTCACCGGCCTGATCGTCCCGGGACTCAGCCACGTCCTCACGGGCATGCCGCCCCTGGCTCCCATGCCCATCGCGGTTCTCATGACCTTCGAGTTGGCGACCTTCGGCCTGGTGGCGGGGCTGCTGTATCACATCCTGCGCTGGTCCATATTCCCCTCGCTGCTGGGATCCATGATCGTCGGTCGGGTGGTTTACGGATTCATCTTTGCCTACATGCTGCCCCTGTTCGGTATCCCCACGCCCCCGATCGCCGTCTGGCTGTCCGCCTCCCTGGCAACCAGCTGGCCCGGCATCGTGATCCAACTGATCGTGGTACCGTCCATCGTGGTCGCCGCGCAACGCGTACCACTGTTTACCCGATTGCGGGGAGTATCCCGGATTTGACCCGGCGACAATTCTTCGACGATCGAGCAGGGGATTGGGAAGAACGTAACCCGGTAGATGAGGCGCGATTGGCCCGGCTATTGGCCGCCGCGGAGCTCGGCCCGGGCCTGCGGGTCCTGGACGTGGGTACCGGTAACGGTCGCCTGGTCCCCGGGATCCTAGAGGCCACCGCGCCCTTCGGGGAGGTTACGGCGCTGGACCCTTCGGAGAACATGTTGGCCGTCGCCCGACGGCGCCACCCCTCTCCGCGGGTGCGATGGATCCGGGCGAACCTGGAGGAATTCGAGGGGCGCCCCGGGGAATTCCACCGGATCATCTGCCACGCCGTTTTCCCTCACTTCTTCGATGCCGGGCGAGCCTTGGGCGTTGCACATCGATCCCTGGTACCCGGTGGACTCCTGGTCATCGCCCACACCGTCGGTCGGGATCGCATCAACGCCAGGCACGAGAAGGCCGGCGGCGCCGTCGAAACCGACGTGCTGCCACCGGCCGGGAAACTATCCGATACCCTTCGGCGAATCGGCTTTCACCCCGAACGCGTGCGGGACGAACCCGACTTCTACCTGGTTACAGCCCGCCGACCATCCACTACTCCCACTCGATAGTCGCCGGGGGCTTGGAGGTGACATCGTAGGCCACCCGGTTGACTCCGGGGACCTCGTTGATGATCCTCCGGGCCGTGGTATCCAGGACCTCGGCGGGGATGCGCGCCCAGTCGGCGGTCATGGCATCCTCGCTGGTGACCGCCCGCAATACCGCGGTCATGGCGTATGTTCTCTGATCCCCCATCACCCCAACGCTCATCATGTTCGGTAGGACGACGAAGGATTGCCAGATCTCGTCGTACAGATCGGCGGCCCGAAGCTCCTGCTCGAAGATGGCGTCGGCCTCCCGCAGCGTCTCCAGTTTCTCCCGGGTAATCTCGCCCAGGACCCGCACGGCGAGACCCGGTCCCGGGAAGGGATGGCGTCCGAGGATGGATCGGGGGATGCCCAGTTCGGTGCCGACGCGACGCACTTCATCCTTGAAGAGCTCCCGCAGGGGCTCGACCAGGTCCATCCGCATCTCCTCGGGCAACCCACCCACGTTGTGGTGGCTCTTGATCACCGCGGAGCCGCCGACGCCGCTCTCCACGACGTCGGGATAGATCGTCCCCTGCACCAGGAAATCGAAATCTCCCAGTTTGGCCGCTTCCTCCTCGAAAACGGAGATGAACTCGCGACCGACGATCTTCCGCTTCTGCTCGGGGTCGGATTCGCCCGATAGGGCGTCCAGGAATCGGTCCGAGGCGTCCACGGCGACCACGTTGAGATCCATCTCCCGGGCGAAGCGCTCCGACACCGTGCGGGCCTCATCCTTGCGCAAGAGCCCGTGGTCGACGAAGACGCAAGTCAGGCGATCCCCGATGGCCCGGTGGACCAGTACGGCGGAGACGGCGGAGTCGACGCCCCCACTGATCCCGCACAGTGCGCGGCCCTCTCCCACCTGGTCTCGGATCTTCTCTATGCTGGCTTCGATGAAGGACTGCATGTTCCAGGTCCCGGACAATCCGGCCACCTCGTACAGCCAGTTGCGAAGCATGTCCACGCCCCGATCGGTATGCCCTACCTCGGGGTGGAACTGCACGCCGTAGATCGGTAATTCCGGGTGGACCATGGCTGCCACCGGGGTGGCGCCGCTTTGGGCCAGTACCGCGAAGCCCGCCGGCGCCGATTCCACCAGGTCGCCGTGGCTCATCCAGACATCCAGTTCCCCGGGCAACCCGGCGAACAGTGGGGATTCGACATCTAGCTTGATGGAAGTCCGCCCGTATTCCCGCTGCCGGGCCGGGGTCACCGCCCGTCGCCCGCCGAAATGGACGGCGATCAGCTGGTGTCCATAGCATATCCCAAGGATGGGAATATCCATGTCGAAGATGCCGGGATCGGGCAGGGGCGACCCGTCCCCGTACACGCTACCGGGACCGCCGGTGAGGATGATCGCGGAGGGTTCCCGGGCTCGGATTGCCTCGACGGAACTATCTCCCGGCATGATCTCGCTGTACACGCGGCACTCCCGAACCCGGCGCGCGATCAGCTGGGCGTATTGCGCGCCGAAATCGAGAATGATCACTTTCTCCTGGGGTGTCACATCCTGGTCGATCAAACCGATCCCTCCCCTTCATCATCGCACACGATCCTCACGCAGGGCAGATCGCGATACTTCTGGTCCCAATCCAACCCGTACCCCACCACGAAATCGTCGGGGATCGCCCGACCCACGTACTCGACGGCGACGTTTGCCGAGCGCCGTTCGGGCTTATCCAGTAGCGCGACCACCCGCAGGCTCGCCGGCCCCCGGGACTTGAAGTGCTCCCGAAGGTACTGCAGGGTTAATCCCGTGTCGACGATGTCCTCCACGATTATGACGTGTCGATGCTCGATGGGAGTATCCAGGTCGTGGAGAATGCGGACGACGCCGGTGGATTCGGTACTGGCGCCGTAGCTGGATACGGCCATGAAATCCAGGGAAACCGGAATACTCAACTCCCGCATGAGATCCGACATGAAAACGACGGCACCCTTGAGGATGCCGACCAAGAGCAGGGGGCTCTCCTCGGAGACCCGGTCCCGGTAGTCATCGGAGATCTCGCGCGCCAGAGCGGCGACGGTCTCGGCGATCTCTTCCCGGGACAAGAGACAGGGACCTAGATGCATCCTGGGGTTCCTATGTTCCAATACGACTTCACCTTCCTCCCACACGCTCCGATGTTAGCATACCCGGTGCCGGGACGCACCAGCATTTTGCGCGTATAGGGAGGTTGGGATCTCAGCCGAGGTAGGACGCCAGTACGACCTCCAACACGTCGACGGCGCGCCCGTATTCCAGGAGGGAAATGGATTCGTCGGGGGTGTGACCGAGGAGCGGATTGCCCGGCCCGTAGGCCGCCATGGGCACACGCCATGCCGGCCCCACGACATTCATATCCGAGGTGCCCGTCTTGAGGGTAAATCCCGGGCGACCCCGTCGCGCGCGGATGGCCGAGAGCAGGCCCCGAACCACGCCCGAACCACGCGGGAGTTTCGTTCCACCAGGTACGGTTCTTCGCCCCCGGAGAAGACATTGTCTCCCCCGAGCGCCCGGTCGAAGGCCTCGCGAACACCCCGGACCGTTTCGCCGGGGGGAATGCGGACCCCGAACTGCAGCTCCGCCGTTTCCGTGAGACCATCGGAGGCGGAATCGACGCGGAGGAGGCGCGGGCTCAACCGCCAGAATAGGCCGGGATCGCGGGATTCGTTGCGCGCTCGGGCGCATTCCAGGGCGTTGTGCCAGGCGGCGAAGGCCAATTCGGCGGCGGTGGGTTCGGGCCCGCCACTGTGGGACGTTTCGGTACGATGGACGGAGCGGCCCCGGAGGGCACCGCGGTACCCGAGGGTGATACGATCCCATCGGCTGGGCTCTCCGATGATTACCGCCGCCGGAGGATCGCACCCCTCGAAGCGGCGGAGGAGATGATTCGCCCCCTCGGATCCGTCGGTCTCCTCTCCCACGGCCCCCACCAGGAGGATTGACCCGGATCCCGGTACCCGACCGGAGACCGCGATCCGGGCCAGGGCGGAGGCAAAGGCGGCCAGGGGTCCCTTGGCATCCACGGTCCCGCGGCCG
>PWSR01000205.1 GCA_003563985.1 Clostridia bacterium | reverse complement strand
TCCAGCACCCTCGTGCGGTCATCCCGGCGGGTTCGGGGTCGCCCGATCGGTTCGCCCCGGGCGATGGATACCAGGTCGCGGCCCATGGTCTCGGCGGAAGCGTATCGCCGTCCCGGCTCTTTCTCCAGGGACTTGGCGATCACGTAGTAGAGATCATCGGATATTTCGGGTTTCAGCCCCCGGGGATCGGGGACCTCGCGTTGGACGTGGCCCATGGCAATCTCCACGGGCCCCTCTCCGTCGAAGGGCACGGTGCCGGTGAGCATCTCGTAGAGCACGATCCCGGCGCTGTACAGGTCGGCGCGGGCATCGGTGTACGCCCCCCGGGCCTGTTCCGGCGCCATGTAACGCGCCGATCCCAGGATGGCTTTGCCCGCCACGATGGTCCCCGTGTCGGCGGCCCGGGCGATGCCGAAGTCCGCCACCTTGACCCGGCCCGAGTCGTCGATCATTACATTATCCGGCTTGATATCCCGGTGTACGACACCCTTGCGATGGGCGAAGTTCAATGCTTTTAGGATTTCCACGGCGATTCCCACGGATCGTTCCACGGACAGCTGCCCCTCTTGGGCCAGCAGCTCCCCCAGGTTGGGGCCCGGGACGTGTTCCATGACTATGTAATATAGATCCTCCGTCGGTTCCTCCCCCACATCGTAAATTCCCACGATATTGGGATGGCTCAAGCGAGCCGAGGCCCACGCTTCCCGGCGAAAGTGATCTAGAAACTCTTCATCCTGGGCCAGTTGTCCGTGTAATACCTTGACCGCTACGTCCCGGTGCAGGTACGAACAACGAGCCCGGTATACGACCGACATGCCGCCCGAACCTAGGCGTTCGACGATCTCGTATCGGTCGCCAAGCACCCTACCGATCAACGTTTTCCTCCTCCCCGGTGCCGAGCCAGGTCAGCAGCACCGCGGTAATGTCATCCCGGGATCCCCGCTCCCTCGCTTCACGGACAAGGGCCGACGGTATTTCTTCGGGAGCCCCCCGTCCCACGCGTGAATCGAGATCATCCCGGCCCAGGACCCGGGTGATGCCGTCGGTACACAATAGCAACCGGTCGCCGGGCCGGGCAACGCCCTCGGTGAAATCGGACTGCAATGCATCGGATACGCCCAGGGCCCGGGTGAGAATTCCGCCCGTCGCGTCTTCGCCGGCGGTTTCCGCCGCCAGGCTGTGGTCGCGCGTGAGGACGACCAGGTCGGAGAAGTGCGGGGAGTACCAGTAGGCACGACTGTCGCCCACGTGGCAGATGGAAAACTGAAGTCCTGTCGTCAATACGGCGGTGAGCGTGGTTCCCATCCCGGACCACTCCAGCCGGGAGGATGCGGCTTGCAGGACCGCCCGATTGGCCTCGTCGATGGCGCCTCGCAGGATTCCCCGGACCGTCTTCGCCCGGGGTCCGCCCTCGACATCGCTCAGGTATCCCGAGAGCGCCTCCAGGGCCAGGCGGCTGGCCACTTCCCCGGCGCGATGCCCTCCCATGCCATCGGCCACGGCAGCCAGTACGGCGTCGGATCGGCCCGCCACGGGCAACAGGAGATATGAATCCTCATTGATCGTTCTCGATTCGCCCGTCGCCGTCGCACCCCAGGCTCGGACGAGAATCGGTTCCGGTACCATTTCAGTCTTCACCGAATCTCCTTCGCAATTGGCCGCAGGCGCCCCCGATGTCGCTCCCCAGGGAACGTCGAACCGTGACGCCGATCCCCGCCATGCTCAGCAAGCGCTCGAAGGTATCGATGGCCTGGCGATCGGAGGGTTCCCAGGGACACTCCTCCACCGCGTTGAACGGAATCAGGTTCACGTGACACGGTAGATCCGCCAGGAGGATCCCCAGCTCCCGCGCCAGGTCGGGATGATCGTTGACATCCTTTATCATAGCATACTCGAAGGTCAGTCTCCGCCCGCTGTCCCGGGCGTATTCGGCGGCCGCTGCCAGCACCTCGGCCAGGGGATACGTGCGATTCGCGGGCACCAGGCGATTCCGTAGGTAGTCGTTGGGGGCGTGTAGGGAGATGGCCAGGGTGATGGGGATGTCCTCGGAGGCCAGGCGCCGGATCCCGGGCACGATGCCCACGGTGGAGATCGTCATTCGCCGGTAACCGATTCCCGGGCCCCCGGAGGAATGGAAGAGTCGCATCGAATCCAGGACATTCTCGTAGTTGTCCAGGGGCTCTCCACTCCCCATGTAGACGAGGCGGGATATTCGTTCTCCCCGCTCGTCCAGTCGGCGTTGCGCCAGATACCACTGCCCGATTATCTCCGCTGCCGTGAGGTCGCGATGGAGGCCCTCCGCCCCCGAGGCGCAGAAGGGGCAGGCGAAGGCGCAGCCCACCTGCGTGGACAGGCATATACTGTACCCGTAGTCGTATCGCATGAGAACGGATTCCACCGCCGAGCCGTCGCCCAATCCCACCAGGTACTTGGTGGCGGCCCCCCCGGATCCCACCCACCGGCCGAGTTCTCGCACGTCGGTGATGGTGAGATCGCGGCTGAGTCGTGCGCGCAAATCCTTCGAAAGGTCGGTCATTTCCTCGAAATCCGCGGCCCGTCGCAGGTAGATCCAGCGGGCTAACTGTCTCCCGCGGAATGTGGCGAGACCCCGGGCCCGCATGGCGTCTTCCATTTCCTCCACGGTCATGCCGAGAAGCGGTCTATCGGACAATCACTGTCGCCTCCTCATGAGGGCGGCGAAGGATCCGTCGGTCCCGTGGACGTGCGGGTAGAGGTGCATGGTGTACCCCGCGGTCCCGGGCAACGCCGCGTCGATGTTCTCGGGAAGGAATTCCTCCGAGGCCTGCAAGAATCCTTCGACCACCTGCAGATTCTCCTCGGGCGCCACCGAGCAGGTGACGTAAAGCAGGAGACCCCCGGGTCGCACCCAGGGGGCCCCGGCGCGCAGCAAGTCCAGCTGCAGATCCGGAAGATCTCGCAGCATCTCGGGACTCTTGTGCCAGCGCGCATCGGCCTCTCGACCGATGGTTCCGAGCCCGCTGCACGGGACATCGAGTACCACCAGGTCCCGGGATCCAGATATGGGCTCCAGGGCCCGCAGATCGCCGGAGAGGGTGTGCACCGATTTCAACCCCAGGCGCTCGCTCTGCGCTTCCAACACCCGCAGTTTGTCCGGGTAAATATCGACGGCCAGCACCTCCCCCGCGTCCCCCGACAATTCGGCGAGGTAGGTGGATTTCCCCCCGCGACCGGCACAGCCGTCCAGCATGCGCCAGGCACCATCGACGCCCCCGGCGCAGGTGACCAGCTGGGAGGCCTCCGACTGAATGCTATATAGGCCTATGCGATACGCCTCGCGTTCCGCGGGATTGCCGCCCCCGCGGTACACAAATCCGTCCGGGGCGTGGGCGCAGGGTTTCACGCCCAGGGGCTCCAGATCGCCGGGATCCGCTCGCAACCGGTTGATCCGAAGCACCGATTCCGGTGGGCGGTTATTCGCGCGACACCAGGCCAGGGTATCTTCGAACCCGTTCCGATCCATCCACCACTGCACCATCCACTCCGGGTGGCTCTCCGTGACGGAGATCCATCGGACCGGCTCTTTCCCGGGATCCGGATACGAGATGTCGTCGGCGCCGCGGACCAGGGCCCTGAGGACCCCGTTCACGAAGCCCGGCGCCCGTCGATTGCCCGCATCGCGTACCAATTCGACGCTGCTATTGCAGGCGGCATATCCGGGAATCCGGGTGAAGAGGATCTGGTATGCGCCGAGGCGCAGCGCATTGCGCACCTCGGGGTCCATCTTGGGTACGGGGAGGGCACTGAACTGTTCGAGGATCCAATCCAGGCGGAGGCGGTAACGGAGGGTGCCCGAGGCCAGTTCCGTGGCCAGGGCGGCTTCGCGGGGATCGAAGTGACCCCGGCCCAGGCGGCTCTGCAGGATCTCAGTCGCCCAGGACCCGTCTTCAACCCGGAGGAGGACCTCCAGGGCAAGTTGCCGGGGATCGGTAGACTTCAGCGTCTTCTCCCCCTCAGGAGCAGCAGATACAGCAATTGCATCACGGCCATGAGGGCGGCGGCCAGGTACGTCAGGGCTGCGGCATCCAGCACTTCGCGCACCGCCGGCAGCTCGCCTCTCGTTACGAATCCCTCGCCCTCGAGGATCTGCATTGCACGGGCCGAGGCGTTGTACTCGACCGGGAGCGTAATGATCTGGAAGACGACCGCCGTCGCGAAAAATAGGATTCCCAGGGTCATGAACATCTCGCCCTGGAACAGGAGGCCGATGAAGAAGAGGGGGAAGGCCAGGCGAGAGCCGAACTGGGTGATCGGGATGATCGCATTGCGAGCGCCCAACCAGAAGTATCCCCCGGCGTGCTGGAGGGCGTGCCCGGCTTCGTGGGCCGCCACGCCCAGGGCGGCCAGGGATTGTCCGCCGTAGACATCGCGGGATAGGCGGATGACTCGTTTCCGGGGATCGTAGTGGTCGCCCAGCCCGCCCCCCGATAAAGATTCCACCGCCACCTGGCCGAGGCCGGCGCGGTCCAGGATGCTCCGCGCGACCTGCGCACCGGAAACGCCGCTGGAGGCGCGGATCTGCGAATTCCGGGCGAAGGCCCCCTTGACCTTGGATTGGGCCCAGGTGGCGAGGATCAGGGCCGGGAGAACCAGTAGGAAATACATGGGGTCAAACAGGAACACGCTCCGAGTCAACTCCCTCTTCGATCAGTTCGCGGATGGCCAGTGTCACGCAACCGGGGTCTACATCGGTGTTAAAACAGGGTCCCTCGGGACGGGAATTGATTACTGCCACCACCGGGATGTTGCCCACGTCTCGAATTCCCTCGGTCAATTCTCGCTCGCAGGCCACCGCCACGATGACCTTGGGTCGCAATTCTTTCACCAGGCGCCGCGCCTGGGTACCCCCCGTGGAGACAAAGGTGGCAACTCCCAGGGATTCCGTCTCCTCGACGATGGCCCCCAGGGAGCATCGTCCGCATCGTTGGCAGCGATGCACTTCCTGGCTGACCTTGTGGGGGCAATCCGCCCACTGCAAACAACGGGGCAGCAAGACCAGGATCTCCGAGGCCTCCAACCCCGTCCGTCCCCGGCCCCCGATGAGGGCATTGTTGACCGAGAGGAAGGATCCCTGGACCTCGTCGCGGCTGATCCCGATCAGTCTTCCGACGCCGACCGCCAGGGGGAGCATGAGGCGAACCACCATGGGACGCACGACGCGTTCCCAGTGGCCCGAGTGGACACCGGTTACGATCAGGATCACGATGGCGCCCAGGGACAGGGCGGCGATGCCCAGTAAGGTGGCGGTTCCCGCCTGGAGCAAGAATACGAGGGCACCGCGAAGCAGGTCGGCCTGGCGCACCATGAAGAACGCCAATATCGACAGGATAGCCGCGATGAGCACGGCCGCAGCGGCCGCCAGCTGGACGAAAATTCTCTTGCGGCGACCCTCGGAAAGCGCGCTCAGGCCGCCAACTTCCGATTCTGCGGGTTCAGGCTTGGTCGTCATGATCGGTTTGCATTACCTCCCCCACGGCCATATCGTAACCCAGCACGAACTCGTTGACGGACATCGGGCGTTTCCCCGCGGGTTGAAGGCGCGTAATCCGGCACAAACCGTTCCCGGTCCCCACAAGTATACCCCGTTCCGATACTTCCAAGACCTCGCCGGGGCCCCCTTCGCCTTCTTCCACCGTCGCCTCAAGTATCTTCAGGCGCCGGCCTCGCCACAGGGCTTCGGCGCCGGGGCGGGGGCAGAAGGCACGAATGCGCCGCTCCACCTCGACGGCCCGTCGCTGCCAATCGATCCGATTCTCCCCGCGCACAATCTTCGGGGCAAGGTTCGCCCGCGATTCATCCTGGGGCTCGGCGGGGGCGTCGCCCGCGCCGATCATCTCCAGGGCCTCCAACAACGCTTCACTTCCCAAATCGGCCAACTCGTCGTGCAATTCGCCGGCGGTAATGTCCTGGCGCAGCGGCATCTCCGCCCGGTGGATCACCGGGCCGGAATCCATGCCTTCATCCATCCAGTAGATGGTGATGCCGGACGTTTCCTCTCCCGCGAGGATTTGCCGCTGTATCGGGGCCGCCCCGCGGTAACGCGGCAACAGGGAGGCGTGAACGTTGATCGCCCCGATCCGGGGCACGTCCAGGATGGGCCGTGGAAGGATTCGGCCGTACGCCGCGGTGATGAGCAGATCTGGCTCCAGCCACGCGAGGTACTGCGCCAATTCCTCGTCATCGGCCCGGGATTCCGGTTGCAATACGGGGATATCCCCCTCCAGGGCGAGATCTTTCACCGGTGAGGCGTGGACGCGTTGTCCTCGCCCGCGGGGCCGATCCGGCGCGGTTACGACGCCGACGACCTTGTACCCCTCTTCGAGCAATGCATCCAATACGATCGCGGCGAATTCCGGGGTTCCCATGAAGACGATTCGCATCGCCTTCTCCGGGCGAAGGCGGAGGACCCTCGTACTGCACTCGATGAAGAGTCCACCGTCGAGATGATCCAACTCGTGGCTGAGCACCCGGGCCGGCCATCCCTCGGCGTCAACCCAGGATTTGCGACCCCTGCGGTCGAAATACCGGACGCGCACCTTGGCCGGCCGCTGGACTTCGCCCATGTACCCGGGAACGCTCAAACAACCTTCGTAGCCATCCTGCGTTCCCTCGATGGTTACGATCTCGGGGTTGACGAGTTCCAGCCGTTCTTCCCCGTAGTGGGTCACCACCACCCGCTTTCCCTCTCCCACCTGGGGGGCGGCGAGCCCCACTCCACCCTCGTGATACATGGTATTCGCCATCTTATCCAAAAGGGCCCCGAGCGCCTCGTCGAAGTCCCTGACTGCATCGGCAGGGCGACGAAGCACCGGGTGATCCGATGGCACCAGCGCCAGGCGCTCTTCGGGTGGGATGATGCGTCCGGTCACTTCCATTTCCTCACTCCTCCAGAATCGAGGGTACTACATCATGCTGACGGGGTCCACATCCAGCGCCACCCGCGGATCGGACTCGCGACGACGAAACCCCTGCAGTAGAGACCGAACCCGATCCCCGGGCACCAAGTCTCCGGGGAACTTCACGAAGAGGTGATGACGGTACTCCCCGCGGATCCTCTCCAGCGGGGCGGGCGTCGGTCCGAGAATGGCCGCGGGGGGATCTTCTGCCTCCAGGGGACGCAGTCGCGTGGCCAACTCCTGAGCCACGCGGGCGACGGCGTCGGCATCCTTTCCGCGAACGATCCCGCGGAGCAAAGCGGTGAATGGCGGGTAGGACGCGTCTCGACGGAGATCCAGCTCGCGGGCGTAAAAGCCCTCCAGGTCGCTGAGCCGGGCAGCCTCCAACGCCGGATGCTCGGGGGACCAAGTCTGGACCACGACTTCCCCGGGAATGCTTCCGCGTCCGGTTCTCCCCGAAACCTGGGTGATCAGTTGAAATGTACGTTCCGCGCCGCGAAAATCTGGCAGGTGCAGAGCGGTGTCCGCGTCGACGATGCCGACCACACCCACCGAGGGTATGTCCCAGCCCTTCGCGATCATCTGCGTTCCCACCAGCACATCGATCTCCCCGGCGGCAAAGGCGTGGTAGATTTCCTCGCGGACTCCGCGGTGGCGGACGGAATCGGTGTCCATCCGTCGCACCCGGGCGCCGGGGAACGCCGACAATACGGCGGCTTCCACCTTCTGCGTTCCCAGGCCCCGGCGCAGCAACTGATGGCCACCGCACTTGGGGCAGCGGGACGGGGGTTCGCTGCGATCGCCGCAGTAGTGGCAGTGCAGTCCATCCCCGCGGTGATAGGTCATCGTGACGCTACAATGGATACAGCGGAGCGTGGTGCCGCAATCTGGACACATGATAAAAGCGGAATACCCTCGCTGGTTGAGGAAGAGCACGGTTTGCTCGCCGCGACCCAGGCTCCGTTGCATGGCAGCGTGCAAATCCCTACTGAAGAGGCTGCGGTTCCCCGCCTTTCGTTCCTCGCGCATGTCCACCAGTCGCGGGAGGGGCGGATCGCCCCCCGCCACTCGCTTGGGGAGGCGCAGCGAGATGTAGCGTCCGGTGCGGGCCCAATGATAGGTCTCCAGGGAGGGCGTGGCCGAACCCAGGATCACGGTCGCCCCGGTCAAGCGCGCCCGCGCCATGGCCACTTCCCGGGCGTGGTACCGCGGGTTCACATCTTGTTTGTAACTGGTCTCGTGTTCTTCGTCCAATACGATCAACTGCAGATCGGGGCACGGTGCGAAGATCACCGACCGCGGACCCAGGGCAACGCGGATCCGGCCGGTCTTTAGGTCTCGCCAGCTGCGGGCTCGCTCCGACGCGCTCAGGGCGCTGTGAAGGAGCGCAACCTCCACGTCCAGGCGATCCCGGACGCGTTCGATCATTTGCGGGGTCAGGGATATCTCGGGGACGAGGATCAGTGCTCCGCCCCCGCGCTCCAGGACCCGGGTCACCGCCCGCAGGTAAACTTCGGTCTTGCCGCTACCGGTCACGCCGTGCAACAGCACCGGTCCCCCGTTCCCATCCAGCGAGGTCAGCACCTCCGCCAGGGCATCGCCCTGGAAGGAGGTGAGATCGTGGGGCTGGCCGGGTGAATTCGCGGCATCCCCGGGCAGGTAGGTCTCATCGACCCGGTGCCACCGTAAGAATCCCTTGTCCACCAAGGCGTCGATGACGGAGGGACTCCGGCCGGTCGCCCGCGCGAGGTCGGCACGGCTTATGCCATCGGAATACGCGTCCACCGTCTCCATGATCTCTCGTTGCGCCGGGGCGCGATCCAGTTCCGGGAGGCGTTGTCGCCACGAGGGATGCGGCATCAGCAGTCGGGGCGCCCGGGGAAAGGGGGATCCTCCGTCCCCGATTCCCGGGGGAAGCATGAGCTTCAAGGCATCCAGGGGGCGGCAGAGGTAGCGTTTCGCGATCCAGCGGGCCAGTTCCATTTCCTCGGGACCGAAAAAGGGTCGGTCCCAAAGCACTTCCCCCACATCCCGGATCCCGGCCGGATCCACCGCGGGGTTTTCGGTGCTCTCCAGGGCGAATCCCAGGACCCGACGCCGCCCGAAGGGTACCTCCAGGACGCTCCCCACCGTGGCCGGGGAATCGGGGGGGACGCGGTAGTCGAAGGTTTGAAACTCTGCGGAAGGGCAGATCTCGGCGGAATCGACGGGAACATCCACGGCGATCTTGAGGTAATGTGCCGATTCATTGTCCATCAGGATTCGGCTCCCCGAAGGGTCCGCACCACCCGATTCACCAGGGCTCTCGCCACCTGGATCTTGTGCGCTCGGGGCAATTCCTCTTCGCTGGATTGGGAGATCAAGACGATTCGGTTTTCCTCGGATCCGAAGGCGGATTCGTCTCCCCCCACGAAATTGAGGGCGATCAAATCGGCCCCCTTGGCCCGGAGCTTCTTGCGGGCGTTTTCGGCGGCGGCCTCGCGGTCCGTTTCCGCGGCAAATCCCACGATCAGTCGATCGCCCTTTTGCGCACCCAGCTCGCGCAGGATATCGGGGGTGGGTATGACGTCGCCGAGGAGTGCATCCGCATCCTTTTTCCCCTTGTCCTGCATGTAGTGCACGGGTCGGGCATCCGCCACGGCGGCGCTCATCATCAGAATATCGACTTCGCACCAGTGGTCCAGGCAAACTCGTCGCATCTCTTCGGCGGAAACGACGGGGATGAACTCCACCCCGCGGGGCGGCGTGAGCTCCACCGGACCACTGACCAAGATCGTGCGGGCACCCCGCTCCCGCACGGCCCGGGCCAGGGCATATCCCATCTTGCCGGTGGACGGGTTGGACAGAAAGCGAACCGGATCGAAGTACTCCCTGGTAGGTCCCGCGGTAATTAGCACGGTGGTACCGGCCAGGGTATCGTCGGAATGGGCAAAGGAAGAAATCTCGTCGACCACCGTCGCCGGGTCCGGAAAGCGGCCGGGGCCCACGGCTCCCGAGGCGAGTCGCCCTACCTCGGGTTCCACGATGCCGTAACCGTCCTCGATCAATTGCCTCGTATTCCTGCGGGTCGCGGGGTTTTGCCACATGTGGGTATTCATGGCCGGAGCCAGGAGTTTGGGTCCCGGGAAGGCAAGGAGAAGCGTGCTGAGGTAGTCGTCGGCGATCCCGTTCGCCGCCTTGGCCATGATGTTCCCCGTGGCGGGCGCCACGACCATCAAGTCGGCCCACTCCGCCAGGGCGATGTGCTCGACATTCCAACGATTCGGCTCCGCGAACATGTCGAGGTAGACGGGGGAATCCGATATCGTGCGAAAACTCAGGGGCGCGACGAAACGGGTGGCGGACTCGGTCATCGCCACGGACACCGAGCCACCCCGCTTGCGGAGACGGCTGACGACTTCCAGCGCCTTGTAGGCCGCAATGCAACCCGTTACCCCCAGCAAGACGTTCTTTCCTTCAAGATCCCTGGGTTCCATCGGGGAGACCTCCTCCCACCCCGGGATCGACGGCCCGGGGGATCGTGGCCTCAGTTACTCCCCGGCCTCTTCTTCCGACTCCGCATTCTCCGTCTCGGGGGTGTCCACCGATTCCGGGTCGTTCCCGGGTTCCTCGGTGGCGGTGCTCGCCTCGTCTTTCGCGGATTTCGGAGTCTTCTCGACGACGCCAAGACCGTATACAACGCGTCCCGCCATGATCTCCGCCAGGGCGGCGGAAACCGACTTGCTCGCATCGGTCGGCACCAAGACCGGAGCACCATCGTGAATTTGTCGCGCCCGCTTGGCCACGGCGATGGTGACCGCGTACTTATTGTGACCCGCTCTCATGAGTTCATCGTACGTAATTCTCTCGTGGGCCATACGTCGAATCGACATCCCTTCGGAAACGCGGGTCCGCCCCGGAAAACCGGGGCGGGGCGCGCCTATTCTTCCACTTCTCCGCCGCGCTGCTGCACCTGAAGCCGACCGGCCACGGTCTCGGGTTGGACGGCGGACAGGACGACGTGACCGCTGTCGGTTATGATAACCGCACGTGTTCTCCTGCCGTAGGTGGCATCGATCAGTTTTCCGTCGGCTCGCGCTTCGCTAATTGTCCGTTTGATGGGAGCGGATTCGGGACTAACGATGGCGACGACCCGGTTGGCCGAAACCATGTTGCCGAATCCTATGTTCACCAGTATGACTCCGCTCATGAGTAGCCCTCCCCGCATTCATTCAATGTTTCTCGCCTGTTCTCGCATGTCTTCCAGGTAACCCTTCATATCCAGGGCTACTCGATTCATCTCGGCATCGGCGATCTTCGCCGCCACGGTATTGCACTCCCGGCCCATCTCTCCGACCAGGAAGTCCAGGTTCCTGCCCATGGGTCCCGCCCCCTCCAGCACCCGGTTGACCTGGTCCAGGTGGCTTCGGAGGCGATCCAACTCCTCCGATACGCTGCTCCTTTGGGCGATCAGGGCCACTTCCCCCGCCAGATCCGGGATCTGTGCATCGCTGTCGGTCAGCAGGCGGTTTACCCGTTCCAATACGATCTCGTAGCGACGGCGTTCGAGTTCGGGGGCGGCATCCTCTATGACGCGCAAGCACTCGGAGAATCCCGCCAACAAATCCTCGAGCACGCGGCCCAGCGATTGCCCCTCGCGCTCTCGCATCTCGACCACCGCGTCCAGCGCTCGATCGAGCGCACCGGCGAAGCTAGGGTCCGCATCCTCTACGCCGGGATCCACTTCTTCGAGTTCCATGACCCCGGGGAACTGCGCCAGGTCCGCGGCTCCCAGTTCCACCGGGAGATCGCGCGTCTCTGCCAGCTCGTTCAGGGCTATATGATAAGCCTCGGCCAGTCGCCTGTCAACGCGAAGGGCCCTGCGCTCCTCTGGAGACGTCCTAGCTTCGACGTACACGTCCACCCGCCCTCTGGCTAGTCGATCCTCGATTCGTTTCCTCGCGAGGAGCTCCCAGCTCCGGGGCAATTCCGGCGCCAGGTGGACGAAGATCTCCAGGAACCGATGATTCAAAGTCCGGATCTCTACGTTCAGGGTGGCAGAACCCAGGTTCTCGGTGGCACTTCCAAATCCGGTCATGCTCGTCGCCGACAATTCGTCACCTCCTGGTAATCAGTAGCCACAAGCCCAGCACCGTAGCGATGGCCAGCGATAGGGCACCCAGGGCGGGATATCCCAGGAGGTGCGGCGGCTGGTCTACGCCGATAATAATGGAGCCCCCTATGATCAGGGAGGCGGTGATGACCCCGGCCGTCAGTCTCTTGGAGATCTCCCCCAATCCCTGCAGAAATCCCTCCAGTCCCTCGTGTCGAAATCGCAGGGTAAAATCGCCCCGTTCCGCCTGGGACACCACCGACACCAAGTCCCGGGACACGTCGCCGGCATCGCGAACGACTCGGCGGCTGAGACGGCGAGCCCGTTTCGCCAATTCCCCGGGGGAGAACCGCTGCAACAGGGCGCGACGAACATGGGGTTTCATCTCTTCGATGGGATTTAGTTCCGGGTACACGGTACGCGCCGAAGCCTCGGCGGTGATGACGGCGCCGACCAGGGTTATGTATTCGCTGGGCACCACCAGGCGGTGGTGCTGCAGGAGATCCAGCATCGATGTGAGGATCTCCCCCACGCTAATCTGTTCCACGGATTTCTGATAGTTGAACTCAACGAGTTCCGTGAGGTCCCGCAACAGCCGCAGCTTGTCCGGACGCCGGGCGGGCCGGGCGATGTCCAGGAGTACGTCCGTCACTAGGGGATAGTCGCGATCGATGATACCGCCCATCAGCTCCGCCAGCCGGGATTCCATCCGCTCGTCCACGACCCCGATGCGCCCGAAATCCATGAGGCCGAGGGTTCCTCCGTCGATGGCGATCAGGTTGCCCGGATGCGGATCGGCGTGGAAAAAGCCCAGATCGAAGAATTGGTAGAAGGACATCTCGAGGGCCACGAGGGCGAGATCGCGCCTGGCATCCTCGGGCATGCTCGCCAATCGGGAAATGCGGTTACCCACCAGGTGTTCCATGGTGATGACGCGATCCCCGGAAACCTCTCGGAAGACCCTTGGAATTCGAACCTTGCCCCAGTCGGCGAAACCCCGGGCGAAGAGGTCCAAGGAATCTGCCTCCCGGCGAAAGTTTAGCTCCCCCCGCAGGCTCCTGCCGAATTCCCGTACCAAGGTTGGAAATTCGTAGATTTGCGCTTCTTCGATGTACTCGTGCACGAGTTCCGCCAGGAACTCGAGGATTTCCATATCCTCCTCGATGGTTCGGGCGATCCCGGGACGCTGTACCTTTACGACGACCGGTTTCCCCCGATACACGGCGTGATGCACCTGGGCGATGGATGCGGATGCCAGGGGTTCGAGTTCGAATTCGTCAAAGATGTCTCGGGGGTCACGGCCGAGATCCTCTTCGATTATGGACGATACCTGATCCCCGGGAAAGGGCGCTACGTTCTCCTGCAACTGCTCCAGTTCTTCGATGAAGTTCCGGGGAATCAAATCCCGGCGCGTACTCAGTACCTGGCCGATTTTTACAAAAGTAGGTCCCAACTCCTCGAGGGCGCGCCGCGTGTCCTCGGGTAGGGGCGCGGCGGGTTTCCGTCGACCGAGCCCGGGCAGGCTGAAGGGCAAAGGCAGGCGGGCCACCAGTCTACCGTAGCCGCGGCGGGCCAGCACGCCCAGCACCTCGCGCATGCGACCGAGGTGTCGCAGGGCGGAAAAATTCACCGTCCACGACCTCCCCCGGTCTCGAAGTCTCCCGTCATCAGCAACTCCCCGGGGATCTCGAGGGATCCCCGGTACACTTCCCGAACGATTCCGCAGAGGTGTAACCGCTGGGCTTCGTCCCATTCCACGCGCAAGTCCCCGCCGGGCATCTCCACGCGGACGGGGGAAGTGACCCGGCCCCGGAGGATGGCGCACACGGCGGCAGCCGAGGCCCCGGTACCGCAAGCTGCGGTGATCCCCGAACCCCGTTCCCACACGCGAACCCGCAGCGCATCGCGATCCGCCACCTCGACGAACTCGACGTTCGTTCTCTCGGGAAAGGCGGGATGGGACTCCAGCAGCGGGCCCAGCGTCGCGACATCTACCGCGTAGACATCGCGCACGAACAGGACGCAGTGGGGATTGCCCAGTCGGAGGGCGTCCACCGGCACCGAGCGTCCCCCGACTTCGAGTTCCGCGGCGAGCCCGGATTCTTCGGGTTGGCCCGTCATGGGTATCTCGCCTCGCAGGAAGCGGGGTGGTGTCATCAAAGCGTCGACGGACAACTCGCCGTCTTCGGGTTGAACGCGCACGGTAACCGGGCCGTCGGGAGTCTCGACGGAAAAGGAATCGACCCCGATGAGGCCGCGCTCCCAGACGTATGCCCCGACGCAACGAACTCCGTTGCCGCACATGTCCCCTTCACTGCCGTCGGCGTTGAACAATCTCATGCGAAAATCCGCTGACTCCGAGGGCAAGATGAGGATGATGCCATCCGCACCGACGGAATGCCGGCGCCGGGACAGGTTCCGGGCCAACGCGGGCCAGTCCGCATCGGGAAGATGGCGTTCTATGCCATCGACATATATGTAGTCATTGCCCGCGGCCTCCATCTTGGTAAAGGCGAGTCTCATGAGCCACCTCCCGTGTGACGTCCGCTACCCGTTGATTCTATCATCACGCCCGAGCACACCCAAGTGCGGGGGGCCTGGCGGGATTGCAGTGCCATCGGACGCGGGGCCCGGGGATGGCGATGGGCGCTTCCCCGGGCCCCGCAGCTTCCATGGATTTATCCCGTCAACGCATCAATAGCCGAGGGTGCGGAGCCTGCGCCCCTCGTCGATGGGACGGCCGGTATCCGGGTCCACGGCCCGGCAGCAACCATCGATCATGCGCGTTTGGATCTCCCCCGCCGCCGCCGGGTTCCCGGCCAATTGTGGGGCATCCAACAGGCCGAGTTTCACCGCCCGCGCGAGCACCGTGGGATCCGTCAGGGGGTCTTCCCCCAGGGGATCCAGGGACCGTATCGCATCCAGGAGTACGCGCGCCTCTGCCACCAGCTCCGCCCTGCGCTCGGCCACCGAGGGATCCGCCGTCATGTCCGGGAGTCCGACGAGGGATTCCTTGATGACCTGCCGGACGATCTTGGTACTCTCGATGACCTCGTCGGCGTTGGCCGCGTGATCCGCCTCGGTGTACCCGACCACGTGAACGATGTGGGGTTGGACGGCCATCTGGATGACTGTAGAGGCAGCCAACTGGCCCTTGGCCATATCGAGGTCGGCGGGAAAACTGAATAGCCCCGTCCGGACCTGTTTCCAGACGCGAAAGTCCGGGCGTTCCAGCTCGCGGACCAGGTCCAGCTTGGCCAGCATCTTCGCCAGGTCCATGGCGAAGGAGGTTCCCGGAGGGGTGTTGAACATAAGTTGCGCGATGTAGTCCCCCACGCCGACCTGGCGGGCATTGAGGGCCGCCAGGTACGCCGCCGCCACCGCCACGACGTCCGGGGCATCCCGCAGGCTCCAGTGGTGGGGATCATTGACTTCCACGGGCACCCCTCGTTCGGCGTGCCAGCGCATCAATTCCCTGGACTCGCGTATGGAGACTTCCACTTCCCGGGGGCCGCGACCATCCAACACGTTGTACCAGAACAGTGGAATGGCCGCCCAAGCATTCTCGATGGACTCCAACAACACCTCGGCGAAGCGCTCCACGTCCCGGGTCCCGCTGTAACACCGAAGCAGCGGATGATTGCCGCGGCGGGCCGCATCGCGCAGGCGGCGAAGGTCTTTGGGGCTCCGAATCGGCACCCCACCGGCGCCGTCCTGGCGGGGATCCTGTTCCTCGGGGCGGAAGAAAGCCGCCTGGGCATTCTGATCGGGTCCGAGGGAGATCACGTCCAGGATCCGCGCATCGGCGATGCGGGCGATTCCCGCCTCGGTCTCGGCGAGGGTAGGTCGTCCGTAGTGGTGTCGCAGCAGGGGGTGTGGATAGCGCATCCGAATGCGCTCGATGAGAGATTGCGGTGGCATCTCATCGGCGGCGTCGGTACCCTCCGCTCCCAGGTATGCGAGGATCTCGTCCACCGTACTGCCCCCATCGAACACGGCCTCGAAGAGCCCGGAGTCCTCCGCTTCCGCGCATACCGGAGATGTGCCCCCGAACACCAGTTTCTTGTCTCCCAGCCCCGCCTCGGACAGTTCCCGGGCCAGGTCGGAAAACAGTGCGCCGGCGACCTCCGGGGAGAGGCGATAGCTGAGGGCGATGATATCGGGATCCGATTCCAGCGCCGCCTCGATGAGTTCTTCGGTGCTGGTTCGGGTTCCCATGAAGTGGGTCCGATACCCCTGGGCTTCCGCCAACCGCAGGAACCCGAGGATCCCCGCCACGTGTACGCAGTCCCCCATGGTTGCACCGAGGATGAATCCGCCGGGCTGCCGTTCGCTCATCCTACCAACCGTCCCTTCGCGCCGTTGATGACCAGCTCTCTAATTTCTTCCGCGCTCAGCCCCGAAAGTCCCAGCCTATTGATGGTTCTCCCGCGACTCCAGTAATCGACCCCGTGGATGATGCACGCCAGGTGAATCATGGCTTTGATGGTAGGGGTCGGGACGCCCAGGAGATCGCCGAACGAAGCCATCGGGACCAGGCTGGCCGGAACGTCTTCACTGATGTAACGATGCTGCAGTGATCCCGGGGCGACGATGCCCGCATACCCGGGATTGGTTCGCATGGCGTGATACAGGTTCTTGGACTCCACACCGTACGCCGCGCGAAGGAAATCCACGGCGGATTGGGGCTTTATGCCGAGGGCGAGGGCCACCCCGCGCCGCTCGCGGTCCATCTGCTCGAGCACCTGGCCGACGGAAGGGCTCACCCCCTCCACGTAGTACTCGAAGGGCGATCCCGACTCGATCCGCGCAGCGTTGAGGATCGTCGGGGCCGGGTGGAAGATGGCGCCGATGTTGTCGAGGCTGGTCTGGAGGACATTCTCGGCCGCGGCGAACTCGGGAAAGGCCGGGCCCACCGCCTCCAGCACCTCCGCCGTTCGGCTGGCGGGCAGGGCGGCCACGGGCACTACCCGCTTGATGCCGTAAATGTGGGCGCGCGCGGGCCCGACGACGCGACTGGCGAAGATGAACGTTTGGGCTTCGGCCACCAGCACGTCGGGATCGGCGCCGAAGCCGTCCAGGACGAAGCGAAATTCCAGGGCCCCCCCGGTTCGACCCGGGTTGAGGACCACGATGTGGTCGGGACGCAGATGGGGTGCGCACTTGGCGGCGATCGCCCTGTGCGCCGAGGCCGGCACCGCGACCATGATCACATCGGCGGCATCCAGGGCTGCGCCAATATCGGAGGTCACCATGTTCAACGGTGCGAATCCCTCCACCTCACCCTCCACGAAAACGCCACCTTCGCGGGCCAGGGCATCGATGCGTTCCATGTTCCGATTATAGAGGTTGGTCTCGAATCCGCCGAGGGACAGATAGCCGGCCATGGCCTGTCCTCCGCCGCCGGCTCCGATCACAGTAAATCGCGTTTTCGATGCAATTTGAGTCATAAGGACTCCCCTCGGGACATTTTTGGGCATGACAGAGCGGGAATCGGGGGCGATCACGGGAAACATTCGTCACCAATATATTACCCTTGCGAGCCCATCCTGTCAATTTGCTCGGTTTCCCGGCGGGGTCGGCGGGATTGCCCCCGCGCCCTCCGTCGCACTATCATATTCACCGCGGGATCGAATATCTCGGAGGTGCAAAGCATTGGCTTTTGACGCCGTAGCCCTGGCCGCCAGCCTCGACGAAATCTCAAATCTTGTGGGAACCACCGTCAGCCGGATTCACACGACCACGCGATCTGGAGAGGTGATCTTCTCCACGCGGGGACGGGGATCCGGCGGCGATATCCTGGTGTCGATACGCCGCGAGGATGCCCGGATCCAAGTGACTCGCCGCCGCTTCGATCACCCCGATCAGCCCGGTGCCGTTGGTATGACGTTGCGCAAGCACCTGAAGCGAGCCCGCATCGAGGGTGTGGAGCAGGTGGGACTCGATCGCATTGCCCGCATCCACCTGTCGGCCCGGGACGAGTTGGGACACGCCCGGCCGTTGATCCTCGTGGCAGAGACCATGGGGCGCAGCAGTAACCTGATCTTGATTGATCCCGGGGACGGCGATCGCATCCTGACTGCGCTCCGATTCGCATCGGCGGACCGGAATACCCACCGGTCGGTGCTCCCGGGGCACCCCTACCGCCTTCCACCCCAACGCGACACCCTTCATCCCGACGCCGTTACCGTAGAAGCGATGGCATCGCTGGCCGACGACGAAACGCCCGCCTGGCTCGCCATCGTGCGCCGCGTCGATGGACCGGGGCCCGCCACGGTGAGACGCCTCCTTCGCCGCTGTGGAATGCATCCCAAGGACCCCCTGCCATCCGACCGTGCCTCCCTGGAGCCCCTGGTCGCCTTGTTGCGGGCCATCGGAGAGGACATCCGGGCCAAGCGTTGGGACCCGTGGCTGTACCGGGAGGCGCCCGAGGATCCGATTCTCATTCCTCGTCCCGGCGATTACGGTTTCCTCGCCTCGGAGCGGCCGCCCGAGGGAGATGGACTGCGCCACTTTTCCCGTCCCTCGGCGGCCTTCGACGCACACTACGCCTTGGGAGACGCCGTCGAACGGCTGGAGAACACCCGACGCGAGCTACAGCGCGCCCTGGAGTCCGCCCACGAATCGATCCTCCTCCGCCGGGAACGGCAGCGGGCAGATCTCGCCCGGGCCGATTCCGCCGAGGAGATGCGAATTCACGGCGAACTGCTCACCGCTTACATGCATCGCGTTCCCGCCGGGGTGGATTCCGTCCAACTCCCGGACTATTACGCCGAGGGCCAACCCCGGGAGATCCCCCTGAAGTCAAATCTCTCCCCGGCGGATAACGCATCGCGCTTTTTCAAGGAATACCGGCGCCTCCAGCGCACGGAGAAAAAGGCCAGGCGACAACTGCGCGTCACCGATGCCGAGATCGACTACATCGAAGGCTTACTCTATCAACTGCGGATATCGGGGAGCCCCCGGGAACTGGAGGAACTGCGCCAGGAAGTATCGGAGGCGGGATACCTGAAAACCCAGGCACCGCCTCGTCGCCGCAAGAGCCCGTCCCCCTCTCCCATCGAGATGACGCTCAGCACGGGGCACCGCCTGCTGGTGGGAAGAAACAACCGCGGCAACGATCACCTGACCATGCGCGTCGCCTCCCCGGAGGATCTTTGGTTCCACGTCAAGGACATGCCGGGTTCGCACGTCGTGCTGCCGGGACCCTGGGACGAAGCCCTTCCGGAACCCGAGGTCCTCGAGGAGGCCGCCCGGGTGGCGGCCCAGCACAGTACCGCCCGCGATTCGAGCAACGTACCCGTGGACTACACCCTGGTCAAGCACGTATCGAAGCCCAAGGGTGCGCACCCGGGCATGGTGATCTACAGAAAGCAAAAGACCCTCTACGTCACGCCGCGCAGGGATTGATGCGCGGCGGCCGCAGAGGGTCCGATGGTGCAGTTTACATACCGAGGTCCTTGGGATAGGTCAACGGTATACCTTCGCGGCAGAGGGGGCAGTCGGCCGGGGAATAGGCGGGGATGTCGAGGGTGACCACCGGGTGGAAGGGCACGCCGAAGTCCGTCTGTCCCCCGCTCCGGTCCACCAGGACGCTGACCCCGACGATATCGGCCTGGCGCTGCGAACAGATCTCCATCACCGAGTTCACGGAACCGCCCGTGGACATGGCATCCTCGACCACCAGGATCCTCTCGCCGGGTTCGATATTGAACCCGCGGCGAAGCCGCATCTGCCCGTCCTGCCTCTCGGTGAATATTGCCTCGGTGCCCAGCCAGCGGGCCACTTCGTAACTGAGGATGATACCGCCCAGGGCGGGTCCGAGGACCTTATCCACCCCGGCCTCCCGGAACGGTTCCGCCATCATTCCCGTCAAGGTTCCCGCGTGCTCGGGAAAACGCAATACCTGCGCGCACTGCAGGAAACGCGGACTGTGCTTACCGGAGGTCAGCCGGAAGTGTCCCTCCAGCAGTACCCCGGTGTCCTTGAATATCTTCATGATCTCGTCATTCTCCAGGGCTCGGAAGTCTTCCCAGTTTCCGTATCCCGTCATGTCAATTCACTCCCTTCGGCCTGTTCGATTTCCATCGCGATTCTTTGTGCGGCTTCCCGGGGGTCCGGTGCCGCGGTGATCGGGCGCCCGATCACCAGGTAATCGGCCCCCAATTCCAGTGCCTCCGCCGGGGTGGTGACCCGTCGTTGATCGCCGCGGGCCGCCCACGCGGGGCGGATTCCCGGGGTTACGATGAGGAAGTCCCTGCCCACTTCTTCCCGGACGACGCGGATCTCTTGTGGTGAGCATACGACGCCGTCGAGGCCCGCCTCTCGGCTCGCCAGCGCCCAGCGTCTAACGGTATCCTCCACGCTGGAGTCGGTTCCGATGTGGCCCCGGAAGGTATCTTCGTCGAAGCTGGTCAAGACGGTGACGGCGATGAGCAGGGCGTCGGGGAGTTCCTCCCGGGCCGCCCGCATCATCTCCGCTCCACCCGAGGCGTGGAGATTGGTCATCCAGACGTCCAGGCTCGCCAGCGCCCGGGCGGCGCCTCGAACCGTGTTGGGTATGTCGTGCAGTTTCAGATCCAAGAAGAGGTTCGCCCCCGAGGATTGCAGGTCCGAAACCGCCCGGGGTCCCCCGGAACAGAAGAATTCCAGGCCCGTCTTGAAGTGGGCATAATCGGGGGCCAGGGATTCGACGATTTCCCGGGCACGCGCGGGATCGGGGGTATCCAGGGCTACGATAATTCTCTCCGCTGCTTTCACAGGTGGGCCCTCCCAACCGGCCATTCATCATATCGGGCACGATAGGCGGCGAGATCTGAAAGGATCCGGTGCGGTGCCAGGGGATCCGCGAACAGGGCGGTCCCGATTCCCACGGCCGACGCCCCGGCCATGATGAAGGCAATCACGTCTTCGGCGGAGGCTACGCCGCCGAGACCGAGGATGGGCAGCGACGTGGCCGCTCGAACCTGGTATACGCAGCGCAGGGCGACGGGACGCACGGCCGGACCCGAAAGCCCTCCCACCACGTTGGCCAACACGGGCTTGCCGGCATCCACGTCGATGGCCATTCCCAGCAGGGTATTGATGAGACTGATGGCATCGGCGCCGGCTTCCTCGGCGGCGCGGGCGACCTCGGCGATGTCGGTGACGTTGGGGGTCAGTTTGACGATGAGGGGTGCGTCCGTGGCGGCGCGAACTGCACCGACCAGGTTGTCAATGGCCGCCGGAGAGGTGCCGAAACTCATACCACCGGCCTTGACGTTCGGGCAACTGACATTGAGCTCGAGGGCGTCGACGCCTTCGATTCCCTGCAATCGTCGGGCCACGCCCACGTACTCTTCGACGGTCTTACCCACGACGTTCACGATCACCCGGACGTCGCGCGCGGCGAGGCGCGGTAGGTATTCTTCGACGAGGACCTCGACGCCGGGATTCTCCAGGCCGATGGCATTCAGCATTCCCGCGGGCGTCTCTACGATGCGAGGCGGAGGATTACCGGGCCAGGGTTCCAGGGAAGTGCCCTTCACCACGATGGCACCGAAAATCTCCGGCGGTATCACGGGTTCGTAGTCGAAACCGTAGCCAAAGGTGCCGGAGACCGCCACCAGGGGATTGGACAACTCCAGGGAACCGAAGCGAATGGACAGGTTTTCGTTCACGCCAAGATCACCTCTTCGAGGGGAAACACGGGGCCGTCGGCGCACACGCGCAGGTAACTTTTGCCGGATTCGGGTCGGGACATGGGAACCGCGCAACCCAGGCAGGCGCCCACTCCGCAGGCCATGTGCTCCTCCAGGGAGCCGTATGCCGGGATCCCGCGTTCCCGGGCCATGCCCTTGAGGGCTGCCAGCATGCCCCGGGGACCGCAGGCCATGATCGCCGTGGCTCCCTCGAGTTCCCCGGGATTTCGAAGCATGACCTCGGTGATCATCCCCGTTGCCCCCCGGCTCCCGTCCTCGGTGGCCAGGACGACCCCGCGACTGAGGGCGGTCAGCGATTTCTCGCCGGCCAGGCCCGGGTGGTCCGAGGCCCCGAGGAAGGTCAACGGTGGACACCCGCGTTCCGCCAATCTTCGCGCGAGGTAAACCAGGGGTGCGGCACCGATCCCGCCCCCGACCAGGACGGGTATTGGGCCGGCAGCGTCCAGGTCGAAGCCCCGTCCCAGGGGACCCAGGCAGTCGATAATGGATCCGGGTTGGGCCGAGGCCAAGAGACCCGTTCCTTTGCCCACGGGAAGGACCAGCAATTCCAGCAGTCCCCGCGCTCCGTCCCAATCGGCGATGCTGATGGGACGGCGCAGGTAGGTTTCGCCGCCGCCCCCGACTCCCAGCTGCAAGAACTGGCCCGGTACGGGTGCGATGTCTTCTTCGACGACCAGCAGGAGCCTGCGCGCTCGTCCCTCGGGGGCATTGTGCACCAGGCGGGCCCCGAAGACCTCGGGTCCACCCTCGCGGGAAGGATCTAGCATGTCAGCTCTCCTCCCCGGAGCACGATGCGACCGTCGACCAGGACCGTATCCACCTTGCCGGTGAGGCTCCATCCCACCAGGGGCGTATTGCGACCTTTCGAGGCGAACTTCCCCGGGTTTACCGCCCATTCCTGATCCGTATTGAGGATGGCGATATCCGCGGCGGCCCCCTCGCAGAGGGTTCCGCCATCAATCCCGATGATTCGTGCGGGCGCCGTCGTCAGGCACTCGATGAGGCGATCCAGGGAGATATCCCCGGGCAAGACCAGGCGGTCGTGCAGCAGCGCAAAGGCCGTCTCCAGGCCGGTAATGCCGTTATCCGCGAAGGTGTACTCTTTGTCCTTGTCGTCGAAACTGTGGGGCGCATGATCCGTCGCCACTACATCGATTATGCCGTCTCGCAGGGCAACGATCAGGGCCCTGCGGTCCGCCTCGGTCCGAAGCGGTGGCTTCATCTTGGTGTTGGTATCGTAACCGGATTCCTTTACCAGGTCCTCGGTGAGGGTGAGATGATGCGGGGTCACCTCGCAGGTAACGGATACACCGTCCGCCTTGGCCGCGGCGATCAATTCGATGGAGCGGGCGGTGCTGACGTGCCCGATGTGCAGGTGTCCCCCGACGCGCCGGCACAGTTCCAGGTCCCGGGCGATCATGATCGTCTCCGCCTCTTCCGGCATTCCCGGGAGTCCCATCAGTGTAGAGATCCGCCCGAAGTTCACCGCTCCGTCTCCCGCCAGGCTGGGATCCTCTTCGTGGGTCGATATGGGGACGCCGAACATCGTACTGTACGTCAGGGCGGTACTCATCACGCGGGCCGAGATGACGGGCAGCCCGTCGTCGCTGAACATGCGGGCCCCGGCGCGGGCCATGAGCCCCATCTCGGCGATCTCCTGGCCCTTCTGCCCCTTGGTGACTGCGCCCGCGGGGTAAACGCGGACGACACCGTCCCGGGCCGCCCGATCCAATACGAAGCGGACACCGGTCTCGTCGTCGATTACCGGGGAGGTATTGGGCATGCAAACTACGGAGGTAAATCCACCCCGGGCGGCGGCCCGGGTTCCACTGGCGATGTCCTCTTTGTACTCGAATCCGGGCTCCCGCAGGTGTACGTGCAGGTCCACGAACCCGGGGGTAACCGTACATCCCGCGGCATCGATGACTTCCGCGCCTTCCACCGAGAGATGATCGCCGATGGCCGCGATTTCGTTGCCCTCTACCAGCAGATCGGCCTTGGCGTTTCGGCCTTTCGAGGGATCGATTACGTGTCCGCCTTTGATTAGAATCTTATTCACGCTCATTCGCCTCCTCCGAGCAGGAGATACAGTAGGGCCATGCGAACGGCCACACCGTTGGGTACTTGGTCGAGGATGATTGACTGGGGCCCGTCCGCGATCTCCGAGGTAATTTCGACGCCGCGATTCATGGGTCCGGGATGCATCAGCAGGGCATCCGGTTTCGCCAGGGCCAGTCGGCGGGCATCGATACCGTACATCGCATGATATTCCCGCACGCTCGGGAAGAAACTCTGTTGCTGACGCTCCAGCTGTAGCCTGAGGACGCAAACGACGTCGGCATCCCGCACCGCCGCCTCGACGTCGGGCTCCACGCGGCAACCCGTTTCCTCGATACCGGGGGGAATCAGGGTACTGGGCGCCGATATCACCACCTCGGATCCCATGTGGCTGAAGCCCCAGATGTCGGAGCGGGCCACGCGACTGTGAAATATGTCCCCGACGATGGCTACCTTCAGGCCCTCAAGCGTCCCCTTCCGTTGCCGCACCGTCAGCATGTCCAGGAGTCCCTGGGTTGGGTGTTCGTGGAATCCATCCCCGGCATTGATCACCGCCGAATCCACGTTCTTTGCCAGGTAATGGGGCGCTCCCCCGGAGGGATGGCGCATGATGACCAGTTCCGGTCCCATCACCTCGACGTTGCGCACCGTATCGCGCAGGCTCTCCCCCTTGTCGAGGCTGCTCCCCGCCTTGGCGACACCCACGCTCCCCGCGCTGAGATACCGACAGGCCAGGTCGAAGGATATCTTGGTACGGGTGGACGACTCGTAAAAGAGGGATAGGACGCTTCGACCGCGGAGGGTCGGAACCTGCTTGATGGGGCGATCGATGATCTCTCGCATGGACTGGGCGGTATCGAGAATCAGCGATATCTCATCGGCCGACATGTCCTCGAGGCCGAGAATGTCCTTTCTCTGCAGTTCAGTCATCGCTGCATTCTCCCCCTACCCTTTCCATGATGACGACCTCTTCGATTCCATCGATCTCCCGCAACTGCACCTCGACCAATTCGTCCCGGGACGTCGGTACGTTCTTTCCCACGAAATCCGGTCGGATGGGCAGTTCCCTGTGACCGCGATCCACCAGGGCCACCAGTTGTATCGCCCCGGGGCGCCCGAGGTCCATCAGGGCGTCCATGGCCGCGCGGATGGTTCGTCCCGTGTAGAGTACATCGTCCACCAACACCACGATCTTGCCGGCGATATCTACCGGCACGTACGTACTTCCCACCAGCGGACGATCGTGACGCAGGGTCAGATCGTCGCGATAGAGGGTTATGTCCAGGTTCCCGCAGGGAATCTCCACGCCCTCGATTCTCTCGATCTGGCGGGCAATCCGCTCGGCCAGGGGAACGCCTCGGCGATGAATCCCGACCAATACCAATCCCTCGGTGCCGCTGTTGCGCTCGACGATCTCGTGGGATATCCGCACCAGGGCTCGCGCCATGGCGCTTTCGTCCATGATCTTCGCCTTTTCCCTCAGCTCAAAGCCTTCTCGGGGACTCATTGCGGTGCCACCTCCAGATGGACTCTCTCGAAATTGGGCACAAAAAAACCGGAAGCCTGGGCGTCCGGTACTCCATTGATCCCCGGGATAGAATTGGATCTTCCGTCTCGGGTGACCTGTTGTCCCCACCCCTGTTGCGGTGGGTTGTGGTGCCCCATCGCATCGGCGGCGGGGACTTTCGGGTCGTTCATCCTCATCTGATTCCCTCCTTTTCGACCTCGCTGGGTCGGCTTAAAGGACTGATCACACCATCGTTTAGAAGCTAACAGAGAACGGGTCCGGTGTCAAACATCGAACCCATGCCTACCTCCCCGTCTCCAGGCGTTCCACCAGGGAGCGCATATCCTCGGGCATGGGTGCTTCGAAGGCCATCTCCCGCCCGGTGGTGGGGTGTTCCAATACCAGGCGCGTTGCGTGGAGGGCCTGCCCCGTCAAACCGTAATCGGGCAATCCCGGTGCATACATGGGATCGCCCACCACCGGAAGACCGATGAAAGCCAGGTGCACGCGAATTTGGTGGGTCCGACCCGATTCCAGGTTGCAGCGAAGCAGGGCGTGGGACCTCCCCAGGACCTTATCCACGCGAAAGTGGGTGACGGCCTTCTTGCCGCCCGAATTCACCACTTTCATCTTGAAGCGGGTCTCGGGATCGCGTCCGATCCGCGCGTCCACCGTGCCCGTCTCTACCTCGGGGAGGCCGTGAACCAACGCCAGGTACTCCCGCTTCATGCGGCGCTTTTGGAGTTGGTAGGATAGCGACAGATGCGCCGTATCGTTCTTGGCGACGACCATCAGGCCCGTCGTATCCTTGTCCAAGCGATGGACGATGCCCGGGCGCGTGTGATCGATGATGGTGGACAATTGGGAACTGTGGTGGAGTAAGGCGTGTACCAGCGTGCCCGTGTAGTGCCCGGGAGCGGGGTGTACGACCAGGTCACGGGACTTGTTGATGACGATCAAATCGTCATCCTCGTAGACGACATCCAGCGGGATGTCCTCGGGTTCCAGGGTCTGTCCCCGCGGAGGCGGGACCACCATTCGGACCCGCTGATGGACTTCGAGGACCTTCCCCGGCGTCGTGATTTCCCGCCCATCCACCTGAACATCTCCGTCGCGTATGAGCTTCTGCAAATACGTCCG
>PWSR01000013.1 GCA_003563985.1 Clostridia bacterium | reverse complement strand
TTTCCTCAGCCTCCAGTGGAAGGGCTTGGAGCCCTCGTTCTCCATCGTATTACCGAAACTCCCGCTTCTACGGTGACCATTATAGCAGCGCAGTGCCGGATAATCGATGCAGGGGGCCGGTTCGCATGTGTGCTCATCCCCTGGCGAAGTCTGCGGATATTTCGGCGGAGTCGGGGCGGGCGGAATTCGCTATTGCATATATATTGCACTTGGGTGTATAAGTATGTATCGAGGGGAGGAATTGTGCTTTGAAACTCGGACACGTGATTATCGCCGTCGCCATACTCTCTTTGCTCTTCGTGGGTGGTTGCGGGCGATCCGCGACTCCCACGGAGGAGCCGGAAGCCCCGACCGATCCGATGGTGCTTCGCATAGGTTTGAATGCGGAACCCGATAACCTCGACCCCCATCTCCTGGTGCAGACGGAGAGCATGCGGGTCATGGAGCAGATGTACAGTTCGCTTCTTCGGTTGAGCCCGACCCTGGAGATCCAGCCGGACGTCGCCGAAGAGTGGTCTGTCAACGATGAGGGAACGGTATTTACCTTTAAACTCCGCGAAGACGTATATTTCCACAATGGCCGCCAGGTGACCGCCGATGACGTGAAGTTTTCCATCGAGCGGGTCGTTGATCCGGACGTGGGATCTCCCTGGTCCTATCTGTTCGGCGACCTGGATACCGTCGCTGTGGTAGATGAGTTCACCGTGGAGATCGTGATGAAAGAGGCCGCAGCGCACGTCCTGGCTGCCTTGGCCACCCCCTTTGTTTCGATCATTCCCGAAGAAGCCACCGCCGACGAAGGTTTGAGGACGCAGGGCGTTGGAACCGGCCCCTTCAAGTTCGTCGAATGGGTTCCCGGACAACACATCGTCCTGGAGAAGAACGCGGACTATCACCACGAAGGACTTCCCCTCCTGGACGAGTTGCGGTGGGTTTTCGTCGAGGACCCGACGTCCCGCGTCCAGCAGGTGATGTCGGGGACGGTAGACCTTGACATCGACGCGCCCCTGGAGAGCATCACGGCCTATCGCGGCGACGACAACATCGAGGTGTTGGGAGGAGAAGTCGTCTCCTATTACTTGCTCGGCATCAACAGTGCCCGCGAACCCTTCGATGACGTCAGGGTACGCCAGGCGCTGGCCTGGGCGGTCGATCGGGAGGAGATCGTCGATGTGGCCGCCCGGGGTTTTGGATCCCCGCTGTTCGGCGGTCCGCTTCCCTCCAATCATTGGGCCTACAGCGGCGTCGAGATCTATACCGCACCCGACGCCGAGAGGTCGAAGGAACTGCTGGCTGAGGCCGGTTACCCCGATGGCATTACCCTCGAGCTCCTGACCCGGCCCGGCGAAGAGGGGATCGCACAGGTGGTCGAGCAGCAGTTGGCCGCGGCGGGTATCACCGCCACCATCAACCGGGTGGAGGCAGGGGCGTTCAACCAACGCGTTTGGACCGAGGGAGATTTCGATGTCGTATGTAGCCGTTGGGGTACCATGATCGACCCCGACGATTTCTTCATACACTTCCAGACCGACGGGGGATGGAATCCCTACGGATTCGGCCATCCCGGCATCGATGACCTCATCTTGCAGGGGCGTCGCGTCATGGATCAGGATGAGCGCAAGACCATCTACGGGGAACTGGAAGCCCTGGTGGCCGAGCAGGTGCCCTACGTATTCCTCTACCGGCCCGAGCGATTTGCCGCCTTCGGCGATTCCGTGGAGGGTCTACAGCACGAGGCCGCGAACACCCGGCTCTCCCTGAGGGAAACCAAGGTATCGCGCTGATCTCCGGTCGCCCTCGTCGATAATGGGTACGGCCCCGGCCCGGGGCCGTACTCGCGTCGGGAAGGATGATTTCTTGTACGTCTTCGTGATGAGGCGAATCCTATTCTACATTCCCGTGCTGATCGGGGTATCGATGGCCGTATTCGGGTTGGCCCGGTTGGTGCCCGGAGACGTGGTCGACATTATATTGTCCCACGTGCAGATGCCCGAACAGGCGGCGCGTCTCCGCAGCCTTTTCGGCCTGGACAAGGCCCTGCACGAGCAGTACTTCGACTGGCTGGGACATACCCTGCGGGGCGATCTGGGGACCTCGCTTTTCAGCGGTAGACCCGTCCTGACCGAGATCTGGACGGCCCTGGGTCCGACCATGGAGCTGGCCTTTACGGCCCTCCTGATATCCGTGCTCGTCGGTATTCCCCTGGGCGTATTGGCGGCGGTCAAGCGGGGGAGTGCCCTGGATTACGCCAGCGGATTCGTGGCCTACCTGGGTATTTCCACCCCGGTCTTTTGGTCGGGCACGATACTGATCCTTTTCTTCAGTATATGGCTAAACGTCCTGCCCTCGGGGGGATACGAATCCTTGTGGTCGTCGCCGGTGCAAGGGTTCCGGCTTCTCATCATGCCCGCCCTGGCGCTGGGATTGAACTTCGCGGCGCTGTTGATGCGCGTCACGCGGTCGAGCTTCCTGGAGGTGCTGCGCCAGGAGTACATCAGTACCGCGCGGGCCAAGGGCCTCTCGGAACGGGTCGTATTGTTCAAGCACGCCATGCGTAACGCAATGATCACCATCATGACGGTCGCCGGAGTGCAGCTGGGATTCCTAATCGGGGGATCGGCCATCGTGGAGATCGTGTTCATGCGGCCGGGAATCGGGAGATTGCTTCTCACCGCCGTGCTCCGCAGGGATTACCCATTGATCCAGGGGCTGACGCTGTTCATCGCCATCACCTTCATGACGGTGAACCTGATCGTCGATGTCATGTACGCCGTCGCGGACCCGAGGATCCGCATGAAGATATGAGCCGGGCCGGGGGGATGCGCCCATGAAGCGACTGCTCGGAAGGCGGGGCCGCGGTAGCCAAATCATTCCCGGGGGGTTCTTGGTCCTGTTGGTGATCTTCGCCGCGCTGCTGGCGCCCCAAATATCGCCGAGATCCCCGAGCACCATCGATAGCGGGAGGCAGCTGGAATCCCCCTCGGGCGGTGCCCTCTTCGGTACCGACAACTTCGGCCGGGACGTATTCTCCCGGGTGATCCACGGCAGCCGTATTTCCCTGGGCATCGGCCTGGTTTCCGTCTTCGTGGCCACCGTGATCGGCTCTCTGCTCGGGCTGTTGGCCGGGTACTACGGCCGCTGGATCGACTGGGGCGTCATGCGGGTCATGGACGTACTGTTTTCCATTCCTTCCATCCTCCTCGCCCTGGTGCTGATGGGAATCCTGGGATCGTCGCTGACCAACTTGGCCATCGCCATCAGTATCGTGTACATGCCGATCTTTGCCCGGATCACCCGGGGTGAAGTCCTGTCGCTATCGAGCCGCGACTTCATCGAGGCTTCCCGTTCCACGGGTGCCCGGGATCTTCACATCATGTGGCGGCACTTGGTTCCGAACGTGTTGCCACTCCTGATCATCCAGATGACGATCAACCTGGCTTTTGCGATCCTGGCGGAAGCGTCCCTCAGCTACCTTGGCCTCGGTACCCAGCCCCCGGCACCCTCCTGGGGTCGAATGATCAGCGAGGGCCGCATCTACCTGGGCGAGGCCCCCTGGATGTCGGTGTTCCCCGGCCTGGCACTAATGCTGACGGTCATCGGCTTCAATCTCCTGGGGGACGGACTCCGGGATCGGTTGGATCCCCGCCTGCGGGAGTAGTACGGGGAAGGGAATGAATCCTGGAATAAAGGCGTAGTGGAAAATGCGATGGGAGGTACGAAGTGGACGATACGAAGGTGAAATCTGCCCTGGAGTTCGCAAAGAACCTGGAGGCCGATGCTGTGAAATCCCTGGTAGACTTGGTGCGAATTCCCAGCGAGAACCCGCCCGGCGAGTGCCGAGCTGTGGGTGAGGCGTATGCCGCTCTCCTCGGGGAATTGGGCTACGAGGTGGAAGTGATCCCGGTGCCGGAGGCGATGGTTCGCGCCGAGGGGCTGGAGGGAGATCGGGTCAACGTGATCGGGCGCATGCGGGGTTCGCGCCCGGGACGGACGCTGATCCTGAACGGACACCTGGATACCGTACCCGCGGGTGATCCCGATCTCTGGACCGATCCTCCCTTCGCCGGCGTGGTATCCGGCGGTCGGGTATGGGGCCGGGGCTCCAGTGATTCGAAGGGTAGGATGGTAGCCTACGCGATGAGCGGCGTCCTGCTGAAATCCCTCGGGGATTTCGCCGGGGAGTTGATCGTAACGGCGACGGCGGACGAGGAAATCGGAGGCCGGTTGGGCGCTGGATTCCTGGTCGAGCGGGTGGGACTGCGGGCCGACGCCGCCATCGTGGAGGGCTACAACGAGTCCGTGGTCCGGGCTGCGTCGGGACTGTTGTGGTTGGAAATTACCACCCGGGGGTTGGCCTCCCACGGGAGCATACCGCACCGTGGGAAGAATGCCATCGGCATGGCCACCCGCGCGGTGGCCGCCCTGGAGGACCTCGCGACCCAACTGCAATCCGAACCCTCGGGGATTCCCGGGATTCCCCATACCACCGTAAACGTCGGGACCATCTCCGGTGGTACGAAGACGAACGTGGTACCGGATACCTGCTCGGTGACCGTGGATTTCCGGGTGATGCCCGAGGCCGATAACGACGATATCCTGCGCAGGGTCCGGAGTCTGCTGGCGGATCTCGCCGCAAAGGATCCGGATTTCGATGACGACATACGCGTGATCCGGAACGTCCCATCCCATTCGTGTCCCCCGGATGCACCCATCATCACCTCCCTGCAGCGTGCCTCGATGGCCGCCAGGGGAAAACGTCTGGAGGTCATGGGGGAGCCGGGGGGAACCGACGCCCGGTGGTTTAACCCGGTCGGGGTGAATGCGGTGAACTACGGTCCGGGTCACCTGGAGGAAGGTCGATTCCACGGTGTGGATGAGAACATGGAAATCTGGCGACTCACCGAGGCCATGGCGGTCTTGGCCCTGGCGGCGTCCGACTTCTTCGATCGGGACTGAAATGCGGGGCCATAGAGGGCGTAACCGAGGCAGAGGTGCGCTCTCCCCTTGAACCGTTGATGCTTCCTCGCCTCCGGCGCGCAGGGTTCGCTTCCCCCCTTGCAGAAGTGTCACCGGGATTAGTGTCTCCGTGGCCTCGAATCGCGAGAGGAGCTATCTCGGTCGCACCCGGGCGTCACCGGATCGTGCCGGCAGGTGACCGGGGGGACCCGGTCGCCCGGGGGTATCCCGACGGCCCCGCCCGAGGCCCGGGGCCGACGATTGGGAGTGAAGATCGTTGCCCGATCCATCGAACCCGCAATTTATCATCGCAAAGAACCCGAGGGAGGACAGCAGCCTCCCGTACCTGCTTTACCTGCCGGTGAACAGGGAGGATCCCGTGATCCTGGCCACGCGGGACGTGTGGCCAGTGGACAAGGATCTCTACTGCCACCCGGCGGAGGAGTGGCCCGAGGATCCCGAGATCGTCCAGGAGGTGGATGTCCGGGTTTGCCGCCGCCGGGGCCAGGCCATCGATCTCCTCTTGATCCGTCGCCAGCGTCGACGATCCCTGTTCGTCTGGACGCGGAATAAACGCGGAAGAACCCTTATATTCTGGCGTTCCCCCCAGAGCATGGGCGGTGCCCGGCCGGGGATACGGGTGCCCGGGGCGCGGGCCCTGCGGTCCCGCCTGAACGTCGCCGTGGATCATCGCGAGCGATACGCATGGAAGTTCGCCGACGAGCGGGTCGCGGTGGTACGCCGGGACTTGCCGGTTGGTGACTACGGTCTGTTCCGCCACGATCGGCTTTTCGCGGCGGTAGAACGAAAGCGCTTGGATGACTTCGCCACGTCCGCGGTGAGCGGTGCCCTCTCCTTCGCGTTGCAGGAGATGTCGACGCTTCCCTTCGCATCCCTGGTGGTCGAAGGGCGCCTGTCGGATCTCATCAAGAAGGACTCCGTTCGCGCGGGTTGGCTGATGAACCTTGTCGCCGCGCTGCAGGTCCAGTTCCCCCGGGTGAACTGGATGTTCGCCGAGACTCGGGGGATCGCCGAGGATTACGCCTATCGCTGGTTCTCCGCCGTGCACCGGGCATACATGGAAGGGGATCGGGACGTTGGGCCAAGAACGGGTGCGTCCGTGGAAGACATCGCCGCCCTCCCCGTCTCCGACGCATACGGTCGTCGCGCCGCCGCGGCGGCACAATCCCGGGCGGGTAAGGTTTGGACCACCCGGGAGTACGCGGAGGCCTTCGATGTGAGCCGAGACACCGCGCGCAAAGACCTGAAGGAACTGGTGGAGATGGGTGTCGTGGAGGCGCGGGGCAATCGACGTACTCGCCACTTCGTGCCCGCGGATCCAGAGGTGGAGACGGACTGACCCCGGGAGGTGGAGTCGTTGGAGGAGTTCCTCGAAATCAACCGGAAGGCGTGGGCTCACCAGGTCGAGACCGGGAATCGATGGACGCGACCGGTGGACTCGGGGGAGACGGAACGGGCGCGGCGGGGGGATTGGCGGATCCTACTGACCCCGGAACGCCCGGTCCCACGGACGTGGTTTCCCGAATCCTTGGTGGGCGTGGACATCCTATGCCTCGCCTCGGGCGGGGGACAGCAGGGCCCCATCCTGGCGGCGGCCGGCGGGAACGTCACGGTGTTCGATTACAGTCCCGAGCAACTGGAGGCGGATCGGATGGTGGCGGAGCGCGACGGGTTGGAGATCGCGACGATCCGCGGCGACATGAGGGATCTTTCCGCCTTCGAGGATGGCCGATTCCATTTGATCGTCCATCCCGCCTCCAACGGATTCATCGATGACGTGAATCCCGTGTGGCGGGAGGCCTTCCGGGTGTTGCGGCCGGGAGGAAGCCTACTCTCCGGATTCGCGAACCCCCTGGTTTACATCTTCGACCTGCGGGCCCTGGAACGGGGCGAACTGGTGGTCCGACACCGCATACCCTACTCCGATCTCGATGATCTGCCCGAGGAGGAATTGCGGGAGCTGGTCCTGGACCGGGGCGATCCGGTCTGCTTTGGCCACACCCTGGAGGATCAGGTCGGCGGACAACTTCGCGCGGGATTCCTCCTCGCCGGTTTCTACGAAGATGTGGGCGAGGAAGTGGTCGACGATTACATCAAGTCCTTTATCGCGACCCGGGCCGTAAAACCCGGGTGCCGTTGAACCGGGGGAGGGGGTCCGGGGCGCTCCTCCGGACCCCCCTCCCGGTGGGGCTTGTTCAGCACCGTTCGACCTGTACTTCGCCCCCGACCATTACCATCTTGATATTCTCCAGCTCGCCCAGGCAGGCTACGTCCTCTGAGGGGTCCCCGTCCACCGCGATGAGGTCCGCCAGGTAGCCTTCGGCCACCCGTCCGGCCTTGAGGTCGAGGATTTCCGCCGCCCGGGAGGTCGTCGCCACGATGGCCTGCATCGGCTTCATACCCGCATTCACCATCAACTGCAGTTCGAAGGCGTTTTCCCCGTGGAGGTTGAACGGGGTGCCGGCATCCGTGCCCATGGCAATCTTCACGCCCCGGTCCAGGGCCAGGGCGAAACTCTCCAGGTGGGCGGCCTGGCCGACCTTGGCCTTTTCCACGGCGTGGGGCGGAACACCCTTCTCGGTACCCGCTTCCACGATCCGGTAGACGGCCGCCAGGGTGGGAACCAGGAAGACATCCCGGTCCAACATCATCTCGATGGTTTCGTCGTCCAGCCAGAATCCGTGCTCGATGGAGTCGATTCCCGCCCGGATGGCATTCTTGATACCCTCGGTTCCCTGGGCGTGGGCCAGGGTGCGCTTCTTGCGGTTCCGGGCTTCCTCGATGGCCGCGCGCATCTCATCCTCGGTAAGCCCCCGCACCGTGTGGTCGGTACCCATGGACATGACCCCGCCCGTGGCACTCATCTTGATGCAATCCGCGCCGTAGGCCAGCTCCTGCCGCGCCGCCCTCCGGGCTTCGTCGGGGCTGTCCACCGGGCGACGGCCCAGGAACTCGATCTCCCGGGGCCAACCGTTCGCCGGATCTCCGTGTCCACCGCTGATGGACAGACCTTGCCCGCTGACGACCATGCGGGGTCCGGGGGCCAATCCTTCGTTGATGGCCCGCTTGAGGTCCAGGGCCGTATTGAAGGGCGCACCGGCATCGCGAACGGCGGTTACCCCCGCCTCCAGCGTCTTCTTGGCGTGGCTCGCTCCGACCAGTGCGGTATAAGGAACTCCCATCCGCAGTTTCTTCAACGTGTCGGGGTCACCCGTGGACGTGATGTGAAGGTGGGCATCGATCAACCCGGGCATCACGGTGTGTCCCGAAAAATCCAGGACCGGCGTATCCTCTCCCGCCTCCACCGAAGCACCCACCGATGTGATCTCATCCTCCTCGACGAGGATTTGCATGTCCCGGTGAATCTTGCCTGTACCGTCGATAAGTCGTCCCGCCTTGATGAGCACTGCCAAAGTCATACCCCTCTCCAGGATGTAACCTCATCCATCAATCTTCCACCGAGGACCGCACTCTCCTGCCACCCG
>PWSR01000057.1 GCA_003563985.1 Clostridia bacterium | reverse complement strand
TACGCCAATCCGGGTGGAGCACAACCTCGAGGTAGGGATGCCGCAATGCCTCGACCGCGGCGGCCAAGGCATCCATTTCATGATATTGGGCGCCCAGGGCATAGGGTAGAGTACCCGTAGACACCGCCAATCGTTCTATCTCCATGGGTTCAAACTCACCTCTTTGCCGGGTTGAGATCATCCTCACGACACCGCATATGCAATCTCCTCGCCGCGGGCGCCCATCTCGAGGTTGGAGAGAAACATCGAAAATCTCGATACCGCGAGTATCAAGCCGGGTTCGCTGCCGGGCGCATCGCCGATCATTCTCGCACCAAAGGAATGTGAATCCGTTCCGAAACGGGATTCAAGCCGCCGGGCCCCAAACCGAAACGCATCCCCCCTCGGACTGCGCCAAAGCGGAGGGGGTTACTTACCCCACGTGGATCCGTCTTCGCGCTTTCAGATCCCGGATCCACGATCCCCGCTACCGCAAGGGATGTTATCCGATCCAGGGGGCATACCACACCCCGCCCCCGGCGGATTTCTCATCGCTCGGGATGGAGGTCGCCCCTGACATGGAAGTTGCCCGTTGGATCGAACACAGCGGACCCGCGCACAAGAATCGCCGACACGGCGTTCGGGGTCGGGGAGTCACCCCCCATGATCTCAGCACCCGGGACCGCGATCGCCTCCATTCGAAAACATCTCGATCCGAGTGGCTTCTCCCTTGCGGTGTAGGCGCCCCTTCGATGCAAACCGATCTGTGCACACCCAACTCGACAAATCATGCAATCGCATCCGAACATTAGCGAACTTCGCTTGACTACTACTTCGTCTTGCGCTGTATATGATTTACAATAGGGTTGAGGCGCGTTGACATATCGCGCCTGGACGCCCGTCCAGCTAACATTCATCGTCGTAACGCAGTACCGTGCCCCCATAACAAACCCTTTGGGGAGGGGCGAAGTACGCGAGAGAGGAGACCTGAACGATATGAAGTCCACCGGTATCGTGAGGAAGGTCGATGAACTCGGCCGCGTTGTGATCCCCATCGAGCTGCGGAGAACTCTGGATATAAGCCGCAGGGACTCCCTGGAGATCTATGTAGACGGAAACAGCATCATACTCCGCAAGTACGAACCGGGGTGCATCTTCTGCGGCGACGCTCAAGACACCAAGCAGTACCTGGACAAGACAGTTTGCAAGAAGTGCCTGGCGGAGATGTCGAAATTGGCCCAGGGCTAGGCGGGACGATTTGAACTCCGCGGCGGGGATGCTCTCGTGCATCCCCGCCCGTCCTCGCAACAGCTCCCACTACTCCTACCTCGCCCTACGATCGCATTGCACCCAGGGTTTGAAAATGCTTCATGGAACCATACAGTCGAGTGAGGCGATCGAACTCTTCTTGCGAATAAAAGTGACAAGCACCCCGGGTAAAGCGTATCGCCGTCTCCACGACGAACTGCCCCGCAGCCGCTATATCCACCTCTCTGCTGGCCCCCGTGGCACAACCGGGGACGACGCTTTCCGCCGTTATCGCTACTCCGACCACCGGGCTATCCGTCGCCGTGGCCGGTTGGACAAGGCTATTGATGTGATCGAGATCGTTACCGTAGGGTGTGATGTCCTGTTGCGCCAGGGGGAGCACCACGGGTACCGCGCCCGTAGTGACTGCCATGATCTCGAGGAGATCCTTGGACGGCGGCAAAATGTACCCTTCCTTGACCGTCGGAGTAATTGCGAAGCCGTTTCGATTGATTACGCGGTTCCCCTTGGTGGTATCTATGGTCAGCACCGCCGCCATGTCCGAGGATACCTCCATCCGGTTCATCTGCTTCATGTCCACCGGAGAACTCATAAAGGGGACGGGATCGTGCGGGATGGTCGGAGCATCCGGGCATACGTGGGTAGTAATCACTACGTCGCCGGGAAGTATGTCCCCGTGCTTTTGCATACTGAGCAGCTTGGCCCCCACGCTCAAAGCGCACAGGGCGCCATCGGCATCCGATACGAGGCCGATCTGCGACGGCCGCGCCCCGATGCCGCCGAGTCGTCCGACGACGCCGAGGGTCGGAGCGTCTCCACCCCGGGAGGCCCCATCTTCTCCCACGAGGGTGATGCGCAGAAAATCGGTACTGCCTCCCCCTTCGCCCGTTACCGTTTCCACGTCCACGGTCTTGAGGCCTCGATCGCGAAAGTATCCTCGAACCCGATGACCATCCGCAATGGCTCCATCCAGGAGTTCCACGATATCCAGCACTTGCTTGAGTAGCATGATCGAAAGCCCCCTTCACCGGTTCCTTCTCAGGACCCGACCGGCTAGCAAGTCCGTTTGCTGGCCGCGTTCTACCGCTACCTTACCGTTGACTACGACCCATTCGATCCCGGTCGGAAACGCGTGGGGATCGGGATACGTCGCTTCGTCCTTTACCGTCGCGGGATCGAAGATGGTCAAATCGGCCCAGTTGCCGGACACGATCAGGCCGCGATCCGTCAGGCCAAGTTTCGATGCGGGCCAGGATGTCATCTTGGATACCGCGAGTTCCAGGGGCATGATCTCGTCTTCACGCACGTACTTGCCCAATACCCGGGGGAATGTACCGTAGCTTCGCGGGTGGGGTTTTCCGCGCCCCAGGTCTCCATGCGGTGCCAACGCCGCCCCATCGCTTCCGATCATGACCAGTGGATGGGTCATCACCTCCCGCACGTCCTCCTCGGACATGCCGAAATAGACCATGCTCACTTCCCCGGATTCAGCCAGAAGAAGATCCATGGTGAAATCGCCCGGGTCCGCACCCGCCGCAGCGGCGGCTTGGGCGATACTTAATCCTTCGATGTCCTTGTTCGCCCGGGACATCACCGTGGATACTATGATATTGCGCCAATCGATCGTGCCGGCCCATTCCGCCTTGATCGCCTCGCGCTCCCGGGAGTCGTCGAGTCGTTTCAGCATAGCGGCCATACCGCCGTCGTGAACGCGAGGGGGAAGCGTCGAGCGAAGTGCCGTGGAAGATGCGGTGTAAGGATATTGATCCCCCGTGACCTCGATCCCCCGGGCACGAGCCTCCTCCATCACGTCCAGTGCATCGAGAATCCGGCCCCAGTTTTCCTCCTCGAAGGCCTTGAGGTGCGATATGTGCACGGAGCAACCGCCCCGGGCGCCGATTTCCAGTGCTTCCCGGACACTCTGTACCAATTCACTTCGCTCGTTTCGAAGGTGCGTGAAATAGGTGGCACCGAATTCCCCCAGGACTTCGGCCAAGGCAATCAATTCGTCGGTCTCCGAATACACCCCGGGAGGGTAAATCAATCCCGTGGACATCCCGAATGCACCGGCCCGAAGCCCTTCGCGTAGCAACTCTTTCATCGCCGACAGTTCCCCCGGGGTCGGCGGGCGATCCTCCTCCCCCATAGCAGCGCGGCGCACATTCCCGTGTCCGACCAGCGCAGCGACGTTGACCGCGGGGCCAGACCCCTCAAGGTGGGCCAAGAACTCCTCCATCGTCGTCCACTTCGACGACGCGAAGGAACCCGGGTAACGATTCCGCAGTTCCGACATCCCCCCCGGGTACATGGGCGCCCCCGATATGCCACACTGACCAACGACTTCGGTGGTGACCCCCTGCCGAATCTTGCTCGCCGCCCTGGGGTCCACCATGAGATTGAAGTCCGAGTGGGAATGCATATCGATGAAACCCGGGGCGACGACACATCCTTGCGCATCGATGACCCTTTTTGCCCGCGCGCCGCCGAGGTGCCCGACGGTCGCAACCCGGTCATTATCGATCCCGACGTCTGCTTCGAACCAGGGTGCCCCCGTACCGTTTACGACATGGCCTCCGCGTATCAATAGGTCGAACACCCTATCACCCTTTCCAGGTTCATCGATTGCCAGGGCATACCCCGGTGCCCGGAATACCGGCGTTTCACTTCCGTTCTCGATCTTCGCGCCAACCCTGATAATCCCTGTAGAGCGGGGACTTGGGAACTTGATGTCCCCGGGCGACGATGGCGACGGCCTCCGAGGGACGGAGCCCCGCCTCGATTAGAAGATCGATCTGGCGCATCTTGATCGGATCTCCTGCGTCATCAACTCGGTCGCCGACGGCCGTCTCCTCGGCCCGGTCACCGGCCCCCAGGCCGTAACCCGGGGGCGCCAGTGCGATGACGAATTCGCCACGCAATTGATCTCGGTGGCTCCGGTAGTGCTCCGCGAGTTCCCGGGCCAAGCCCGAACGGGTATCCTCGTATATCTTTGTGATTTCCCGGGAAATGCTGGCGAGTCGCTCGGGGGCCGCTTCGTCGATCGCCTCCAGCGTGTCCAAAACGCGGGAAGGCCCTTCGTAGAATACCAGGGTCATCCCCGCGGCCAGATGTTCTTCCAACCACTTGCGCAAAGCATTCCCGCGGGGCGGAAACCCGAGAAAGGCGAATTGATCGGTGGGTAGTCCACTAACCGATAGGGCCGCGAGGAAAGCCGAGGGCCCGGGCACGGACCGAACCGCGATCCCCCGGAGGCGTGCACTTCGGACGAGACGGAAGCCGGGGTCGGAGATGCCCGGGGTTCCGGCTTCGGAGATGAGGCCCACGTCGCGACCTTCCAGCAGGTCGGTCACCAGCTGTCGGGTTCGTTCGATTTCGTTATGTTCGTGGAAACTTACCACGCTGGCATCCGCTACACCAGCGTGTCGGAGCAAGAAGGCTGCGGATCGCGTATCCTCCGCGGCCACGACGTGCACTTCGCCGAGGGTACGCGCCGCCCTGGGGCTCAAGTCCTCGAGATTGCCAATGGGCGTGGAGATTACGTAGAGAATTCCCGCAAACTGCGGATGATCCACCATCATCCCTCCATCAAGAGCGAATGCCCCGGGCGGGGCACTCGCGGACGGACCTCAGGTCTTCCTCGCGATGGGGCTCAATCCTCGGGACGACTGACGTCCTCGGCGTCGTAGGTCATTGTCTCATCATCCTCCATGCGAACCTGGACTTTTCCATCCAGGGTGTTGGTCCGAACGACCTTGCCGACACCATCGTCGGTGACGACCCTGCTGCCGGTGCGGGGCATGCCCTTTTGCAGGTTCTTGTAGGTAGAATCTTCGAATTGCAAACAGCACATCAGGCGGCCGCAGAGCCCGGATATCTTGGCCGGATTGAGGGATAGGTTTTGTCTCTTCGCCATGCGTATAGAAATTGGCGAGAATTCGCAAAGAAAGCTGGTGCAACAGCACACCCGCCCGCAGGGACCCATGCCACCGATCATCTTGGCTTCGTCGCGAACGCCAATCTGGCGAAGCTCAATGCGGGTATGGAATGTTCCCGCCAAATCCCGAACCAACTCGCGAAAATCAACCCGCCCGTCGGCCGTGAAATAGAAAATCAACTGGTTTCGGTCGAAGGAATATTCGGCATCGACAACCTGCATTTCGAGGTCGTGATCTTTTACTTTCTCCTCGCAGATCGATCGAGCCGCAAGGGCTCGCTCTTCATTTTCACTCAACCTCTCGCGATCCACGTCGCTAGCGCGCCGGATAACCGGTCGGAGGGGCTTAACAATATCGCCCTCACCTACTTCCGTGGGACCCACGATGACCTTCCCAAAGGATAACCCACGCGCCGTCTCCACGATGACATCGTCCCCGACGCGGAGATCGTGCCCGCCGGGATCGAAAGAATAGACCTTGGATGCTTTCTTAAAACGAATGCCCACGATTTCGGGCATTGGATTTCCTCCTCGCGCCGCTCGCGCGGCAGATTGTACATCATTATAGGTTTAGTGGAGGGTCGCCTGCAACTTGATGAGACATACTTCCCAGACGAGACGACGGTTGCCGTTGGCCCGGAGGATCTCCCCGGTACGGGTCAGTATTCCCACGGCGCGCGCATAATGCGCCGGCAATACGCGATCACCGTTCATTGCATGCCGAATCGTAAGGGATATACCGTCGAGCAGGATTTCTGTCCGCTCGGGGTCGCCCCCAAGCTTATCGGACCAATTGGATATTTGTGCGGGAGAAAGGCCACCCTCCAGGAGGGAGTCAACCAGCTGCGCCATGGATTGCCACTCCCTCGCGCCGTCCTCCGAGAGCATCTCGCGAGCGGTGGCAATATCCCCTCCCGAGCGGGTGAAGAGATCCGCGGCATCCTCTGCGTCCGGGATAGAATCCTCCATGCGACGCCGAAAGCCTTCGATACCCAAACTGCGAAAGGGGACGGTGACACACCGGGATCGTACGGTGGGCAACATGTATCCCATCCCCGGTGCAATCAGGAGCAGTGTGGATTGTCCCACGGGGTCTTCGAGAATTTTCAACAGAGCGTTCTGAGCCTGGGGTGTCATGCGCTCGGCCTCGGGAAGGACGACGATCTTACGGCCGCCGGCAAAGGCCCGTCGGCTCAGGGGCTCCCGAATCCTGTTGCGAACATCTTCGATACCGATGGTGGCGCGATTGGTGTTTCGCTGAAGAATGTGGATATCCGGATGATTGCTCGAGCCCAGGGTGCAGTTGGGGCACTCGCCGCAGGGCCGTTCCGAATTCGGCTCTCGGGAACACAGCAGCCCCATCGCAAACCACAACGCCGCCTCGCGGCGACCCAACCCCGGGGCACCAGCCAACAAATAGGCGGGGCTCACCTGGTCCCGGTCCAGGATCCTCCGTAGCATCCTAAAAGCAATTGGTTGCTCGATGCGTAGGTGATCCGAATCCCGGTACGCACTAGCCCGTTGAATGGCGTCCACCTCCGACGATCAAACCTGCACGAAACGCTCTACATCCAAGACGAATACAGTGGCTCCCCCGACCGTAACTTCCACCGGATAGGGCACGTAAGATTCTCCCGTGCTGCCGCTAATCGGCGTCAAGGGAGTAACCGTTTGCTCTCGGGTGCGGCAAACCTTCTTCACGATGTCTAACACCTCACCCACGGCACCGCTCTCACACCCGACGAGAAGCGTCGTATTCCCCTCGCGCAAGAACCCACCCGTGCTCGACAGCTTTGTCGCCCGATATCCCGAGTCTACCAGGGCTTGCAGCAGGTCGGGGGCGTCTTTGTCTTGTAGTACAGCAACTACCAATTTCACCGCAAACGCACCTCTATTCCGTGCTTTGATCGTATCCAATCTTAGCGCGAAGTCGTCGTGCAATTATACTGCGTATCTCCTTCGCCGTCGCCTCGATACCCGGGGAGGTATCGACTACGACAACTCGATTGCGATCGCGGGACGCAATCTGCAGGTATCCCATTCTTACCCGGCGATGGAAGTCTCCACCCCTGGATTCGATGCGATCGGGTCCCTCAACCGTACCCGAAGCTGCGAGCTCCCGGCCGTGTCCCAGCAAGATCGTCACATCCGGCATTGCGCGGCACACAGCCCAACGGTTTACAGCGAGTATCTCCTCTATCGGCAAACCCAGACCATATCCCTGGTAGGCGAGGCTCGAGTCAATATATCGATCGCACACGACTACCTTGCCCTCGCACAATGCGGGCAGTATAACGCTATCAACGAGCTCCGTGCGTGCCGATGCAAACAGCAACGCCTCCGTTTGCGCAGACATCTTCGAAGCGTGGGCCAGGAGTATATCCCGCACCCCTTCCCCGACGCTCGTCCCTCCCGGCTCTCGGGTTTGAAGAACTCCAAATCCCTGTTCGCGCAGCCACGCAACCAGGAGGGCGGTTTGTGTACTTTTGCCCGAGGATTCCGCTCCCTCGAAGGAGACAAAAAAACCTCGATTGCGCGATCGTTGGTCGGTATCCTTCATCGCCGGAGACCGGGATGCGACGTCGCGGGAATCTGTCAACAATACCCCTCTATTCCGATCCGGATGGTGCCCGGTGCATTCCGTGGGTATCCGGGCGCAGTGAGGTCGAACTTGTCCCCTATTTCTACGACCGCAGATGCCTTTCCTCCCCGGTTCAAGTGCCCTTGCGGGTCTCGGGGACGTCAATTGGCACCATTCTGTATAGTACAACCAGGTTGACCAAAAGGCCCGCACCGAGGGCGATGGGAGCTATGACGCCACCGATCCCCGGCAAGAGTGCGATTCCACCGAAGGCCACCACGATGACCACCAGTACGTCCGCACCCTTGGCCATCCCCACTACACCCGTACGGCGCCCTTTCATAGCCACTCCCACCCACATATCCACCAGGCCACCCAGAACGACGGAACTCACGGTAATCAACAAGATCAGGCGTACAGGACCCATTAGGGTCTCCTCGATCCCCATGAGGCCGACCAGGATCCAGGTTGCAGCACCACTGACCACTGCGAAAATGAGGGCGAGAGCATCGATACCGATGATCCATAGGCCTACCCGCCGCAAAGACCTCCACCAACGCCCACTCTCCAGGAACACCAACACCGTCTGGCCCATATTGGGATGGACAAAGGCGACAAACAAGAAAGCCAGGCTCCAGGCTACCTGGAAACTTGCGAGACTTCGTTCTGGGTTCAGCCCACGGGCCAGGGCGGCATTGATGGCTGGAAAAG
>PWSR01000144.1 GCA_003563985.1 Clostridia bacterium | reverse complement strand
CGTGGTGATCGACCCCGGGGCGCCCGACCCATCGCTCGACGCAATGATGGAGGGATGGAGGGTGCGGGCAGTCGTCCTAACTCACGCCCACTGGGATCACTTCGGTGGTGCACCCCACGTCATCCGGCGTACCAAGGCTCCATTGCTCCTCGGGAAGGAGGACCTGGACTTGTATCGCGATCCCTCCAGCAACCTCGCCGCCCTTCTCGGCCCCGAGGCCCGGGTACCCGAACCCGACCGTCTCCTGGAACCGGGCGCAACGGTGGAATTCGGCGACGTCACCCTGACGGTGGCCCACGCCCCGGGGCATAGTCCCGGGGGAATCATCCTCAAGGCCGAGGGGATCGCCTTCACCGGGGACACCATCTTCGCCGGCGCCGTGGGTCGCACGGATTTGCCCGGCGGCTCGGGGACGCAGTTGGCGGAAACCCTGGAACGCGAAATCTTGTCGCTCCCCGACGAAACGATACTCTACCCGGGCCACGGCCCCGAAACCTCCGTGGAACGAGAACGCAGGTTCAACCCCTTCCTGGCCTAACGACGAGCGGGCATCCCGCCCTCGGGGTGCCCGCCCGCGGTCTCGCCGATAATACCCGCACTCCACCGGGTCAATCGTCGGTGGCGTGGCTGCGCTGTTCCAGCGTTATGTAGGCGATGCTCGAGGCGTGGTCGCCCACGCGCTCCAGGTTGGAAATGAGATCCAGGAATACGACGCCGGACTCGGGGTAGCAAAGCCCGCGGTTCAATCGATCGATGTGGCGAGCCCGCAGCAGTGCCTCCAGGTCATCGATCCGGTTCTCCGCCTCCACGGTGGCCCGGGCCAGCGCTTCGTCCGCGGGATCGGCCAGTATCTGGATGGCTCCATCCAGGGCCTCTTCGACCGTGAGGTAGAGATCCTGAAGATCCTGGTCGGCCTGCTCGGAGAAGGGCAATCGATTCTCGATCTTCTCTTCGGCCAATTCGGCGATGTTCTCAGCATGATCGCCAATCCGCTCGATGTCGTTGGTGAAATTGAAGAGGGCATTCATCTCGACGGACTGGATGTCCGTGAGGCTGGACCGCGACAATTGGACCAGGTACTTGGTGATCTCCTTTTCCAACTCGTTTACGACCTCTTCTTTCTCCAGGGCGATATCCAGCAGCCTCCGATCTCCCTTGGAGAAGGCCCCCATGGCATCCTCCAGTATCTCCTTGGAGAGCCCGGCCATCCGGTAGAGCTCGCGGCGGACCTGCTGCAGTGCGACCTCGGGGGCTTTGAGGAGGCTGGCGGAGATGTAGACCGGACCCCGCTTTATCTCCACCACCTCACCCGGGACCAGGTAGATGACTGCCCGGGCCAGCAGGAGCACGAAGGGCAGTTGGATGAGGGCGTTGGTTACGTTGAACAGCGTGTGCGCGTGGGCCAATTGGCGCATGGGCTCGGCGGTCAGGTATTGCACGGCGAGCGCAAAGTACGGCATGACCACGACGAATATGAGGGCCCCGATGAAGTTGAAGAGGGTGTGACTGATCGCGGCTCGACGCGCCGTCAGCGACGTCCCGGCGCTGGCGATCAGGGCGGTGAAGGTCGTCCCTATGTTGTCGCCGATGAGCACGGGGAGGGACGTCCGCAGTCCGATCACGCCCTGTTGGGCCAGGCCCTGGAGTATACCGATGGTACCGGAACTGGATTGCAACGCGGCCGTCATGCCCGCACCGACCAGGACACCGTAGATCGGGTGGTTTTCCATCGCCATGATCAGGCGCTGAAAGGCCGGTAGGGCGCGAAGGGGTACCACGGTATCACTCATGATGCCCAGGCCCAGGAAGAGGATGCCAAACCCCAGGATGGACTTGCCTACGCTCTTGAAGGACCTCCTCGTCGCAAAGAGGTGCAACATCGCCCCGACGCCGATGGCCGGGAGACTGAAGTCACCCAGGTTGAAAGCGATCAGTTGTGCAGTAATAGAAGTACCGATATTCGCGCCCATGATGACGCCGATCGCCTGGGGTAGCGACATGAGCCCGGCATTCACCAAACCGACCACCATGACGGTGGTCGCGCTGGAGGATTGGATGGCGGCGGTGACCACCGCACCGGTGATCACCCCCAGGACCGGGTTGCTGGTCAACCGCCCCAGGAGCGATCGAAGTTTCTCCCCGGCCGCCGCCTGCAAACCCTCGCTCATCAGGCGAATGCCGAAGAGTAGCATCCCCAGGCCGCCCAAGAAGGATAACGCCATTCCGATAGTCAAAGGGACTGCCTCCTCCGCCGGACCAATCTATACTCCCATAATGTGATATCCGGCGTCGACGTACAACACCTCGCCGGTGATTCCCGAAGCCAAATCGGAAAACAAGAAGACCGCCGCGCCCGCCACCTCTTCGGGTTCTATGTTCCGCTTGAGGGGCGCGACTTCCTCGTGATTCTCCAGCATCTTGGAGAAGCCGGAAACCCCGCGCGCAGAAAGCGTGTTGACGGGTCCGGGGGATACCGCGTTGACCCGCACTCCCCTCGGTCCCAAGTCCCGGGCCAGGTATCGCATCCCGGCCTCCAGGGACGCCTTGGCGACCCCCATTGTATTGTAGCCGGGAACCACGCGCTGGGAACCGAGATAGCTGAGCGCCACCACGCTGGCTCCTTCCTTCAGCAGCCCGCGGGCGCCTCGCGCCACCTCGACCAGGGAATAGGCGCTGACGCGCTGGGAGATGGCAAAGTCATCCCACGATGTCTCGATGAAGTCGTCGGAGAGTGCATCCTTCGGCGCGAAGGCCCAGGCGTGGAGGATGAAATCCAGGGTTCCCATATCCCGCTCCACATCTTCGAACAATGCCTTCATCTCCCCCGGGGCGGTGGCATCGCAGGCATACAGGTTGGCATCGATACCCGCGCCATCGACCAACTTCCGGACTCGCCTTTCGAATCGCTCCCCCTGGTAGGTGATTCCGAGTCGCGCACCCGATTCGTGCGCTCCTCGGGCGATCGCCCAGGCCAGGCTATTGGCGTTGGCCACGCCCAGGATCAATCCCTTCTTGCCCTCCAGCAAAGCGTGCAAGACGTTCTCTCCTCCCGTCGCTTCTCAAAGGTGATAGGGTTCTCCCCGCATGATCCGATGGGCCCGATAGATCTGCTCTGCGAGAATCATCGGCACCATCTCGTGGGGAAACGTCATCCTCGACAGGGCCAGCCGCAGGGCACACCGCCCCTTTAGGTCCTCGGAAAGGCCCATGGGGCCCCCGATAAACCATATGAAATGCGATTCGCCCCCGATGGTCCTCTTCTGCAAGAAGGCCGCGAGGCCCTCCGAAGTAGTCATCTTGCCGCGCTCATCCAGGGCGATCCAATAGCCCCTCCCCGCGGACTCAGCGGCGGTCGACAGGGAGCGACCCTCCACCTCCAGGACCCGTTCCTTCTCCGCGGCGTTCCCCGGGTCGGCGCTCTTCTCTTCGGGGACATCGAGGAGACGAACGCGCGCGTAGCCCTCCAAGCGTCTCTGGTATTCGTCGACGGCCTCGCGAAAAAAACGCCGGCGTAGCCGTCCCACCTGGAGGATCGTATGCCGCATCATCTGGGCATTTCCACCAGTTCCAGCTGCACCACTCCCCGCTCTCCGTCGCGGATTCGTTCCACTTCCACCACCTGACCGGGGGTGCAATGCTCGAGGAAGACGAGAAGATCCATCACCGATAGAATTTCCGTTTCGCCGATGCGGATGATCACATCTCCCTGGGAGAGGCCGGCCCGGGCGGCGGGACTCGGGGATGCCACCTGCTGAAGATAGACGCCGGTCTCGGGAACGTCAATATCCCGTGCGGCCGCCTCGGCGACTTCGGCTACAGTTACGCCCATCCATGCCCGGACCACCTCACCGTCCTCGATGAGCTGCCGGGCGATCCGGGATGCCGTGTTGCTGGGGATGGCAAATCCCATCCCCTCGACTTCGGCGCTGGCGAACTTGAGCGTGTTGATTCCGATGATATCTGCGCCCGAATTCAGGAGAGCCCCGCCGCTATTGCCGGGATTGATGCTGGCGTCGGTCTGTATGAGTTGGAACACCCGTTGATGGGCCGCCTGGCCGTACATTGTCGCCCGCACCCCGGAGACCACGCCCACCGTCACCGAGCCCGCGAACTCCCGGCCGAGGGGGTTCCCGATGGCAATGGCGATCTGCCCCGATTCGATCCGGTCGGAATCGGCAAAAGCGAGTGGAACCAGGCCGTCGGGATCGACGCGGAGTACGGCGAGGTCCGTGGGGGGATCCTCGCCGACCACCGTGGCTTCCAGTTCCCGGCCGTCGTGGGTTTCAACGACAATATCGCGGGCATTCTCGATGACGTGGTAGTTGGTGATGATGTGGCCTCGATCGTCGATGACCACACCGCTCCCCTGTCCATCCTGCTGGAAGGTCCGTCCCCACACGTCGCGATACTCGCGGACGTTGATCACGGAGACCACCGAGGGTGCGGCGTCCCGGACGACCGCCTTGACGACTTCTTCGAAGCCCGACGTCACCGATGGCGGTGCGGGCTGGGGAGCGACCGCCGGCGGATCCTCGCGTTCCTCCGCGGGAGCCGGCACCTCCGCGGCCTCCTGGGTCGGCACGATGTCCATGGTCTGCATAAAGGGTACCAACTGGGGGATCAGGGCGACGATGAGCAGCGCCCCGATGACGGCGCCGAGCATCGCCACGAAAAGGTATGATAGGTGACTCCTGGGTGCTCTCGTGTTGTTGTAGTTGCCTTCCACGGCCAGTCCTCCTCCGGTCGCGGAGGGTCCCAAATATCCGCGACGCACCTCAAAGATAGCGCGAGGAATTTAAGATGGTGTTAAGTCTCGCGATGCCGGAAACGTCAGGCCGGACCGAGGTTTACCACCCGGAGTTCATCATCACCGCGGGAATCCGCCCCATCGGGGTATCGGCTGATCCGCGCTCCGATACTACGCAGCTTGTCCTCCAGGTGCTCGTAACCCCGCTCGACGTGCTGGACCCCGCTCACCCGGGTCTCACCCTGGGCGGCCAGGCCCGCCGCCACCAGGCACGCACCGGCCCGGAGGTTGCTCGCATGCACGGGTGCCCCGTGGAGTTCTTCAACACCCTCGATAACCGCCGAACGCCCTTCGACGCGGATCTTCGTACCCATCCGCTGGAGTTCGTCGACGTGCTTGAAGCGCGATTCGTAAACCCCTTCACTGATGACGCTCGTCCCCGAAGACAGGGCCAATAGGGCCATCATCGGGGGCATCGCATCGGTGGGGAAGCCCGGATAGGGAAGGGTCTTCACCGTTATGGCTCGCGGCCGATCGGGTGCCGATACCCGAACCCAGTCGCCGTTTTCCTCGACGATAACACCGGCCTCCCGCAACTTGGCGGAAACCGAGTCCAGGTGCTTGGGAACGACATTGAGAAGGGTAACATCGCCCCGGGTCGCCGCGGTAGCGATGGCGTAAGTAGCGGCCTCGATCTCGTCGGGGATGATGGCATGCCGTGCGGGTTTGAGCTCTTCCACGCCGTGGATCTTGATCGTATCCGTTCCGGCCCCGACGACGCGGGCCCCCATGGCGTTCAGTAGGCTCGCCACGTCCACGATATGTGGCTCTTTGGCGCAGTTTTCGAGCACCGTGGTGCCCTTGGCCAGGACGGCCGCCAACATGATGTTGATGGTGGCACCCACGCTGGCGATATCCAGGTAGATATGGGTTCCGATCAATTCATCGGCCTCGGCGACGACCTCGCCGTGATCCAGGCTGACCGTCGCCCCCAGGGCGCGAAAACCCTTCAGGTGCTGGTCGATGGGTCGCTGCCCGATGTCACAGCCCCCGGGCAGTCCCACGCGCGCGTAGTGAAAGCGTCCCAGTAAGGCACCGAGCAAATAGTAAGACGCGCGAATGCGCTTTACCATTTCCATGGGTGCACCGTCGGGTCGCACTCGCGAGGCATCGACGCGGAGTGTTCCTCCGGAGGGGCCCTCGACGCGAGCACCGAGTTGCTGCAATATTTCCGTATATGTACTGACGTCGCCGATGGCGGGTAGATTTTCCAGGGTACTCGTGCCAGCGGCCATGATGGTCGCAGGGACCACCGCAACGGCCGAGTTCTTTCTGCCTCCGATGATAAGGTCCCCGTTGAGGGGGTTTCCTCCACGTATCAGTAAATCGGCCAAAGCCTTCTCTCCCTACCCTCGGGTTTGGTTCGTATAAAGCCCCGGGATATCGGGGCAGACTTCCGTCTTCGCCGAACGCGAACGTTCAACTCTCACATTTCCCTATAGGCATTGCATTTCCCTGCCCCTCGGGTACGAAAACCGCGGAAAGCAGATCGCATCGCTCAAAGCGGCCACTCCACCGCTCCGGTGAAGGCATTCACGATTACCACCGTACCATCTTTGAAGCGAAGCCGCCAAGCCGGTTCCGCCTCCCATTCCGCTGCCTCCGTCATCGGGGAATAGTAACCCAACAGAACTTCGACGAGAACCCCTCCGGGAACGGCCTGGCCGATCCGGGGGAGGTTGGCGGTCAGCACGCTCGAGGCCGACAGGACCGGTTCGGGGGAACCCACGTTGCCGCCCACCGCAACCCACAACCGTTGGTACTCCACGACCCCATCGGCGGTAACGCCCAGGATGGCCCCTCCTCCGAACATGGGCAGCCCACCATCTTCTTGCCGATAATACACCACCGTCTTGTCTTCGTCGATGGATTCGTACGCGTAATCGTACGTCATTCCGGGTGGCCGCAACGCCGGTCCCTCGAGGAAGGCTTCACTCAGCTCCCGGGCCCGGTCCTCGCTCACTGCTTCCGTCGAAGTGGGGCCCATCGCACGGTAGCGAACCGCACCGGGCCCACCGATGACCAAGAGCCCCTCCTCGCCGCGATAACCGGCGGGTTCCCCACCCATCATGATGGGTTCAACGGGCGCCTCACCGAATAGAGCGGCACGCATTGCGTCCAGGTCGACCTCGGCCGGGGAAAGCTGCAGGCGATATAGGCGCGGCGTCTCCTCGGGCATTTCGGCTTCAAGGGACAGGTCATAGTCCCGCATCCGCTCCTGCAGAGAGATCTCGGGATCCCGCCCCATCACATAGCCAGCACCGTCCACACCGCCTTGATCGCTCCAAAGCTGGTAGCCGAGGATCAGGTTGCCGACGAAGAAGAACAGGATCAATATCGTCTTGGCCCGGGACCAATTCAAGATCTCACCTCCATGGACGCCTCATTCGAAGGCGCCGACGATCTCGCCGGTGGTGGCATCCACCAGTACAGGCCTGCGCCCGTCCAATTGCAGCGACCAGGCCGGACGGATCACCCGCTCGGTCCCGACGGACTCCGCGGGATATCGCACTAGGTCAATGCGGTCGACCACCGGGTCCGCAATCTCCCCTCGCTCGAGAAGGTTCTCCAGGGCGCTCAGGGGCGTGATACCCCGCGTCGTCCGAATGGATCTTCCCGCCACCCAGGCGGCCAGGCGCGCCTCGCGCACGCCCCACCCGTCCACCGTAACCTGGAGACGGTACCCGGGATCCCGAAGCAGGGTGCCCCCGTACCTCTGGGCAAATTCGAAGCGATATCCCGCGGTCTCCATGCTACCCTCACCCAGGTCCAGGGTATCCCGGGCCGGGACCGGCTCCACGCTGCACAGGATCAACCGCTCCGCCGAGGGAGGCATGACACCGGCGAGAAATTCCCGGACTCGCGCCAGCGCCGCCGGCACCGCGGGTGCCTCGGACAGTTCCGCGTCGTCCCCGGGTATCGTCGCCAAGACGTAGCGGACCCTACCTTCTCCATCGATGCGAAGGGTCCGGAAGCCGTCGGTGTAGGTCCGCGCCCCGTCGGAGTCGACATAGGATCGCGCTCGATCGAACTCCGGAAAGAAACCACCCGGGGCAAAAGCCATGGAACGAGCGGTCGAGGTCTCCACGTGCAGATCCATCTCGGGGATTACCAGCAGCGGCCTGATGGTTATATCCCGCCAGGCGGGCAGCAAGACCATGGATTCGCCCCCGGGCACCGGTTCTTCGACCAGCGCATCGAACAACGACCAGGCCGCTGCCGCCTCTCCCCCCAGGGTTCCCGCCCCCGGCACGGGGAAGCCGTCGTCCGAGGATCCATCTTCTAGCCCGGGGATCAAATCCCAGTCGACCACGAGCCACTCGTCGCGACCCCCGAAATAGATCCGTAGGGTCGCTGCATCCTCGTGGACCATCACCAGGAGGCGATCCACATCGGTACCGCGAATCCCGGTGGGGCCACCCACGTCGGCGAGCAACAATTCCAAGGGAATCTCGCCCGCCAAGAAGAACGTCGCGCCGGGATGCCGTCCACTGTCCCGAAGGAGGGACTGCCCCAAGACTTCCTCTGCACCCGCCGGGCCCACGTCTCCGGGTCTCATGAAACGCAACAAGTCAACCAAGGCCGCGTTCACACGATCCAGGCGCCCGCCCAGGCCGATGGCCTCGTGGTTGCCCGCCCCGTCGTGCAAGACCACCGCTACCGGCGCAAACACGTCAAAGGTTTCTCTGCCCTCCGCGGGTTGATGCGCGAGCTCCCCGGCCAACTCGGGGGGAAGACTGGAGATCGGTGGGGTTTGAACCCAAAGCGCCACGGTCAACGCCAGGGAAGTCGCCACCATGACCGCCAGCAAGATGCTCTTGGCCGTCTCCTTATACGATCTCAACCCGCCACCCCCTCGCCGGAGGGTGCCTCCGGGGAGGCATCTATGGGGAGGAAAAAGGTCATAACCGTGCCCCCGGACTCCCGGTTGTTCGCCCGGATCTCTCCACCGTGAGACTCCACGATCTCGCGGGCGATGGCCAGGCCTAAACCGGTTCCACCACTGGTCCGGGCCCTGGCCTTGTCCACGCGGTAGAATCTCTCGAAAATGCGGTCCAACTCCTCGGAGGGAATCCCCAGGCCATCATCGACCACGGATACCTTGACGCGATCCCCGTCCCGACCCGCTATTACCCGGATTTGGCCGCCCTCGGGGGTGTAGTCCACCGCATTGGTGATCAGGTTCACCAACACCTGCTCGATTCGATCGCGATCGGCGTGCACCCGGGGGACAGCCGAGTTCGCGCGATATCCCAGGGAAACCCCCTTCGAGCCGGCGCGGGGGGCCAGCTTCCCGCAGGCGTCGTCGATGAGTTTGGAGAGATCCACCATCTCCCGCTGCCATTCCATCCGCCCCGAATCGATCAGGGAAAGGTCCAGTAGATCCCGCACCATGCGGCTCATGCGATCCGATTCGTCCAAGACCACACCGAGGAAGCGATCCCGCACCTCGACATCGTCCACCGCTCCCCCGATCAGGGTCTCCACGTAGCTCTTGATGGTGGTCAACGGCGTCTTCAATTCGTGGGATACGTTGGCGACGAACTCCTTGCGTCGCGCCTCTTCTTCTTCCTGCTCGGTGATATCCTGCAACACCAGCACCAGGCCCCGCGCCCGTCCCTCCGACTCGTCGGAACGGATGGGGGCGAGATGCGCGCGGACCACGCGATGGGGGGCCGACATTTGGAACCGAACGGTAACCTGTTCGCCACCCGCCAGCACCTCTTCGATGGGGGATTCCAGCGGCGCCTGGGGTAGGATGGCCGCTATGGGCTTCTCCATGATCTCATCCGATTGGGCTTGCATCAGCTGTAGCGCCCGCGGATTGGCGAGCATGATCCGGCCCCCGGCATCCAGGGCCACCACCCCATCCGCCATGTTGGTCAATACGACCTCGAGCCGTCGCTTCTCTTCACCGATTTGCGAGAGGGTGTCCCGCAGTCTCTCGGCCATGTAATTGAACATCGACGCCAGGCGACCAACCTCGTCGTCCGTGGTCACCTCGATGGGTTGGGAAAAATCCCCCGCCGCCATTTCCGCGGCGCGATGGGTGATGGCACCCACCGGACCGGTGACGGTCTCCGCCAGGGCGAAGGCTGCCATCCCGGTGATGGCCAGCGCCAGGAGGGTGGCGCCCAGTAAGATGGTTCGGACGTCGTGGAGGGTCTGGTATACGCCGCTGAGCGAAGCATTGAGATACAGCGCACCCACGATCCCCTCGGCGCCCGTGACGGGCATGGCCAACGACAGCACCGGATCCCGATCCGGCCGTTGCCGGATCTGCTGGGAGGCATCACCCTCGGATAACGCACTATCGATCTCCGGCAGGACGATGCGCCGTCCCACCAGTTCTTCCATGCCTGCGCTGGAGGCCATCACCTGCGCCTCGGTATCGAGAAGCAGCAAATCGAGTCCCGATTCTCGCCCGTAATCCCGGAGGTATTCGGCGATGTGTTCTTCCGGGGCACCCTCGGCCAGGTAGCGCTCGAGGAAGCTGGTGAGCAGACGAGCCTGGCGCTCCGCGTTTCGGGTGTAATTACCCAGGTAGTAATCCTCCAGGGAGCGCTCGAGATACCAGCCGATGAGTTGCATCGCCAGGAGGATCATGAGAAAGAAGATCAGGACGACCCGAAACCGTAGGGACCGGAGGGGTCGGACCAGGCTCATCGGCGACATAGCATCATTCCCCGGGCTCGCCGGCGAACAAGTAGCCCACGCCCCGGCGCGTGGCGATGTAGTGTGGATCCGATGGATCGACCTCGATCTTCTCGCGCAGCCGGCGGACGGTCACGTCGACGGTTCGGACGTCGCCGAAGTAGCTGTATCCCCAAACGTCCTGGAGAAGCTGCTTACGGGTGACCACTCGACCCTGCCGCTCGGCCAGGTAGACCAGGAGCTGGTATTCCCGCCGGGTCAACCCGGCATCGCGACCCTCGATGAAAGCCTGGTACAGGTTGTAATCGATCTTGAGCCTGCCGTATTCCATCACACCCTCGTCCCCCGCCACGGGGACGACACCGGCGGCACGACGCAGTTGGGCCCGCACCCGGGCCATCAACTCCTTGGGGCTGAATGGCTTGGTGATGTAATCGTCGGCGCCGGCATCCAGGCCCCGGACAACGTCCTCCTCGGAGTCCCGGGCCGTCAACATCAAGACGGGCACCGCACTATCGCGCCGTATCTGCTGACAGATATCCAGGCCGTCCAGGCCGGGAAGCATGATGTCCAGCAGTACCACGTCCGGCGCGAAATCGGCGAAGGAATCCATGGCGTCGGATCCATCTTGCACGGCCAAGGTCTCGTAGCCCGCGGCGCGCAGGTTGTATTCCAGGATATCCGCGATGGCCTTTTCGTCTTCTACGATCAGTATCCTGTCGGGCATATTAACCGTCCCCAGTCCTTCCCGAGACTCTCGCGTCAACATTTCTTCCCCGGAAGCCCTCAGACCTCCCGCCACGGCCCCGGGATCTCCAGGGCCCACCGTAGGAGATGGGTCCCCAATACCCGGGATATGCCGAGGATGGGCACACCCACTATCATTCCCGGTATCCCCGCCAGGGACCCCCCGCCGACGACGGCCAACACCACCGCCAGGGGATGTAACCCGGTTCGGGAGCCGATGATGCGGGGCGAGAGAAACAAACTCTCCAGTTGCTGTATGATAACATACGCTCCCGCTACCCATAATACCATGCCCGGCGAATCGAAGGCGGCTACGACCAGAGCGGGCACCGCTCCAATGAAGGGGCCGAAGTAGGGTATCAGATTGGTAAGCCCCGCGACCAAGCCCAAGACGGGGTAGAACCGGAGTCCCAGCAGGGCCAGGAGCGTCCCCGAGGTCAGCCCGATGATCAGGGCGACGAGGAGATAACCGCGGATGAACCCGGACAGCACGACATCCAGTTCCCCCAGCACGGCCCGGACGCCGGGCACCTGCTCCCCGGGTACCATACGCCACAATGCCCGCCGCAGTCGCCTCGCATCCAGGAGCAGGTAACCCGCAATGACCGGGACCAACGCCAGGCTCAACGCACCGCCCATCAACGCGACGAAACGACCCGGGGCGGCCGTCACGAAATCCAGCAGCGTCGCCTGTGCATCGAGGGACAGCCGGAAGATGCCCGTCCGAATCGCTTCGCTCAATTCCCGGGGCACGTCCGCGGTATCCAGGGACGCAGAGAGTTCCACCACGGCGCGTCCGATGCGGTAGGCCCAGAGCGGTACGTAGGACGCCATGCGAGATACCTGTTGTACGATCACGGGGATGCCGAAGATCCCCGTTGCGATTAAAGCGATCACGAACAGCAGGGAAATGGATACGACCGCCACGCTCCGGGAGACCCGATAGCCTTCGGCCCAGGCCACGAGGGGTTCCAGGGCGTAGGCAATGATAGCGCCGAGGAGAAAGGGCAACAGGACGACTTGCACCCGCCAGAGCAACCAGAGGGCCGCGGCCGCCAACGCACCCACCACGATGGTTCGCCGATAATCCCCTCGCACCCCGCTCATCGCACACCCCCTCCGATGTTGTTGAGTCTACCCTTTGCCCCCTCCCAATCCAAGGGGAAAGGTTGCCAGGACTCATAGCGGGTAAAGGAAAGAGAAGAGGCTGAGAGAACTACCTCATAAGAACGAGTATACGGAGGGATTGTGCATGCAGAGATACTGGGTGCCGCAACTCAAACCGGGCATACACTTCGTCGGGAGCCGGGATTGGGACCGTCGAATGTTCGATGCCCTGGTTCCGCTACCCGAGGGAACCAGCTACAACTCGTACCTACTGGTCGGCGAGGACGCCGTCGCCCTGGTCGACACGGTGAATCCCGGGTTTGAAGGAGAACTGTTGGCCAAGTTGGAGACTATCCTGGGCGATCGGAACGTCGATTACGTCATCATGAACCACGCCGAACCGGACCACGCCGGTGGTATCCCGGCGGTGCTGGAGCGCTACCCGGGAGCGGAAGTCCTCGCGACCCGGAGGGGAATCGAGATGGCGCAGACCTACTTTGGCGTCGAACCCGAGGGTTCGCGGGTCGTCACCGACGGCGATACCGTCGAACTGGGCGGAAAGACGCTGCGTTTCATCGAAGCCCCCATGCTCCATTGGCCCGAGACCATGTTCACCTACGTCGAGGAGGATGCGACTCTCCTGACCTGCGACTTCTTCGGGAGCCACACCGCCGCCGGACTCTACGCCGACGAGGACGAGGACCTGATCCCCCGGACCAAGCGCTATTTCGGGGAGATCATGATGCCCTACCGGCGCATGGCGGACCGGGCCCTGGGCAAGATCGCCGACCTGGACCTGGACCTGGTGGGACCCAGCCACGGTCCGGTCTATCGGGATATCGGCCAGATCCTGGACCACTACCGGAGCTGGGCCCGCGGAGAGACCGGCAACAAGGTTCTCATCGCGTACGTCAGCATGTGGGGTGCCACCCGCGCCATGGCGCACCAGATGGCGCAGAGCCTCGGGGACCGGGGGGTGGATGTCAACCTGTACGACATCCTGACCACCGATACCGGGGACCTCGCTCGCGACCTGGTCGATGCCCGGGCCATCGTCCTCTGCGCCCCCACCGTACTGTCGGGAATGCATCCCGTCGGCACCGGGGCGGCCAACCTGGTCCGCGCGCTACGACCGCCGGCCAAGTATGCGGCGGTGCTCTCCTCCCACGGGTGGAGCGGCGGCGCCATGAAACAGGTTGAAGAGGTCCTGGGATCCACGGACCTGGAAATGGTGGGGTACATCGACGTCAAGGGACCTGCCACACCGGATGTGTTGGAGCAGGTCGATTCCTTGGCAGCGGATCTCGCGGAGCGCCTGCAGGATTAGGATCACCGCCGCGGGGCTGCGCGCGCTAGCAGGATAATGGTGAAGATCATCAGGGTCCACCGCGCGACGATGGTGTAGACACTCGATCCGTAGCCCACCAGGCCGACGAGCAGTATGATCAGTCCGGATACGAAAACGGGGCCGCCCGCATTTCTCCTCGGGGGGGCCCCTTCTTCATCCGCGGGGGATCCGGCGGTGATGAGTCCGGCCACCATCAACGCGATACCCGTCGCGACCAATACCCCCGAGAACCCCATTCACTTCGCCCCGGGGTTTCGTGGCAGTAAATTCTCGTCGGTGTTTTTGGGAAGGTGGGAACTGGATGAATGCACCGGAACCTCCCGGACCGAGCCGAGCAACAACGCCGCAGAGGGGATTACTTCGGGAAGTAATTGAGCGGGTTGCGAGGCGTACCATTCTCTCGAATCTCGAAGTGCAGGTGGGGACCCGTGGATCGCCCCGTGTTCCCGGAGTAACCGATCACCGCACCGCGTTCCACTACGCTGCCCACGGAGACCCCAAACCCATTGAGGTGGGCATATACGGTAACGAGACCGCCGCCGTGATCGATCCAGATCGTGTTCCCGTAGGCACCCTGCCAGCCAGCAGTGGTCACCATCCCGGAGTCCGACGCGCGGACGGGCGTACCGATGGGCATGGCCAGATCGATTCCGGTGTGAAAACCGCGGCCCCGGTAACCGAAACCCGACGTCAGGGTTCCCTGGGCCGGGACCATGAAGCCCCCGGTGCCGTGTTGCGGGATGGTCTTCGTACCGTGCGTCACGATATGCGTCACGGGATCGGAAACTCGCGTCTCCGACAACACCTCTCGTTCCACCTCGGCGTTGGACTCCCGCACGATCCGGGCGACGACCTCTACCTCTCCGCGTTGGCCCGCCTGGTCGACCCGGCGCTCCCAGGGCCAGAGATTGGAGTCGGAGCGCGTCTCCACCGGGAAAGGAAGGTACCGTGGGTAGGTGTGGACCTCCTCGGTTCGAATGGTGATATACGGATCGGCGACGACGAGGTTCACCTGGTCGCCGGGGCGCAAAAGGGATAGATCGCCACTACCCGGGTTCGCTTTCTGCAGTTCCTCGACGGTCAATCCGGCGGCTTTGGCAATCCCCCAGGCCGTATCACCTCGGGCCACCTGGTGCTCCACGACCTTATCCGTTCCCCGCACGAGAATGCTCCGGACCAGGTCAGGACTTCGCACCACAGAGGGATCCACGGGATGTCGACGCAGGACGACTTCCTCGAGAATCTCTACGGATTCGACGAACACACCTTCGGCGCCTTCGCGGGCTTCGAGGTGTTCGCGTTGAATCTCATCCAGGAGGGCCTCGGCGCTAACCATGTCCCGGACCACCCCGATCTCGTTACCCCCAACTTCGATGACCACCGCGTGGGTAACGAAGGTACCCACCTCTTCAATCCGGGCCCGGATCCGCCCCACCGTCATCAATTCGGGCAGCGACGAGGAGGTGATCTGTTCGAATTCCAGGGACTCCTCGAGGGAAACCTCGTACCCGTCGATCAATCGGCGGAAGTCCAGGGCATCTTGCAGGCCCTGGCGAACCGCGGGGGGATCATCCGTATAGCCCAGGGATTGCCCGTCCAAGGTCACATCGTAGTATGTGTGGGAAGCGAGAGTCCCCGCGACCGCAGCACCCGTCGTCCCCGGGGTCGAGGGTTCCAAGTCGGAGGATAAAGGGGCCAATCCCGAGATCCAGAACAGGCAAAGGAATAGCGCGCAGGCGAAGGCCAGGTAGCGCCGGCCTTCTGCGATACGCATCCCCTTTCTGCCGGGGATCATGGTAAGTAGTCCATGGGGTTGCGGGGATTGCCGTTGACGCGGATTTCGAAGTGAAGGTGCGGTCCGGTGGAACGCCCCGTGCTACCCACTCGACCGACCAAGGCCTCGGTATCGACGACCTGGCCCGTTCTCACCGCGATGGAAGACAGGTGGGCGTAGTAGGACGAGATACCGCCCCCGTGATCCAGGATCACAAGGTAACCGTAGCCCCCGCGCCATCCGGCAAAGGTGACGCGACCGGCCCGGGTGGCAACCACGGGCGTGCCCGTCGATGTCGCGATATCGATGCCGGAGTGGAAACTCCCCCAGCGATACCCGAAGGGCGATGTGAGTCGGCCGCGGGTCGGCCACCGATAGAGTTCTCCGCGGGCGGCGAGAACGGCTTCGCGCTGGGGCCGTGCCCCGGGCAGGATGAGATCCTCACCCACGGGAAGGGACTGGCCCTTCTGGAGTCCGTTCACCGCCAGGAAATCTATGAGATCCACGCCGTGCTTATTGGCCACGGCTTCGGCTTCGTCCCCGGGCGCCACCTTGTGGATCAACCCGGACATCGTCAGCACCTTAACCCGATCCCCGGGTCGCAATCGATTCCAATTCTGCATCTCGTTGATCACGGCCAACGTTTCGGGATCCGTGCCAAAGGCCGTGGCAATATCCCAGAGGGTATCCCCGGATTGAACCTCGTATTCGATGATCTGGGCGTGAAGGGGAGGTGGCATGGGCGCCTCTCCATTTACCGGCGGGGGAGGCGTGTAAAGGGGTGGTGGCACCATTTCCGTGGACCCCAGGACCCGCGCTTGGGCGGAGGGAACCCCGGAAACGCTCCCCGCGACTACGAGGAAAGCGCATAATACCAAGCGTAGCAAGGCACTGCGGAACCCGCCGCCGCGATATGTACTATTCCCACTGTATCGAGAATCCGATGAATCGCAGTTTGTTGGTACGCCCTGCGTCGGCACTCGGACACCACTTCCCATCGCGGGACGCGGGGCCATATTCCCCTCCCCACGTCCACCTTACTCTAACAAGCACCAATTATAACAAAAGTGCGACAAGCCGGTAACCCGTCATATGTTCGAGTCCCACACTTGGCTTCGGTTCCCCTCCCGCACGCCCTTCGGAATCCCTTGCTCCATGGGCGAGGGATACCTCCTGCATCCCAAATACGCGTATTCGTCAAACAATCCTCCCATCCCTTCCCCGATCTTTGGATTCTTTCCATGCCGCGGCCGACGGGGGACAAAGGAAAGACCACCCGCACGGGGTGGTCGTGAGCTGGCGACGGGATTCGAACCCGTGAACCTGCCGCTTACGAGGCGGCCGCTCTACCAGCTGAGCTACGCCAGCAAAGATTTGGAGCGAGAGACGGGATTCGAACCCGCGACCCCCGGCTTGGGAAGCCGATGTTCTACCTCTGAACTACTCTCGCCCCTCGAAGTATCCAGGACAACAATGGTAGCCACATTATAAAAACAAAAGGCCGGGGCGTCAAAGCCACCGACCCAAGAACCCAAAAAAAGTGGCGGAGGCGACGGGATTTGAACCCGCGATCTCCGGCGTGACAGGCCGGCATGTTGAACCGCTACACTACGCCTCCGCGCAAAGCAAATTCGATTGTGTCCGCATCCTGCGGCAAATATCATCCTACACAGCTGCCGCGCACCTTGTCAACCTTCGGGGCGGGTACAAACCGTCCCTAAATTCGCCGTCGCGAGGTCTCCAACCGAAGGGGCTCGGGCTCCACGGTTATTCGAATACACCCTGCACTTCGATGGTCTGCTCGCGACCCGGCCCCACCGAGATCATGTAGACGGGGGCACCGGCCATCTCTTCGATCGCGGCCAGGTAATCCTGCGCCGCCGCCGGCAGGTCGGAATGGCTCCGCACACCCGTGATATCCTCGGACCAGCCGGGCAACTCCACGTACTCGGGTTCGCATTCCCCGAACACCCCGAGATCGTGCGGGTATTCGGCGACGCGTTCCCCCTCGTGGCGGTACGCAGTGGCGACCTTGATGGTCTCCAGTCCACTCAGCGTATCCAGTTTGGTAATGCAAAGCCCCGCGAGGCCGCTGACCCTGACGGAGTAGCGTAGGATCACGGTGTCTAACCAACCGACCCTCCTGGGCCGCCCGGTAGTCGTTCCGTACTCGGCACCGCGTTCCCGGAGCAACTCGCCCATGTCGCCGTGCAACTCGCTGGGCATGGGCCCATCTCCCACCCGAGAGGTGTAGGCCTTGGCGACGCCGATGACCTTGCGTATCTTCGTAGGACCGACGCCGGTGCCGATGCAGGCTCCTCCGGCCGTCGGATGCGAGGAAGTCACGTAAGGGTACGTCCCGTGATCCACGTCCAGCATGGTGCCCTGGGCCCCCTCGAAAAGGACTTTCTTCCCTTCATCCAGGGCATCGTTGATCAGGACCGAGGTATCGCAGACGTGGGGAGCCAGGCCCTCGGCGTGTTCGAGGTATTCATCGGCCATCTGGTCCGGGTCAAACCCCTCACTATCATAGACCCGCTCCAGCAGGTGATTGACCTGGGTCAGTTGATAGGCAACCTTCTCCCGGAACAGCGCGGGATTCAAGAGATCCACCACGCGGATTCCCGACCGGGCAGCCTTGTCCATGTAGGCGGGACCAATGCCCCGTTGCGTGGTCCCGATCTTGCGATCTCCCCGTCCCACTTCCTCCAGGGAGTCGAGGCGATGGTGGTAGGGCATGATCACGTGGGCGATATCGCTGAGCTTGACCAGGGACGGATCGCATCCCGCCAGCTCCAAGCCGGCGATCTCTCGGAGCATCTGGCCGGGATCGACCACGACGCCATTGCCGATAACGGAGATCTTGCCGGCGAGGATCCCGGACGGGATCAGGTGCAACTTGTGGGTCTTTCCGGCCACCACCACCGTGTGCCCCGCGTTGCTACCGCCCTGGTATCGAACGACGACGTCCGCCTTCTCGGCGAGGAAATCCGTCATCTTACCCTTGCCCTCATCGCCCCACTGGGCGCCTACCAATACGACTGCCATCACGACACCGCTCCCCCCGGTCCACCCTCAGAGCCCCCGGATTATGGACCTGGCCGCGCGAACCCCCGATGCGGAAGCCTGCGCCAGTCCGTGGGTGACCCCAGCTCCATCGCCCACGGCGAATAGATTCGCCACGGGCGTTTCCATATCCTGATCGACCTGCAAACCCGAAGAATAGAACTTGACCTCGACCCCGTACAAGAGGGTGTGCCTGGATCGGACCCCGGGCATGAGGCCGTCCAAGGCTTCGAGCATTTCCAGTATGCCCAAGAGCTGGCGGTAGGGCAAGACCAGGCTCAGGTCTCCGGGCGTGGCTTCCTCCAGGGTGGGACGTACCACGCCCCGGGCCAACCGGTGCTCCGTGGACCGCCGCCCGGCCAGGAGATCCCCCAGCCGCTGGACCAGGACGCCACCACCCAACATGTTCGCCAGCGACGCAATGTTGCGACCATATCGATTCGGTTCATCGAAGGGCTTGGTGAAGGTCTTGGACACGAGGAGGGCGAAGTTGGTGTTCTCGGTCTTGCGATCCCGGTAGCTGTGCCCGTTCACGGTGATCAGCCCGTCCACGTTTTCCATCGTGACCTCGCCGTTGGGACACATGCAGAAGGTGCGCACCTTATCGTCGAAGGACTTCGAATAGTAGACCAACTTCGACTCGTATACCTTGTCCGTTATTTCTTCGGTTACCAGGGCGGGCACCTCAACACGAACCCCTACATCCACGGGGCCCGGACCACTACGGATCCCGAGGCGACGCGCTTCGGATTCGACCCATTCCGAGCCCGACCGACCCGGCGCCAGTATCACGCACCTCGCCCCGATCCTGTCCCCGTCCGAGGTGGTCACTCCCCCGACCCGGCCCTCGTGGACTTCGATGGTCTCCACCGCCAGGTCAAAGACCACCTCGACCTTGTCGCGCAGGTATCCGTGCGCTTGCTCCAGGACCTCGGTGCACGTTTCCGTCCCCATGTGCCGGATGCGGCCGGGGATGAACATCAGGTCCGCCGAAGCGGCCCGCCGGTAGAGGTCCCGCTCGACGGCCTCGTCGCCTCCGTAGATTTCATCCGGGGCGCCGAAGCGGACGTACCAGCCATCGCAGTAATCGATGAGGGAGGTCAGCTCGTCTACCGTAAGATAGTCCGAAAGACTACCCCCGAATTCCGTCGTAAGGGTCAGCTTCCCGTCACTGTATGCCCCGGCGCCTCCCCATCCTGAGGTGATGGAACAGGGCCGGCATCCCACGCACCGCCCGTTCTCTACCATGGGACACCGCCGCCGCGCCAGGTCATGACCGCGCTCGATGATCAATACGGAGAGGTCGGGGCGGTGTTCCACCAGCTCCAGCGCCGCGAAGATTCCCGCGGGCCCCGCCCCCACGATGATTACATCGTAGGTATTGCGACTCACCCGCACGCTCATTCCTCCTCTCTCCAGGAGGGCTCGACGAAACGGCTGTACTGTTGCATGAAAATGAGGCTGAGCATCCCCGTCGGACCGTTGCGTTGCTTGGCGATGACGAGATCCAAGAGGTTTTCGTTCTCGTGCTCCGGGTTATTCCAGAGAAAGGCTACCACGTCGGCATCCTGCTCGATGGCCCCGGACTCCCGTAGGTCCGAAAGCTGCGGACGCCGATCCGAACGCTGCTCGACGGCACGACTTAGCTGGGATAGTGCCACCACGGGGCACTTGAGTTCCCGGGCGAGGCCCTTTAGGGACCGGGAGATCTCGGATATCTCCTGCTGGCGATTCTCCATGCGGGTCCCACTCATCAGCTGCAGGTAGTCCACCAGCACGAGACCGATGTTGGCCTCCGCCTTCATCCTCCGGGCCCTCCCGCGCAGTTCCATGGCACTCAGGTTCGGGGAGTCATCTACGTATATCTCCACTTCGCTGAGCTTCCCCAGGGCGCGCGATAACTTGGGCCAATCTTCGTCGCGAAGATAACCCGACCTCAACCGGTGCCCGTCGATGCGGGCTTCCGAGGCGAGCAGGCGCATGGCGAGTTGCTCCCGCGCCATCTCCAGGCTGAAGATTCCCACGGGAATGCCGTAACCGATGGCCGCGTTGGCGGCGATGTTGAGGGCCAGGGTCGTCTTACCGACGGAAGGACGGGCGGCGACGATGATGAGCTCGGAGGGGTGGAAACCGGTGGTCATCTCGTCCAACCGCTTGAAACCCGTGGGCACACCCACGACCTCGCCCTTGTTGTGGTAAAGACTTTCGATTTCCTCGAAGGTATCCCGGAGGATGGCATCCAGGGGCGCATAGCTGCGGCCGAGCCGCCCCTGGGCCAATTCGAAGATCAGTTGCTCGGCCCGGTCCAGAATGTCCTGCGGTTCCTCCTCGGTGGAATAGGCCAGCCGGCTGATTTCGGCCGAGGCCCGCAGGAGACGGCGCAGGAGCGACTTCTGCTCCACGATCTTGACGTAATGTTCTATGTTCGCCGTCGTGGGAACCGAGGAGGCGATGTCCGAGAGGTAGACGGCACCACCCACGGAATCGAGCCCCCCGACCCGGCCCAGTTCTTCGGTTACCGTGACGAGATCCACGGCCTCGCCGCGATCGAATAACCGGACCATCGCTGTAAAGATCCGACGGTGCGATTCCCGATAGAAGTCCTCTGCCTGCAGGAGTTCCGTGGCGGCGATGATGGCATCGCGTTCCAGCATCATAGATCCGAGGACGGATTTCTCGGCATCTTCGCTGTTCGGCGGAACCCTATCCATCAGCGTACTCACGGCACTTCCCTTTCCGGCTGCACTCTCCGCTACGCCTCCGCGACGACCTCGACGGTGATGGGAACCTTTACCTCGGCGTGCAGATCCAGGACGACTTCCCGCTCTCCCAGTTCCCGGATGGGCTCAGAGAGTTGGATCTTGCGTCGATCCACGGCGAGTCCGGTCTCCTCTTCGATGGCTTCGGCGATGTCCGTCGAAGTAACCGAGCCGAACAACTTGCCCGAGGCACCGGCACGGGCACTGAGGCTGATTGCCAGACCCTCCAGGCGCTCGCTCGCTTTCTGCGCCTCATCGAGCGCTTCATCCGCAGCGCGACGACGCCGCTTCAGTTCCTCTTCGAGCTGGGCCATGTGGGCCTTGGTAGCACGCTGGGCGAGGCCGCGCGGGATGAGGTAGTTGCGGGCGTATCCATCGGCGACGTCAACCACTTCGCCCGGCTCTCCCAGCGTATCTACGCTTTCCAGAAGGATGATTTTCATTTCACGTCCTCCTCACTTCTTTCTCGTAACACATCAGGTTCTATTTTCATTGCGCTTGCGATCGACGAATCGGCGAATATCCAGCCCGGAGTCCAAGATTGCCGCCAGCGGCAAAATCGATACGCCGATGGGATTGATGGCGATTAGCGCACAGGCGAAACCCGCCACCCAGGGCGATCCGAGGAGCCGATGCAAGAGAAAATACAGCAGCGCGGCCCCGAAAACCAAGTAGGCCCCGTTGGCGGCAAACAATACATTCTCGGCGAGTACGACGATGTACGACACCGACTCCGGGCCACCCATGAAGAGAATGATTCCATACGAAGCCAGGAGAGCCAGCGCCAGCCATATGGGCGCCCGCCACCGCGCAAAGGGAGGCAGCGGGGGGACGGCATAGCCCAGCTTGGGCAGAAGTAACCGGGTGACGCCGAACGTCCATACGGAATAGACGAATGCGGACATCATGAGCATGGCCGGAAAGACCGTCTCCATGATGGCGATGGCCGTCCGCATCTCCTCCAGGATCAGTTCTGCGTCGGCAACCCCCATGCTGCTGTAGGTCTCCGCGGCCATCTCGACGCTCCGGGCGGCCGTATTTTGGATCTGCTCTACCAGATCGATCCCCATGAGCGGACCCGCCAGGGCCAGCGTGATGAGAAAGGATACGGCGATGACCGCCGTCCCGACTCCCACGAGGGTCGAACCGGTCCAGCTGCGGCGCAACCCGATCCCGAAGGCGACACCGATCAAGCCGACGATGGTGATCCCGGCCAACACCGCCTGGATTATACCCAGGAAGATGGTGGAGAGAACGATCGTGACGGCCACCGTCATGAGTCCGTAGCGGACACCGTGCCTCAGGATGACGAGCATGACCGGTATCGGCCACATCAGCACTACGAAGAAACCCGCGATGGGCAGGAAGGCCCCGAGAAACATCAGGAGGACGGTAATCGCCGCCAACAGCGCACTCTCCGCCAGAGATCGCACTGAGCTGCCACCGTCCAAAGCCTCCACCTCCCAACGGTCTTCGTCCACCCGAAAACCCGAAGGAGGATGCGGGATCGCCTCTCCCACAGTGCCTCCCCGGATTGGCGGGGAACGCGAGCCCGGGTGTTCCTAGCTCACGTCTACGGTAAAGGGAAGCAGGGCCATGATGCGGGCCCGCTTGATCGCGTGGGTCAGCTGCCTCTGGTGGCGGGCGCAGTTTCCAGTCACGCGGCGGGGCAATATCTTACCCCTGTCGCTGATAAACCGGCGCAGCCGGCCGACATCCTTGTAGTCGACCCCATCCAACTTATCGACGCAGAAACCACATACCTTACGACGCTTCTTGCGCGGCCTCTTTGGTGGCAATTCATACACCTCCCGGTCTTAGAACGGAACTTCGTCTTCGAAGCCCTCTTCAAAAAGATCCTCGAAATCTCCAACGTCAGCATCTTTGCTGCTTTTATCCTGGCCCTTGGAAGGCCCCCGTCGATCGCTGGGCCAATCCAGGAAGCGAACCTCGTCGGCGACGATCTCCACCGTCCTGCGGCGTTCGCCCTCGGCCGTTTCCCAGTTGCGGGCCTGGACCATTCCCTTGACCGCCACCAAGCGCCCCTTGTTCAGGTTCGCGGCCACGGTCTCCGCCAGCTTCCGCCAGCAAACGATGTCCAGGAAGTCGGTATCTCGTTCACCCTCCCGGTTCGTAAAGGGACGGTCCACGGCCAACCGGAAGTTCACCACGGCGATTCCGCTCACCGTGTAGCGCAGCTCGGGGTCCGCGGTTAGTCGTCCTATTAAGACAGCGACGTTCAGCATCTGAGAGACCCCCTATTTCCGTTAGTCTTCTTGCTTGATCAACATCAACCTCATGATGGTATCATCCAACTTCATTCGGCGATCGACTTCCCGGGTGATATCTTCATTCGCCGAGAAATCGAGTATGACGTAGAAACCCTCGTGGAAATCGTCGATCTCGTATGCCAACCGGCGCGTGCCCCATTCGTCTACTTCCGCGACGTCACCGCCCAGCTCCTCTACGAGGTTTCCGTAGAAAGCTGCGCGTTCCCGGGCAACATCGTTGCCCGCGTCGGGACGCACTATAAACATGAGCTCGTAATTGCGGAACGACAAGACTGAAGTCCTCCTCCCCTCGGCCTAACGGCTTTGCCTCCCGGACAAAGCGGGAAGTGCAGCGATTCAATTGTGGCCTAGTTACGATGCCCGAGTATTATAACACCGGTGCGGATACCTTCCAAGCTAAGCATTGAACAGGATTTGCATCACGTCTCCGTCGCGAACCCGGTAATCGCGACCCTCCACCCGCAGCAAGCCGCGGTTGCGGGCTTCGCTCCGGGATCCGATTTCGATCAGCGAGTCCGCATCGATGACCTCCGCCCGGATGAAACCACGAGCCATGTCGGTATGAATCTTCCCGGCGGCCTCCACGGCCGAACTTCCCTCCCCGATGGACCAAGCGCGGGTTTCCTTCTCGTTTCCTGAAAAGAAGGTGATCCGCCCCAGCAATTCGTGGGCCGCCCGGATAAATCGGTCCCGCCCGGGGGACTCCAGGCCGGCGTCCTCCAGGAACATCCGCCGCTCTCCTGCACTCAATTCTCCCAGTTCATCTTCGAAGGCCGCGGACAGTTCCACCACGGCACCGCCGCGGCTTTCCAACATTTGGACGGCGGGGTCGGATCCCATCCCCTCCGGATCCCCGGCGTTTAGCACGTACAGGACCGGCAGGATCGTAAGCAGGTTCATATCCGCCGCCATGCTACGCTCTTCCGGTGACAGGGCGGATCGCCCGAGGTACTCGCCCTCCTCCAGGCGGCCCAGCAATGCCTCGGCCGTGCGCACCCGGGCCAGGGCCTGCGGATGGGCCGACTTGGCCGCAACGCGGAACGCCTCTAATCTCCGTAGAACCGTGTCGTGGTCGGCCAGGATCAACTCGGTTTCGACCAGGTCTGCATCGGCCACGGGATCGAGGGCGCCCTCCGAGCGGACGACGTCCGCTCGATCAAAGCAGCGGAGGACGTGGGCGATGGCATCCATCTCGCGGATGTGCCCCAGGAAACGATTCCCCAGGCCCTCTCCCTTGCTGGCCCCGGGGACGAGGCCGGCAATATCCACGACGGAGACCGTCGCCGGGACGGCCCGCGCGGATCCGAGGATGCGGCGGATGGCTTCCAGCCGGGGATCGGGAACGGGGACCCTCCCGACATTTCTATCGACGGTGGTGAAGGGATAGTGTCCGGTCTCCGCACCCGCCTTCGTCACCATGTTAAACAAGGTGGATTTGCCGGCATTCGGCAATCCGACGAGGCCGATCTGCAACTATCGCACCTCCCGGTCTTCCTCTTGATCCGCGGCAGATTCGATTTTCCTTATGCGCCGTTCGACCTTGCTCCGGGGGAGCATCACCAATCGACCACAACCCTGGCAACGCAAACGGAAATCGGCCCCGATCCGAAGGACTTCCCATCGATCCGACCCGCAAGGGTGCGCCTTGCGTAGGACGACGACGTCACCAACCTGGGCACGGCGGCGCTCGGTACTCATTCCCCATCCTCCTCCACGATTTTAGTCCGTGCAGCGGGCACCAAGACCCGGCGCGGATACGGGATCTCGATCCCTTCTCGAACGAACCGACGCTTAATTTGCCGGCGGATCTCCCGTTCGGCGCCCCACTGTTCCATGTTCTTGGCCCGGCCCCACACCCGCAGGGTCATCGAGGACTCGTTGAGAGAACTGAGCCCGAGGACGCGGGGACCGTCCACGAGGATTTCCATGACATCCGTCATCTCTTCGCAGAGGTCTTCGAGGACCGCGATGGCACGATCGACATCCTCTTCGTAGGCAATATCGACGTCCACCAGGATCCGCATCGGACCCCGGGAGTAATTGGTCACGACCTCGATACTGCCGTTGGGCAGGTAGTGCAGTTGGCCGCCAAAATCCCTTAACTTGGTAACCCGGAGGCCCATCTCGTCTATCATCCCGTGGGTATTATCGATCTCCACGTATTCCCCGACGGCGAACTGGTCCTCCAGCAAGAAGAAGAAACCGCTAATGACATCGCGGACCAGGTTCTGCGCACCAAAGCCCACCGCGAGGCCGGCGACGCCGGCTCCGGCGAGAAACTGCGTCGTCTCGATCCCCATCTTGGGCAGAACCGTCAGGGCGGCCACAAAATACATGGTGTAGCGAAAAGCGGACTTGACCAAGCCCTTGAGGGTAATCAACCGGTTTACGTTGGCCCCCTCCTGCATCCGCGCCTCCGTCATCCCCACCGCTCGGTCCAGCATTCCGCAGCCGAAGCGTATGATGAAGTGGAATGCGATCAGTATAAGAAGGATCTCCAGGGCGGTCCGCGCCACCATGGCGGGATCGAAAAGGGCTATCACTTCGGCCAAGAAATTCTCCACCGTCATTCGGCGAGTCTCCTTTCGACCAGCACCGCGAATCCGTCGCGCATCACTTCGAGGGAGGGCACGCTACCCGTGACCAGGTCCTTCAGGGGCCCCATCAAGAAGAAGAGACGGGCGAGTCCGTGCGCCGATGCGGAATTCTCGATCATCCCGGCGACCGGGCCGAGCGCGGGTATTGCCGGCGATACGGCGATGACGAAACCAAAGACCACCGCGAGGGCGAGCACTGTCGCGAGGAGTCCAAATATCGCTCCGAGCATCCTATCCACGGCGCCGACCACACCCCAGCCGCGGGGCCCCCTCAGCGACTCCCCGACCCCTTCTATGACCCCCCTCACGATGCCGTAGATCACCAGGAAGGCGACGACGGTCAGCAAGATTTCGGCCAACTGAGTATGGGTGATGCTATCGGAGAAGAGGGAACTGACTCCACCGGGCAGCAATACGTGTTCCGAGAGGTAGATCGCCAGGGAGTTGAGCCAACCATATCTGCCGTCGAGGAACTCGACCAACCATGGGGCGAAACTCCACCCCGCCGCGAGACCGGCGAGGAGTCCACCGAAGGAGAACAGGGATAAGAGGAATCCACGGCGGAGCCCCTTGAGTACCCCAAACACCATTGCTACAGCCACGATCAAGTCCACCATCATTGCGCGATCGCTCCCCTTCGTCTCCTAGAACTAACCCTCCTGAGGTAGGTCCCGAGGGCCACCAGCACCACGAGCCCCCCGACGATCTGATGCGCCGCCGGTACCTCCCGCAACAACAACCAGGCGAGCAGCGTCGCGACTACT
>PWSR01000097.1 GCA_003563985.1 Clostridia bacterium | reverse complement strand
CCGCTGAGCTAAGGGCGCATTATTTGGTGCGGAGGAGGAGGGATTCGAACCCTCGCTAGGGCTGTAACCCTACTACAGGTTTAGCAAACCCGCCCCTTCAGCCTGACTTGGGTACTCCTCCGTATGGGCTCTTATCAACGCCTAGACATGGTAGCATATCCATGAATACCACGCAAGGATTTTTACCATTCATGATGGCAAATCGAGCCTGTTAATAACTTGTTGAGAACCTCTCCCCGCCCCTCTATACTTATCCACAATCGGAGGGACTTATCCCCAAAACCCACAGTATTATCAACAATTCAGGCCCTGTATAACCCGACGAGCTCCCGCCACACCGAATCCCGTTCCTGTGGATAAGCGCCGGCGGATGTATGAAATGGTTGGCGGAGGGGGTGGGATTCGAACCCACGGAGGGCAGAACCCTCGACGGTTTTCAAGACCGTTCCGATCAGCCGGACTCCGGCACCCCTCCGCTGTGTAACCGCATCTCCATTCACGCCTATACATCTGGACCCTAGGTCACCGAGTTTAGCACGCGCTGGCCCCGCATTCAAGAACCCTTGAAACCGATAACCCTTTGTCCTCTCATGTAAGGTCGGAGGGGCTCCGGAATCGTTACCGTTCCATCTTCATTCTGGTAGTTTTCGAGAATGGCGGCCATCGTCCTTCCGATGGCGAGCCCGCTGGCATTCAACGTATGGACGAACTCCGGGCGGGCATCGCGGCTCCGTCGAAATCGCAGATCCGCTCGACGCGCCTGGAAATCACCGAAGTTGCTCACCGAGCTGACTTCCACGTAATCCGAATAGCTGGGCATCCATAGTTCCAGGTCGTACTTCTTTTCCTGGGCAAAGCCCATGTCACCCGTACACATGATCAATACCCGATAGGGTAGGTTCAGTCGCTGCAGGACCTTCTCCGCCTGGGCGCACATATCGTCCAAGGTTTCATACGACGTCTCGGGTAGCGTGTACTGCACCAGCTCGACCTTGTTGAACTGGTGCTGGCGGATCAACCCGCGGGTATCTCGGCCCGCCGCCCCCGCTTCGGCGCGAAAACAGGCGCTATAGGCGACGAACTTCATCGGGAGATCCTCCGCGCCCAGCATCTCGCCGCGGTACATGTTGGTCACCGGTACCTCCGCCGTCGGAACCAAGAAATAGTCCTGCCGATTCACGAGGAAGGCATCGTCTTCGAACTTCGGAAGTTGCCCCGTCCCGAACATGCTCTGTCGACTGACCAAGTACGGGGGGATGATCTCTTCATACCCGTGCTCTTCGACATGGAGGTCCATCATGTACGAGATCAGTGCCCGCTCCAGCAGTGCAGCGCCCCCGCGCAGGATGGAAAACCGGGCCCCGGCAATCCGAGAGGCCCTCTCGAAATCGAGAATTCCCAGCTGGACGCCGATGTCCCAATGGGCCAGAGGTTCGAAGGGGAAGGACCGGGGTTCTCCCCAGCGTCGAATCTCGACGTTGTCATCCTCCCCGTCCCCCAGCGGAACGTCGGGGTGGGGCAGATTGGGGATCAATGCCAGGGCCTCATCGATGTATAACTGGAGTGTCTTGACCTGCTCTTCCTTCACGTCAATCGATTCGTTGACCTCGCGCATCCGCAGGATCATCGCCTCGGCGTCATCCCCCGCCTTCTTGCGCCGGCCAATCTCCTTCGACGTCTCATTTCGATCGGCCCGCAGGGACTCCAACTCGGTCAGCGCCTCGCGCCAACTTTCATCGGCAGCCAACAGCTCGTCGATATCGACGCCTGCCTCACCCTTGGCGATGATCGCGTCTTTGACCTTCTGGGGGTTGTCGCGAATGAAGCGCATTTCAAGCACCGTCTTCACCTTCCTCGAACAACTGTGCCAGTCCCTCTCCATAGGGCGGGCGGACGACGCCCCGCTCCGTTATGATGGCCGTTACGAGCTCCGCCGGCGTTATGTCGAAGGCGTAGTTAATCGCTTCCACCATTTCGGGTACAACCCGTTCGCCGCGGAAATGCGTAATCTCTTCCCCGGAGCGGCGCTCGATTTCGATGGCTTCTCCGTCGGGAATCTCCAGGTCCAACGTCGACAGGGGAGCGGCAACGTAGAAGGGAATATCGTTATCCCGGGCCGCCAGTGCCAGGGGATACGTCCCGATCTTGTTGGCTACATCGCCATTGCCCGCAATCCGATCCGCCCCGGTGATCACCGCATCGATCTCACCTCGTTGCATCAGGAAGGCAGCCGCTCCATCCACGATCAGTCGAACGGGAATGCCGTCGCGGACGAGTTCCCACGTCGTCAGCCGGGCTCCCTGCAGATACGGCCGCGTCTCCGTGGCGCAAACGGATATATTCAATCCGGCTTCGAAGGCAGCGCGCATGACCCCCAGGGCAGTGCCGTATCCCCCGGTGGCCAGGGCCCCCGCGTTACAGTGGGTTAGAACGCGATCGCCCTCGCGGAGGAGTTGAGCACCGTGACGTCCCATGGTGCGGTTTCCGTCCACATCCGCCGCGTGCATCTTCCTCGCCTCGCACAGCAATGCAGATTCCAGGTCCTCGTCCCCCGCCAGCGCATCGGCGGCGACCTGCAATTGCCGCCGGATGGCCCAGGCGAGATTGGCGGCGGTAGGCCGAGCCATTTCCAATACCCTTGCCGCCTCGAACAATCGCTCCATCTGTCCCTGCGAAGCCGCATCCAAGCCCCCGCGGAGCACTTCATCCGGGGTGGTCTCGCCGGCGTCTCCCCCGTCCCGGACCGCCAGGACCATCCCGAAGGCAGCCGTCAATCCGATGGCCGGCGCACCCCGGACCACCATATCCCGGATCGCATCGGCCACCTCCCGCGGCGTCTCCAGCGGGAGCCAAACCTCTTCGCGGGGGAGTTTCCGTTGGTCCAGCAGCCACAACACGCCGTTCTCCCAGCGCAACGGTGTAATCACTGTGCTCCACTCCTCTCGTCGTGCGACCCCGCCAGTCGAGCAAAGTAGTCGAGATGCGCGGCGGACTCCATCGCCTCCGCCCGGAACAACGCTTCGCGAGGGCTCCGCCCCAGTGCCACACCACCGTGGCGGCAGAGGATGGCTCCCATCGAGCCGTCACCCACGGCCTCGGCGACCGCCTCTGCCAATTCATTCGACCCGGGCGGTAGAAAGGGAACCCGCGGAAGCCATCCATCGGGCGCGGTCTGCCCGAACTCCGGCGGCGCGACCCGGGGAACCCAACGGCGAGGCCGTTCCCGCACCCCGGCTTGCAGAATCCAAGGCCCGTGAAAGTGCAGGATCGCTCCACACGCCGGCACCACACGGTAGATGGCCTCGTGCAGGGCGTATTCTGTGGAGGGTCGTACCGGCGCGAAGGAAAGATCCCACGCAATGGCACCATCGACGAAGCCCTTCTCGTCGATGAATCCGAGCGAGAGTCCGGAACCCGAAATCATGATGGAATTCCCCCGGCGAAAGCTCAAATTTCCCGACGTTCCCGGATTCAACCGGAGCGCGTAACTCTCCCGACAGACCGTCACGGCCTCCTCGACCAGGTCCCCGTCCCACATCGGCATCCCCCTCCAAACGACAAAAGGCCCGTCCCCTAGGGACGAGCCAGCGTAGCCCGCGGTGCCACCCCAGTTGATCCCACGTGCCGGGATCCACTCTGGTCATATGCGCCTGTACGTCTCCGAAGCGGAGACGCCTCCCGGTTGGATAGTACCGCACATCGGGCACCGACTTCGCAGCATCGCCGGCTCTCTGGGGCACTCGCTACGGTACCGACCGTTCATCGGATTGCATCCAAACAACGATATTTCGTGAACCCATGATACCCCACGGTCCACGCGATGACAATAAGAACTACGCACTCGCCCGCAAGAGGATTGCAACGCCGATCGTCCAACACATGGAGAGGAGAGGTAGGGTGATGACTTTGACGGTTTGCGCATGGTGCGATTCCTTCGCCTGCAGTACCCAGGATGAAACGCGTCGGCCCGCGGGATGTCCCCAGGAGCGGGGCGAGTGGTTGAACCGGGCACGGGAGACCTATGAGGACGAGGAGAATCGTCGCATTGCCCGGGCAGCGGCCCACGTGGAGACGACGGGGTATTGCCAGTGGACCCGGTTGGAAGAAATAGGAAGGTTCGCCGAGAAGATGGACTTCAAAACCCTCGGCCTGGCCTTCTGCAGCGGATTGAAGCGGGAAGCCCGCGTGGTGGCCGACTACTTTCGGAACCAGGGATTCGAGGTAATCTCGGCCGTCTGTTCCTGCGGAGGAATCCATAAGGGGGACGTGGGCATACCGCCGGAGTCCCGGTTCCGCCCCGAGGGATTCGAGGCGATGTGCAATCCCATCGGACAGGCGATGATGATGAACGAGATGGGTACTCAATTCAACGTGGTGCTGGGATTATGCGTGGGCCACGACAGCCTGTTCTTCCGCTACGCCGAAGCGCCGACCACCGTGCTGGCGGCAAAGGACCGCGTCCTGGGGCATAATCCCCTGGCGGCGGTTTACCTATCGCAAAGCTACTACCGGAAACTGCACGAGGGCAAATGAGATCCGCCGCGCCGTGACGGGTTATCGGTAGAGTTCGAAGGCGCGCCACAGCTCGTCCCGATCCGGGGGCGCCATCTCCATGCGGACCTCTCCGCCCCCGGGAAGTCGTCTCACCAGGGACAATTCGCCGTCCCCCGTGACCTTGCCGATCTCGGTGATGGCGATTCCCAAGTCCCCCACGGCCGACTTCACGTCCCCGGGGTTCGGCGTGGCGATCAGAAGGGCTCCGCTGGAAATCAAGCGCATGGGATCCAGCGCCAGGGCGCGGCAGAGCACTCGCGTCGCCTCTGCCACTGGGATGCAGTCCTCATACAATACGGCTCCGGTACCCGAGGCCGCCGCCACCTCATACGTCGCTCCTACGACCCCACCTTCCGTGACGTCGTGCATCGCCCGAGCCCCGGCCCGCGCCGCCGCCTTCGCTTCTCCCACCACGCTGATCCCCTGGCCCAGACTCTGGGCCGCCTTCAACGTATCCTCGGAAACGTCGCGCTCCAGCAGTGCTGCCCGGAAATCCGCCGCCAGGATCGCACTGCCCTCGATACCTGCCGTCTTCGTCAGCAGGAGGCTGTCCCCGGGCTGTGCCGAGGAGCTGGTTATGGGCCAAAAGGGAAGATCCGGGAGTCCCTTGCCCAGTACCGTCGTGCTGAGGATGGGTTGTCTCACGTGGGGTACCACTTCGGTGTGCCCACCGATAATGGCCACGCCCAGTTCCTTTGCCGCTTCGTGGGCCTCTCCCATGATCCGGCGCAGCACATCCGGCTCCGACCCCTCGGGCAGGATAATGGTCAGCAGGACCCCGACGGGCTCTCCCCCACCCGCGGCCACATCGTTACAGGAGACGATGACCGCCAGCCTGCCGGCCCCGGCCTCGGCGGCGGTGATGGGATCCGTGGAGACGATGACGGGCGCACCGCCGAAGTCCAGGACGCTGGCATCCTCGCCGAAGGCCGCCGGAACGACGACCTCCTCGCGGTCGGCTCCCAGGTTCTTCAACACCAAACCCCTCAGTATTCGCGGAGAAATCTTCCCGGCCCTCACGGAAGCGACCTCCTCACTCTTCTTCGCCCGATGTGTCTTCTTCCTCGTCGATGATCTCGGCTATATCCTTTTCTTCACCGTTCTCGCGCACAACCATGTGTGCCAGGGAAACGACCTTATCGTCTTCCCCCGGACGATTGACCATGACGCCCTGGGTGTTGCGACTTAGGCGGGATATGGCATCCACCGAGGTTCGCAGGATCACGCCCTGGGCCGTTACCAACATGATCTCATTGCCCGGTTTGACGATCTTCATACCCACCAGGGGCCCCGTTCGATCGGTCACGCGCAGCGTCTTTACTCCCTTGCCGGCACGACGCTGGAGGTTGTACTCCTCGATTGGGGTGCGCTTGCCGAAGCCCCGCTCCGAGACCACCAGGACATCGGTTCCCGACTCGGCGGTCTCCATGCCCACCAGCCGATCATCGTCGTCCAGGCGAATTCCTATGACGCCGCGGGCCGTCCGCCCCATGGGCCGAACGTCTTCCTCGGAGAAACGGATCGCCTGTCCCATCTCCGTGACCAGCAGCATCTCGCGATCGCCGTCGGTGGGCGTGACTCCGATCAGGCTGTCGCCCTCCCCGAGGGAGATGGCGATGAGGCCGTTGCGCCGGATGGAGGAGAACTCCTCGAGGGCCGTCCGCTTCACGTACCCGTGGCGCGTCGCCATGAAGAGTTGTCCCGTCTCGGAGAAATCCTTCACCGATATCACGGCGGTGACCCTCTCCCCCGGCTCGATGGTGATCAGGTTAATCACCGGGGTGCCCCGGGCCTTCCGACTGCCCTCGGGCACCTCGTGGGCGCGTAGCGCGTAGACTTTCCCGCTGCTGGCGAAAAAGAGGAGGTGGCGGTGCGTGGTGGTGATGAACATCTGCTCCACGAAGTCGCCTTCCTTGGTGCCCATGCCGAGAATACCCCGTCCCCCGCGGCGCTGCTTCCGGTAGGTGCTGACCGGCATCCGCTTGATGTATCCCTGGTGACTCAGGGTGATGACGATGTCCTCCTCGGCCACGAGATCTTCGACCTGGAGATCGCCTTCCCCGGATATGATCCGGGTCCGCCTCGGATCTCCGTGCTCCTCCACCAGGTCCTCCAGCTCTTCTCGGATGATCTCGGAGACGCGGGTTTCATCGCTCAGTACTTCGCGGTAATACGCTATGGTTGCGACGAGATCATCGTACTCTCCCTGGACCTTGTCCCGCTCCAGGCCCGTCAGGCGCTGCAGGCGCATCTCCAGGATGGCCTGGGCCTGGCGTTCCGATAGGGAGAAGTTCTCCATCAGGCGCTGGCGGGCTAGGTCGACGGTCTGGCTCGCCCGGATGGTGCTGATGATGCGATCGATGTCGTCCAGGGCGGTGAGCAGCCCCTCGAGAATGTGGGCCCTATCCTCCGCCTTTTGCAGCAGGTAGGCGGTGCGGCGCTGGATGATCTCTCGCTGGTGTTGCAGATAATAGTAGATGGTATCCCGTAGCGTCATGACCTTGGGCCGGCCACCCACCAGGGCCAGCAAGATGATGCCAAAGGTGCTCTGCAGCGGAGTATGTTTGTACAGTTGGTTCAACACGACGTGGGGATTGCCGCTGCGGGAGAGTTCCACCACGACGCGCATCCCCTCGCGATCGCTCTCGTCGCGCAGGTCCGTGACTCCCACGACCACCTTATCGCGCACCAGGCCGGCGATCTTCTCGATGAGTTTGGCCTTGTTAACCTGGTAGGGGATCTCGGTGATCACCAGGCGACTCTTCGACCCGGGCAGGCTCTCGATCTGGGCCACGGCGCGCATGGTGATGATGCCGCGACCGGTGGTGTAGGCGTCTCGGATCGCCTCCCGACCGACGATGGTTGCCCCGGTGGGAAAGTCCGGCCCGGGGATGTGCTTGCGCATCAAGTCTTCGGAACTGATCGACGGATCGTCGATCATGGACAGGACCGCGGCCGCCACCTCTCGCAAGTTGTGGGGCGGAATGTTCGTGGCCATTCCCACGGCGATGCCCGACGACCCGTTCACCAACAGGTTGGGGAAGCGCGAGGGTAGGACCAGCGGCTCCTGCAGGCTGTCGTCGAAGTTCTGGCCGAAATCCACGGTCTCCTTGTCCAGGTCCATCATGGTAGCCAGGGCCAGGGGAGTGAGCCGTGCTTCGGTATAACGCATGGCCGCCGCCGAGTCGCCGTCCACGGAACCGAAGTTGCCGTGACCATCGACGAGGGGATAGCGCATGTTGAATTTTTGGGCCAACCGGACCATGGTATCGTAGATCGCCTGGTCGCCGTGGGGATGATACTTACCCATGACCTCACCGACGACCCGGGCGGACTTCAGGTAGGGCTTGTCGGGCCCGAGACCCATGTCCCGCATGGCGTACAGGATCCGGCGATGTACCGGCTTTAATCCGTCGCGCACATCGGGGAGCGCTCGGTTTACGATGACGCTCATGGCGTAGTCTATGTAGCTTTGCTTCATCTCATCGGTCAGACCGACGGTCAGAACTTTTCCGTGCGTGTACTCGGCCAAATCCGCACCTCCAGGAATTTAGGAAGCGAAGCACCCAAGGGCTTCGGCACCCCGCGGGAACGTCGACGAAGGCGGGCGGCCCATTCCGCGCGATTACCCTCTGCGGGGCGATGAACCGTCTCCTTCATTTTATACGAACCATCAATTCTTTTCGATATATGAGCGCCCCCGGGGTAGTGGGGCCAACACGGGATACGACGCCTCCGGTGCCGCGTTCCCGCGGCGACCGGGAACCCGGATCGCAGCCCCGCCCCCCGCAAGGAGCGCGGGTCCTCCCTCGCTCTTCGATAGAGCCCGCGCCCCGTGGACCCTAGACCACGGTATCCAGGAAGCGGACCGCATCCGCATTATCCTGGATGAATTCCCGCCTCGGCTCCACGCGACTACCCATCAGGATGGTGAATATCTCATCCGCCTCGATCACATCGTCCAGGGTCACCTGCAGCAGGGTGCGGGACTCGGGATTCATGGTGGTCTCCCACAGCTGGTCCGGGTTCATCTCCCCCAGTCCCTTGTACCGTTGCATGCTGACTCCCTTCTTGCCGAT
>PWSR01000135.1 GCA_003563985.1 Clostridia bacterium | reverse complement strand
GCGCCTCTGAGCGGGAGACGGGGATCGAACCCGCGTAATCGGCTTGGAAGGCCGAGGCTCTACCACTGAGCTACTCCCGCACTTTGAAACTGGTCGGAGCGGCCAGATTCGAACTGGCGACCTCCTGCTCCCAAAGCAGGCGCGCTAACCAAACTGCGCTACGCTCCTGTCTTCTCAGCGATTCCTTAGTATAAAGTACGGGTCGCTCCAAGTCAATCTAACGTAGTTTCAAGACAGCGCCTCCAACTGCCGAACGAGCAGGCGAAACGCGGTTCCCCGATGACTGATTCCATTCTTCTCTTCAAACGTCATCTCGGCAAAAGTCTTTCCCATATCCTCGTACAATAGCAACGGATCGTAGCCGAATCCACCCGTTCCCCGCGGCCGTTGCAGCACGATACCGGGTACCCGGACCAGGCCACTCCATAGTGAGATCCCATCCTCCGTCACATCCCAATCGCCCGGGGGTTGAACACCCCAGTCCTCCAATATCTGATCGGGTAACGCCAGGGCAGCCGCACAGACGAAATACCCCCGACGCTCCTTCGGATCCTCCAAGCTCCTCATTCTCTCCAGGAGAAGAGCATTGTTATCCTCGTCCGAAGCATCGCTCCCCGCGTAGCGAGCGCTTCGTATACCCGGCTCTCCTCCCAGCGCGGGAACCTCCAGGCCGGAATCGTCCGCACACGTCGCCACACCGAGGCGGCGCGCGGCGGCCAGCGCCTTGATCCTCGCATTCTCCTCGAAACTATCCCCATCCTCGATGATCTCGGGCATTTCCGGATAATCGGAGAGACTGCGGACCTCGAGGTCCAGGTCTTGACCCAGGATCCGTTCCAATTCCCGGACCTTTCCTGCATTACGGGTGGCCAATACAAGAATACCCCGCATCAAGGCAAATCCCCCTTCAGGTCGCGGAGGGCACCGAAGGGTGCATTCTCTCCCAAGCGGGCAACGCCGGCCCGGACCTCGTCCCAGAGGGGCCCCAGGGCTTCCTTCTGCGCTTGCGTCATGTCTTCCAGGCCGCTTCGAGCCAGTCCCGTCAGCACATCCAACTGCTTCCAGGAAAAGGGGTCCTTTTCGGCTCCTCCCTGGATCTCGACCAATCCCCCGGTTCCCGTGCCAACCACATTGAGATCGACCTGTGCTCGGGAATCCTCTTCGTATGCCAGATCGAGTATCGGCACGCCCCCGACGATCCCGCAGCTGATGGCAGCAACGCTGTTGTTCAGGGGTAGATACCGCAGGTGTTCCCGCTTCATCTGGTGATATAGCGCGTCAACTAGAGCCACGAAGGCCCCCGTAATCGACGCCGTCCGTGTTCCCCCGTCCGCCTGTATCACATCGCAGTCCACCCATAAGGTGTTCTCCCCCAGGCGATCTAACTCGACCACGGAGCGAAGGCATCTACCGACGAGCCGCTGTATCTCCTGCGTCCTGCCCGAGGGTTTACCGCGATTGACCTCGCGCATATTCCTCTGCTGGGTCGCCCGGGGCAGCATGTTGTACTCCGCGGTCACCCAGCCCCTTCCGGTTCCCCGCAGCCACCGGGGCACGCCCGTTTCGACGCTCACGTTCACCAACACCTGTGTCTCACCGGTCTCGACGAGTACGGATCCCTCAGCGTACTTGGTGTAGTGTCGAGTAATCTTTACGGGTCGCACCTCGTCTGCGGCCCGACCATCTATTCTTGTGCTTCCGCTAGCAGTCACGAGCTGCTCCTTTCCCTCCCGGGGCTCCCGCGTCGCCGACTCTCCGCACGGGCACCAATTCCTCCAACAATCCTTCGGAAGCCTCCGGATGTTGCAACGACAACAATCCCGCGGCGAATACGGCGTACCCCGGATCCACCAGAAACCTGGGGGCGGCGGGTCGCAGGGATTCGTCCCCCGCATATAATGCCGCCCGCAACAAGGCGGTGGCGTCCCCGCGATTCCAAGCGCCCACGAAGGCACCCCCGGTTCCCACCAGGACATCCGCGCCCCGCAAGTCCTTGCCCCACAAGTATCTCACGGGACCACTGGGGGTGTCTTCCACTTCCACCCTGCCCGCATGCCGTCGGGTGGCCAAGTCGATGCAGGCGCACGCCAGTTCGGATTCCAACTTCTCTTCGAGCGCTCCCGCGGGCAGGTAATCCGTATCGGTCTCCCGCAGGAACGCGGACTCCCGCAAGGCCGTCCGATCAAAGCCGCGAAACTCGGTCCGTACCGCATCGAAAACCCGTCCTTGGGCGAGGGCCAATAGAGAAGATACCCCCTCGCGTACCCCGAGATCACCCTCCACGGTGCGGCGAAGTGTCGGATCAGGCAGGCCCCTGGGGATCAAGTCCGATTCCTCCGGGTCACCGGCCGCCGAGGAGTACACGTCCGTGGTGGCCCCACCGACATCCACGGCCACGGTGTCCCCCCGGCGCGCGCCCAGGACGCTCACCCCGAGCATAACCGCATAGGGTGTCGGCATAACCTCCATGTCCAGGTAGCCCGATAGTTCACCCAATCCCTTGGCCCGGACGATATGGCGCATGAATACCTCCCGAATGATTTCCCGGGCCGGAGTCGCATCCAGGACATCGAGGCGCGGCATGACATTCCTCGCCGCGTGAACTTCCAATCCTCCCAGGCTCAAAACCTCGGAAACCCTTCCCGACACCGACGAGTTGCAGGCCACCACCACCGGGACTCGAGTCCCCAATCGAGCGAGGGCGCGGGCATTATCCAATACCGTATCTTCATTGCCCCCGTCGATTCCCCCGGTGAATAAAACGATGTCGGGGTCCGCCCGCGCGATCTCGCCTACCGTCTCCGGCCCCAACTTGCCGGTAAACACCCCGTAGATTCTCGCCCCGGCCCCCGTGGCCGCTTCTCGTGCCGCCCGGGCAGTGAGCCCGCGGGTCAATCCGATCACGACCATGCGCAGACCTCCGGCGGCACTGCTCGTCGCATATCGATGACGGTATCCCGACGTCTCCAGGCTTCCCGGCAACCCGAGGCTCTCCAGGTTCTGCAAGCACTTCCGCACGCCCCACATCACGTCGGATTTCGCGGTGGTGTGTGCCTGGGTGCGCCCGACCACAGCACCCGAGACCAAGTCGCAGGCGAGGGCTTTGGTGAATGTACTTCCGATATCCAAGAGGAGGGCCAGATCGGTCAAGGATTCTTCCTCCCGTCGCGCGGGTTCCGAAACATACGCTATCAGAACACCCCGGGGGCAACAATGCGACGCGGCGGTGCGTGGGCATCGCCCAAGCCGCTATGCTGGGGGTATCTGGTTTCAATAGGCGGCGAAGAATTGCTCCAGCGCCGCGAGGATAGAGCGGGCGATATTCTCCTGCACGGCGGGATCCATCAGGCGGCGTTCCTCGTGGGGAGAGCTGAGGTAGAGGCATTCGATGAGCGCCGCCGGCATCTTGGATTCGCGCAGCACGGCGAAATTTCCGTAGCGGACCCTCCGGTCGTTGCTTCCCAGGGCATTGACCAACTGGTGGTGAAGGATTTGCGCCAGGCGTTCGCTGTCATCGTGATTGGGGTAATGATATGTTTCCGTGCCCTCGGCGACCCGAAGGGGATCGGCGTTGGCATGAATGGAGATGAAGACCTCGGCCCCGGCGGCGTTGGCGATGGCGGGCCGATCGTATATGGGCACCCCGACATCCGTGGTCCGGGTAGCCACCACGGTGGCACCCGCGGCCTCCAGAAGAGCCACGGTCTTGGCAGCGATGCGCAGGTTAATCTCCCTTTCCGTGATTCCACTGGGCCCCGTTGCTCCCGGGTCGGAGCCACCGTGCCCGGGATCCAGGGCGATGATTCGACCGGCGATGGACGAGCGACGGAATCCCACCACGATCTCGTAGTACCCCTCCCGCTCGCGCCCGGAGACGACGGGCACCTGGTCTTCGGCCAGGTCGAGCACCACGCGCGTCCCGTCGAAGATGTCCCCGGCGGCCCGTCGATGCTGCCCGAATCGAACCCCCGTCAGAATCCCCTCGTCCACCTGGAGATTGTCGATGTGGTGGGGCTTGTCCACTTCGATCAAGTCGATCACGGCGCGCACCGGGTCCTCGAGGGTGAAGGTTCGCACCTCGACGGGAACGGTGGTCCGCAGGATGACCGTCGGACCGTTGGCGCCCCCGATCACCTCCACATCCTGCAGGGATGCCAACGCGATCTCCAGGCCCTCATCGGTCGCCGCGATCCGGTAGTCGACGACATCCCGCAAGGCGAGGGACAGGTACACGCCACCGTCGACTCCCTCCCCCTCGCTCAAACTCACCCGCTCCAGGGGACCTCCTTCATACACTTGGGCGAGCGGGAGGTCCTCCGCCATGCCGGTCCCCATCAACCGCAACATCAATATCGTGCCCGTGTCCCGTATTACCTTCCATTCGAAGGATCCAGACATTTGTAGAGTCAGGCCCGTCTCGCTGCGGGCATAGGACAGAACGCGATTCGCATCCCCCTCCACCTCACCACCACCGTCGGGTTCGGCATCCTCTGTGGGACGCGAAGCGATGGTCACGGTCCGCGTATCGCCATCCCAGCCGACATCGCTACCGAAGGCCTCGGCCACGAAACGGATCGGGACCATGGTACGATCGGAGATGATGATCGGGGGTACATCCATGGATCGTTCTTCCCCGTTGACCAGCGCCTTCGGGTCATCGATGGTCAACAGCACGAATTCTTCGTCCGCGGAATCGGCCCCGCGCAGGACCAGGACCTGGCGAGTATGTGCCAGCCATTCAACGTCCCAGCCCAGGGATTCGGTGATCAGGCGGATGGGCACCAGGGTACGGTCGCCCACGATCCGGGGCGGCACATCCGGGGAGGCCAGTACACCGTCGATGAGCAGGGAAATATCATCGGTCCCCGCAGCGGAGACGACGGGCGCGGAGAGTAGAATACAGGAGACTAGCAGGACCATCAGAGCAATACCGGCTCCGAAACCGTGTCGCGTCTTCACTCGTATCTTCCACCATCCCGAAAATCCTGGTCTAATGCTGTTAATTCCACCGAATCGCCGATCTTCCTTCATTCGCGCATCCCATGTAATGCGGGCGTAATGGCACCGCATTCGATCATGGAAGCCGACGGCAAAACGGATCTCGCCATCGTCGAGATGTGGACGGAGAAAGCGGGTCCAATGCGCAGGGGTGGCCGGACGATGATGCGCCCACCCACCCCTGGAGCTGTAACCTAACCCGGGATCACCCGACCGGGGTGATCCATTCACCGTAGCCCGCGGTTCCCGTCGTGCGCCCAGCCTCGGCGACCTTGGTCCCTCGGACGTACACCTCGTCGAGGCGGCCGCGGACCTTTCTACCGTCGAAAATCTTCGCGGCCTCGGGATCTTTCGTTTCGAATCGATTGACATCGATGGTCCATTCGACCTCGGGATCCAGGAGGATGAAGTCCGCATCGGCCCCGGGTTGCAGGATTCCCTTGCGCGGATACATCTTGAATAATCTGGCCGGCATCTCCGCCACCAGGTCCACCAGGTGCTCCATGCTGATCCGGCCGAGGGAGACTTCATTGATCAACAGTGGCATGACCGTCTCCAGGGCCGAGAGACCACCCCCGGACTCGAACATGTTGGTGTGGCCCTTCTCCCGTCGCTCGGGAAGACCCGGAGCGTGGTCGGTGGCGATGATATCGATGATCCCTTCCTCCACCTGCTCCCAAAGGCGGGCCACGGACTCGGGGGACCGCAGGGGTGGGACGACCTGGGCATAGGGTCCGACCCGGGCCGTATCCTCGTCGCTCAACAGGAGGTAGTGCGGGCACGTCTCGATGGTGACATCGGTACCCCACTCCCGCCATTGCGCGGCGAGGTCGATGGCGTCGGGGCTGCTCATGTGTACCAGGTGCAGAGGAGCGCCCGTCATGCGGGCTACCTCGAGGAGGGTCAGGGTCGCGAGGATCTCGGTGCTCTCGGGGCGGCTCCCGTGAAAATCAGCGTATCCGGTGCGCCCCTGGGCAACCAGATCCTCGGTGAGCTTCTCGATGACCGGGAAATCCTCGGCGTGGAACCCGACCCGAACCCCCGATTTCGCCACTTCCCTGAGGGTCACATAAACGTCCCCGGAATCCTTGCAGATCAGGCCCGGGCGCTGGGGATTATAGGGCCGGATATAGCTCTTATAACCCACCGCACCGGCCTCGGCCTGGGGTACGATGGTGTCCAACATCTCGGCGCCCGCCCCGCCCAACATGGCGTAGTCGACGAAGGTCTTCTCACCGAACTGATCCTTGCGCTGCAAGAGCGTCTCGGCATCATTTACACACGGGATGAATCCCGGCATCATGACGACCGTGGTGACGCCCCCCGCCGCGGCGGCGCGAGTTCCCGTGGTGAAATCTTCATTGACGGCCGGACCCGGTTCGTCCAGGTGGACGTGTGCGTCGATCATGCCCGGCAGGACCATCCTGCCGCGGGCGTCCACGGTCTCGCGCACATCGATCCCATCCAGATCACCGGTGGTGATGGCTCCGATCTTGCCGTCCTTGATGAGCATATTGGCCCGATACCGGCCCGTAGGACTCACCAGTACTCCGTTAATAATTGCCAGGTCCCACATCCACTAATCATCCTCTCGATCTCGCGGCCCCCAACCGGGACCCGTTCGAATACATTCAGCATACCCAATGCATACTACGGTCTTCCAAGTATATGTATTCGATACCCGGTGGGCAATTCCTAGGGGAAACCGGAAAAGATCTTGCTACCCGTGACCCGGTGAAATGCTGATGGACGGTAGAGGGCCCCGCTTATGCGCAGACGGCGGCGATTAGGCGCCGAACAATCGCACCTGGCGCAGATCGTCCGGATAGACGAGGTCCGTCACGCCCGCACCCAGCAGGCGCACCCCCGTGCTGCCGTCGACTAATCGCGCCAGCAAGGGGCGGGCTGCCCCCAGGATCTGCGAGGATTCCGATGTGGCGGCCCCGAAGGTGCGCGATCGGGTGAGGGTGCGGAAGTTGGAGTACCGGATCTTCACGGTTACCGTGCTCGCCGCCAGGCCCTCACGCTCCAATCGGTCGACCACGTGCTCCGCCATCTCGACGAGTAACTCATCCAACGCCGCCGGATCCCGGGCGTCCTGGGTGAGGGTGGTTTCGCGACTGATGGACTTCGCGCGGGACGTGGACCGCTCCCGCACCAGGGGGCGCCCCGAGGTGAGCAGGGCGAGATCCCACGTTCGACCGGGGCCGAGGAGTGTAAGCAACTCTTCGCGGGGAGTCCCCCAGAAATCCGCACAGGTCTCGATCCCGTGCCGGGCCAGTAGCGCCACCGTCCTGGGACCCACACCCCACAGATCCCCCAGGGGAAGATCGGGAAGCATCGCGCGCGCCGCGGCCTGGTCGATGACCGTGAAACCGTCGGGCTTCTCCCGTTCCGAGGCCAACTTCGCCAGGGGGCGCGCGTAGGATACCCCCACCGAACAGGTCAACCCGACCTCCCGCAGGATATCCCCCTTGATCCGTCCGGCCAGGGTTACCGGATCCATGCCCGGGGGCGGATGGACGAAGGCCTCGTCGAGCCCCAGGGACTCCACCATCGCCCCGTCCCTTCCCATGATCTCCCGAATCTGGCGGGCCACCGCCTTGTACTTGGAAAAATCCGAGGGCAGGAATATGGCCGAGGGGCAAAGATCACGGGCTCGGCTGGAAGGCATGGCGGAGTGGATGCCGAATCGCCTGGCTTCGTAGGAGCACGTCGAGACAACCCCGCGGGCGTTGGGGCTGCCACCGACGACCACGGGCTTACCGCGCAGGGTGGGGTCGTCCCGTTGCTCGACGGCGGCGTAGAAGGCGTCCATATCCAAGTGGATCACCGAAAGGCCCATGGGCCGGCTGACCCGCAATTGTCGTTCCTGGGTGGACTCGGACAACGGCATCATCTCCCGGAGCCATTATACCAAACAGATGTTCGGGATAGAAGTGTGCCCCTGCCGAGAAGGTTCTAGCCTACGGATGACGAAAGTTTCCATCGACCGCGAACACCGATGAAATGTTCTTTCCTTCCGCACCATCGTGCGGTGGTATTGGGGCTCCGGCCGCGCGGGATTCGCTCCACCCCGGGTCCGACCGTTATCCCGGGCACCCCCATTCTGGAAAGGGATGGATAATTTGAGGCGATTACAGAGCGACTGGCAATTCGACGGCTACAAAGTATTGGAGGGCCGCCATTCCATCATCCTCGACGGTGAAGATATCGTCGACGTTCTTCCCCAGGACGAAGCGGATCAGAAATACGGCCACATAGAACCCGAAACCTTCGAGGGCTGCACCATCATGCCCGGCATGGTCAACTGCCACGCCCACGTCATAATGCCGGGGGACGGCAGCGAAGCCGAGGTCATGTTCGGCCGGGACAATGAAATTCTACTACTGCAAGGATACACCAACGCCCTGAAGTCCCTGGCCTCGGGGGTGACCACTCTGGCGGACTTCGGAGACCGCGACGATATAACCTTCCACTTGCGGGAGGCCATCGAGTGCGGGGCCGCCATCGGTCCCCGGATGATCCTCTCCGGACGCCCCCTGACCATTCCCGAGGGTCACGCCTGGAACATGAATGGCGTGGTGCGAAACGAGGCAGAAGCGAGGGCCCTGGCCCGCGAAGTATTTTCCAAGGGTGCGGACGTGCTCAAGATCATGGCGTCGGGCGGGGGCACCGCCGGAAGCGATCCCTACAATCCCCAGTTTCCCGTCTCCATCCTGGAGGCCTGCGTCGAAGAAGCCCGCGAGGCCGGCAAGCCGACGGCGGCCCACACCAGCAACATCCAGTGTATCCGCGAGGTGATCGAGGCCGGCTTCGACATCGTTGCCCACGGCTCGTTCCACGATAGCGAGGGAAACCTCGTGGGATTGGACCCCGTATCCGCCGAGATGGCGCTGGAGCGGGGCGTCTACTGGAACCCGACCCTGGCCGTGGCCCGAAGCGGCATCCGACACATGGAGAAGACCGGCACCGGTGATCCCGAAGTACTGGCCGAGAAGAAGGCCAAGTGGGCCCGGAGGGCCGAGGGTGTGCGCCAGATGTACGAGATGGGCATACCCGTAATCGCCGGATCCGACGAGGGCTTCGGCACCTACGCCTTCGGCGGCCACTGGCTCGAGCTGGAGGCACTGGTAGATGCCGGCATCCCCGAGGACGCCGTGCTATCGGGTACGACCATCCTGCCCGCCCGGGCCCTCGGTATGGACCACCTGGTCGGTAGCCTCGAGTCCGGCAAGAAGGCGGACCTGATGATCGTCGCCGGCAAGCCCTTCGAGGACATCACCCTGACGGCGAAGGCCGAGCGGGTAATCCTCGCCGGTGAGGACGTCGATCTGGGAGAGACTTTCCTCGATTTCGAGTAGGACCCCGGTCAGCTCGCCCCGGTGATCCGATTCCCCGCGGGTCACCGGCGGCGGGTTACGCCGTCACGCCGCATTTCCTCCCCCACTTGCGTACGTTCCCGAGTTCATCCCACATTGGCCACCCCAATCCTCTGCCCCACAATAAGGGAACCGCGCCCGAGGGCGCGGAAACGATCCAATGTGAACGAGTCTTGGTTGAGGTGCCGGGGAACGGCACCCCGAGTATGCAAACCCACGACGTAGATCGCCAATACATGCCGCGATGTTCTCTACGGGCCGGGTACCAAATCGATACCCTCGATGGTCCGGCACAGGGGAGGCATCCAGCAACCCCAACCATGCAATGGAAATGCCAGCTGACACCGGCCGACGCGAGATTGATGTGCGGGGGCTCAAGCCTCCGGTCGGAACCGTACCAGTGCCACCGCGGCAAAGGCGATGCCGAAGAGGGCAATCACGGCCACCTCACCGAGAACCTCGGGAATCGTGGCCCCATATATGAGGCTTCGCAAGAGCGCGTCGTTCGCCCAGGCATGGGGGGTGATGCGGGCGACGGTCTGCAACCAGGGGGGCGCCAGGAAGAGCGGCCACCAGCAACCCCCCAGGGGGGCGGCGACCAGGGAGACGAGTACCGCCGAGGAGTGGGCGGCGGCCGGGGTGCGCGCCAGCGAAGCCAAGAGTACTCCGAAGGCCGCGGAGGTCAGGACGAAGACTGCGGTAACCAACAGCACCGCCGCGGGTGCACGACCGATGTTCATCCCGAAGATGCCGACGCCGGCAGTCCACAACAAAGCGGCCTGCACCATGGCGCGGGCAGAGCTGCCCAGGAATTTCCCCCCGAGGATGTCCAGGCGAGTGGCGCCCAACACCACCAGGCGTTCCAACGTATTATTCCCTCGCTCCAGCACGATGGATTCCGCCCCCAGGGCCGCGGTGAAAAATAGAAACATCACCACGTACCCCGGTACCGACCAGTCCGGGGGATCGGGGGGCTGGATGGGTCCCACCCGCTCGGCCTCCAACGTCACCGTCGGGCCACCTCCAAGGCCCTCGTCGGCGTAGAGGCCGCGGATGGCATTCTCCACCCCGGAGTAATCTGCGTCATCGAGTTGCGATACGGTGAGCAGGGAGATCCCTGCGTCCAGGACCACGCGGGAGGTTCCGGCCCGGGCAGCGATGTCCCTCGCCAGTCCTTCCAGGGCGTGACGCGTGCGCAGGGCTTCTCCCGTCACAACCACCGAAAGATCGGTACCGTATCCCCCGGTGACGGCCTCGGTAAAATCGGCCGGGAACAGGAGATACCCCCCGATCTCTCCCGCCCCGACCGCTCGCTCCGCCGCTTTGGGATCCAGGACACTGATGCTCAGTTCCTCGATATCCAAGAGAACATCGAGGATGTCACGGCTGAGACCCGCCTCTTCCTCTGTGGCGACGTGAAGATGCAGCACGGGGTCAGACGCCCCGGCGCCCCCCAGGGCGGTGATGCTGAAGAAGACGAGCAATATGGGAAAGGCCAACCCGAAGGCGAGGGCCTTCGGATCCCGGAGGAAACTCCGTATATCCTTTTGGGCGAGAATCCATCCGCGCACTATTCCAATCCCCTCTCCCACGCTCGCCGAAAGACCCAGAAAGCCGTGGGCCCCAAGATTCCCAGGATTCCCAGCAATAGACCGAGGGGGGTGGCGACGGCGGACCATCCGCCGCCCTCTAGGATGGCCTGTAGTCCCTGGATCGCGTAGTAGACCGGGGATACCCGGGCGATGGCCGCGGTGGTGGGACTCGCCGATATCTCAAAGAAGGTGCCGCCGGAGACACTGCTGATCATGGTGAAGAGGATCGCCGCCCAGAGCGCCTGCTCCCGCGTGCGGGCCAGGCCACCGAGCAGCAGCCCCAGGATTCCAAACGTTAGGAGGGCGAGGATGGAAAAACCCAGTGCACCCAGCAGCCGAACGGCGGGCGGGGGCGAATCCAGTAGGGCCAGAAGGGCCAGCATGATCCCCGCCTGCAGCATACCCTTGAAGATGCCGGCCGCCATCTTACCGCCGAAGAGGTCCCACGGGCGCACCCCCACGGTCTTCATCCGTTCCACGATTCCCGATCGGCGTTCCTCGACAATACCCACCGCACCCAGGGTGACGGTGAAGAGCAAGAACATGGACAGGATCCCCGCGACGGTTCGAAGTGCCATATCGGGCACTGCGCCCACGGTACGCGTGGTCACCCCCACCAGGGGAGCGGCTGCTTCCCGTTCCAGGAAGGCATCGGTGCGGGCATCGATATCCACCGTCCCGGGCTCTATGCCCAGGTTGTCGGCGAAAATGCGGACGCGGCGATACGCGTCGGCCTCGACGGCCAACTCCGACAGCACTGCGTGGGCGATGGCGGTGACCACCTGCCCCTCCAGGCTGCCGGAGCCACGCCGGAGAATACGAAGGCCGGCGCCTTCGCCCGATGCGAGGGCTGCCCCGAAGCCTTCGGGGATCCAGAGCACGTGATGGATGGCCGAACGCTCCAGGAGGCGATGGGCCTCGTCGGCATCCAGAATCTCAAGCTGTGCTCGGTCCGCCAGGCGGCCGCGAAACGCCCATGCCGCGTCTCCGCCATCCGCATCGACCAGGTGTGCGGTGGGGAAGAAATCCGGGGTCCCGAACACGGCCAGTATTAACAGGGTCAGGAGAACGGGGAGGGCCAAGCCGAAGGCCAGGTCGGCGACGTCGGATAGATGGGATCGGATCTCGCGTCGGGCAATGAGGGAGGCCTTCACGGGGACATCGCCCTCATACGTCCCTCAGTGTACGTCCGGTTAGGTGAAGGAATACGTCCTCCAGGGTCGGGCGCTCGGCGTCGGGGAGCAGGCCATGGAGCCCCTCCGGGGTGTCCAGGGCGATGATGCGTCCCGCGTCGATGATGGCCACGCGGCTACACAGGTTTTCCGCCTCTTCGATGTAGTGGGTGGTGTACAGCACGGTGGTGCCCCCGTGGGCCAGGGCGCGTATCGTATCGTAGATGCTCGCCCGCGATTGCGGATCCACGCCCACGGTGGGTTCATCCAGGAAGAGGAGGCGGGGCCGATTGACCAGGGCGATGGCCAGGTTGACGCGCCGTTTCATCCCACCGGAGAAACGGGCCACGCGCTCATCGGCGCGGGCGGTGAGATTCACCGTCTCCAGGCACTCCACGGCGCGGGTACGGGCCTCACGCAGGGTGAGACCACCCATCCGGCCAAAAAAGAGCAGGTTGTCCCGGGCAGACATATCCTCGTACAGGGCGATGTCCTGCGGACACAGGCCGATGATGCGGCGCACTTCGCGGGGGGCGGACACGATGGAGTGCCCTCCGATGTGGGCATCGCCGGCGTCGGGCGCGAGCACCGTGGCAAGCATCCTGATGGTGGTGGTCTTCCCCGCACCATTGGGACCCAGCAGTCCGAAGATTTCACCCTCGTCGATGGTGAGGCTGAATCCATTAACCGCCGGTTGACCATCGAAGGATTTGTGCAGCTGGGTCGCCGAGACAAATTGCGCCAATGTATCACTCCCAGGTATCTCCTATGAATCCAATATCTACTTCTGCGCCGCCCGGCCGAACCCTGCCACCGACAGAAGGCGGGGAGCGAGCGCCTCGATCCCCAAAAAAGAACCGCGCCCGAGGGCGCGGAAACAATTCGGATATAGATGAGTTCTGGTGGAGGTGTCGGGGAGTCGCACCCCGAGTGTCCGAACCCGCAAGCGTAGACCGCTACAGGCTTATTCCGTGTTTTGCGTTCGCCTGAGGGGACTTCCACGGACCGAATTCCCCTCGAACTATCTCGCTTATTCTCGTCCGGGGTGCACGAGCATTCCCCCGGACCAGTCCATCTGAGTGTCGCCCAGTACCGCCCCGACGGACCGAGGACGGGTGGACGTGGCTGTTACGTGTTACGCAGCAGCCAGTGCGTAGTTATCGTTGGCACTTAGTTAGGATGCCGCCGTTTTCGAGTCTGCGGCGAACTCGACCTGCTGCCTACGCCAGTGGTGCCCGGAGCGACCCTGCTCACCCCCACATGAGTAGACGGGGACTACGCCTCCCCGTGTGCTTTATTGTAGGGCTCAAGAGGCCAAATGTCAATTTGGCCATCCGGGGCACTGGATGTCTCAGGACATCACCGCGGCCGTTTCATGGCCTGGCGCATCTTCCGTTCGGCGTCTCGCTTCTTCACCGTCTCGCGTTTGTCGTACTCGCGCTTACCCTTGGCGACGGCCAGGTCCACCTTGACCCATCCCCGCTTGAAGTAGAGTTTCACGGGCACCAGGGTGTAACCCTGCTCCCGGGTCTTGCCGTACAGGTAGTCGATCTCCTTTTTGTGGAGGAGGAGTTTCCGGCTCCTGCGCGCCTCGTGATTGTATATGCTCCCGTGACTATACGGACCGATGTGCATATTGTGGAGGAATAGCTCGCCTCCCTCCACCAGAGCGAAGGAGTCCGCCAGGTTGACCCGGCCTTCTCGCACCGCCTTGATCTCCGTACCCGTCAACTTGATGCCGGCCTCGAAATTCTCCTCGATGTGGAAATCCCGCAACGCCTTGCGGTTCCTCGCTATGGGAGGAGGCCCGGTCTGTTTACCTTGTGCCATTCGCAATCACCCCGCGCTCGCTTGCGTCCATCAATCCTCGCCCAGGTCCTTTAACATTACCACCCATCGGCCGTGGCTGTCTTCCGTGCTGCCCTGTGCCACAAAACCCATCTTCTCGTACATCTTGCGGGCGGGGGTATTGTCCGGCCGCACCTCGAGTTTCACGAACTTCGTACCCCGGTCCCGCAGGTTCGCCAACGCCACCTCCACGAGCCGGGTACCCACGCCCCGGCCGCGAGCCACCGGATCCACCGCGACCGACAGGATTTGGGCGGTACCGCGAAAACGCGCGACCCCGAAGCTGGCAAAGAACGTCACCTTGTTACCCAACAGGGTGAGCACCCCGCGAAATCCCATCCCCAGCCCACCGCTGACGGCCAGCCACGCCAACCTCCACATCCTTCGGGAAAGCGGCGCCCGGATCCAGATCCGGAACATGTTGGCCGGTGCCACGCAATAACCGACCACGTCTCCGTCCAGGACCGCCACCAGGCAATCCTCGTCATCCGCCCAGATCAGAAAGGCCATGATGTCCTCGAAAACGCCCTCGGGTGCGCCCCGGGGCAGGAGGTCTTCCACGGTGTCCGCAAAGGACTGCAGGAAGATCCGTTCCATGGCCGGAGCATCCTCGCGCCGCGCAGGACGAATGCAGACATTCCCCTCGACGGCCATCACGGTGCCTCCCCTTCGGTCAGTAGCGTCATCACCATGAGCTCGGTCATCGTGGCGAAGCGATACCCCCGGTCGCGCAGTCCATCGATCAGGGGACCGAGGGCCGCGACGGTGTTCTCCCGATTTGCTCCTTCGGCGGTGAAGAAGTCGCCGCTATCGTGAAACAAGAGAACCTCTCCTCCCCTGGTGTGACTAGTGAGCATGCGGACGATCCGTGCCGGGGCCGTACCCAGCCAATCCTGGGAGCTGAGGGACCAGAGGGCGATGGTATAACCCCGCTCGTGGGAGATCGCCACTACGTTCTCATTGTACAACCCGCGCGGTGGTCGGAACAGTTTGGGTGTCTGCCCGGTGGCTCGCTCGATGGCCTCCGACGTCGTATCCAGCTCCCGGGCCACCAGGACCGGGGAAGCCCGCAGCAAATTGGCATGGTGGTACGTGTGCGAACCGACTTCATGCCCTTCGTCCAACATCCGGCGGACGATCTCGGGATGGCGATCGACGTGGCGCCCGACGACAAAGAACGTCGCCTTCACGTCGCGGTCCGCCAGGATATCCAGGATCCTCGACGTGTAACCTGGATCGGGACCATCGTCGAAGGTAATCGCCACGTGGTTCAAGTCTGCCGATCCGCGTCGGAAGATCTCCGGGTGCAGTCCGAACCCGTGATACACGTAGCGGGAAAGAAAGAATCCCAGGAAGACGAGGCCGATCAGGAAGACGATCCCGGCGCGCCGGGCAGTCTTCCGGAAAAACAGGGGGCCGGGTCGCCTTCTGAGAAGCCGGCGAAACCCGATCTCGGCCCGGTCCAGGTGGCGGTACAGCAACACCATGGCGTTTAACCCGCCGAAGAGTAGGAAGAGGTCATTCCCCCGGAGCCACCATGCTACCGGGGGCACGAACAGCGCCGCGACGATGCCGGCGAGGGAAATCCGTCGGGTGAAGCGGTAGACGAGGGCGAAGAGGACCAATCCCAGGGCGGATGCCTGCGGCATCAACACAAGGAGGGCCGTGGCCGAGGCCACCAGGGAACCCCGCGCGTCCTCCTTCCGAACCTCCGCGGACCAAAACGGGAAATTGTACCCGATCACCGCACCCAGGCCCGCGGCCGCCATCGCCACGGCCGTGGGCGCAACGGCGAAGGCCAGGAACATCGGACCGGCGACCAGGGCGGCTACCGTCGCCGATCGTTCCAAGCGTCCCTCTGTCCCCCGAATCCGGGGAATCTCCAGGTTCCCCAGCAGGTACCCCATCACCGCCAGGAACGGAATCGCGTCCAACCCTGTCTCCTTTCAACGGGGATGACGCCGCGAAGATCTCCCGTCGTCATCCCCCGCACCTAGCAAAAAACGGGGAGGCCCCGATGGGAGCTCCCCCCGCCTAACATTCGTTCCGATCCCGGTATCAGAGACCCAGGTCGTCGCTGATATCCTGCATGGCCCCGAGGGCCAGTTCTACGAATTCCTCCAGTTCGACGCCCAGTTCTTCGACGCTGGCAATGTTCTCCCGGCGCGCGCCCCGCGCGAAGGAAGTCTCCCCGTACCGATTCATGACGAAATCGGCGTCCAGGGAGTTCAGCTTCTTGTCCGGATGGATCAGGGCGGCGGCGACGATGAGACCCGTCAGGGGATCGGTGGCATATAGCGCCTTCGCCATCGCCGACTCCCGCGCAAACCCGTGCCGATCGTTGTGCGCCCGGATGGCCTCTACCATCTCGGGATCACAACCGGCCTCCTCCAGGAGATCTGCACCCATGCGACTGTGAAGATCGGGGTCGTCGGCCGTGTGGTCGTAATCGATATCGTGCAGCAGCCCGGCCAGGGCCCAGGCCTCTTCATCCTCGCCGAGTCGGCGAGCCAGTGCGGCCATGACGGCCTCCACGGCGTAGGTGTGTTTCAATAAGTTGGGAGTCTTCAGGTGCTCCTTGAGAAGTTGGTGGGCCTCTTCGCGCGTCACCCCGACACCCCTTCCCGACGACCGGCCGGTCGCCACTTAGATCATAATCGCTATGACGATGGATAGGACCATGAATCCCACGGCCAGATACGTCGTCAATTTCTCGAAAAACTCGTCCATCCCCTTGCGACGACCGAAAAAGGATTCACCGGCGCCGGCGATGGCCCCGGAGATCCCCGCACTCTTGCCCGATTGCATCAACACCGCCGCAATCAGGCCGGCGGCGATCATTAAATGTATTACCATGAAGACAGTGTCCATGCGGGACCTCACCTCCCGAAATCCGAGTTATTGTAGCACGAAGGGGGCGGATCCGGCAAACCGCGCCCGTTCCCCGAGTTCTCCTTCGATCCTTAGGAGTTGATTATACTTCTCCACGCGCTCTCCGCGACAGGGGGCACCGGTCTTTATCTGTCCGGCGCCCGAGGAAACGGCGAGATCGGCGATGAAGGCATCCACGGTTTCGCCCGAGCGATGGGATATGCACGCACCGTATCCCAGGCGCCGCGCGGTGGCCAGGGTGGCGAGGGTCTCGCTCACCGTACCGATCTGGTTGGGCTTGATGAGTATCGCCGTGCCCGCCCCGAGCCGGGCCCCCTCCTCCAGGGTGGCCGAATCCGTCACGAACAGATCGTCTCCCACCAGCTGGACGCGCTCGCCCAGGCGACTCGTCAGGGAAACCCAGCCCGCCCAGTCATCCTCGGCCATACCGTCCTCGATGGAAACCAGGGGGAAGCGCCGGCACCACTCCGCGTAGCGGTCGATCAACTCGCCCGAGTCCAGGATCTCTCCCCCCAGGCGATAACCCACACCGTCCCAGAGCTCGCTGGCGGCGACGTCCAGGGCCAGGTGGACATCCTCCCCGGGGCGATAACCCGCCGCCTCGATGGCACGCTCCAGGAGGACGAGGGCCCCTTCATCACCATCCAGGTCCGGAGCGAAGCCGCCCTCATCCCCGACCCCCGTGGCCCATCCCCCCTCCCGGAGGATGGTTCCGAGGGCGTGATACACTTCCACGCCCCACCGCAGCGCCTCGGAGAAACTGGGAGCCCCGTCGGGCACGATCATGAATTCCTGCACCTCGACATCGTTCGCGGCGTGCTGACCGCCGTTGAGAACGTTCATCAATGGAACCGGGAGTACGTAGGTCTCGGCGGGGGCGAGGTACTCGAAGGGCGAGATCCCCCGGGCATTGGCCACGGCGCGTACTGCCGCCAGGGACACCCCCAGGAGGGAATTGGCGCCCAGTCGATCCTTCATCGGGGTCCCGTCCAGCTCGATCATGACACCATCCACGGCGGTGAAATCTTCGGCGTCCATGCCCCGCACTGCATCCCTTATTTCGCCGTTGACCGCTGCGACGGCCCGCAACACCCCGCGACCCCGGTATCGTCCCGCGTCCCCGTCCCGGATTTCCCGGGCCTCCCGGGATCCCGTGCTCGCCCCCGAGGGCACCGCCGCCCGGCCCAGGGCACCCGACTGCAACCGGACATCCACCTCCACCGTGGGATTCCCCCGGGAATCCAGGATCTCGCGACCGACGACCTCGGCGATCTCATTCCCCGCAGCCATCCAACACATCTCCCCTCGCAACGTCCTCCACCGCGTCCGCCGACACCAGCAGGTTCCGACCCTCCATCGGGTCGGGCACCTCCACGCCCAGCAATTCCAGGACCGTCGGCGCCACATCGATGAGGGTTCCATTCTCCCGGATGGACCAGGGTCCATCCCGCAGATACGCCTCCCCCACCACGAAACACGGTACCTGCCGTACCGTGTGAGCGGTGTGGGCACCCCGGTCGTTGACCATCTTCTCGACGTTCCCGTGATCCGAAATGATGAGGGCAATCCCCGCGGCCTCCTCCAGGGCCTCCAGGACATCCTTCAATCCCGCATCAACCGCCTCCACGGCCTGCACCGCTGCATCGAAATCCCCCGTGTGGCCAACCATATCGGGGTTGGCGTAGTTGACGATCATCAATCCGTGGCGCCCCGCCTCGAGCGCATCCACGAGGCGATCAGTCACCTCCGGGGCGCTCATCTGCGGCATCAAATCGTAGGTCGGCACCGGGGGGGAGGAAACCAAGACCCGTTCCTCGCCGGGGAAGGGGTCTTCCCGTCCACCGTTGAGGAAGTACGTAACGTGGGCATATTTTTCCGTCTCGGCCAGGCGCAGCTGCGTGATACCGGCCCGGCTCACCGCCTCGCCGAGACTCATCGGGATCTCCGGGGGCGCGAAGGCCGCGGCGCAACGGAATTGCGGATCGTACCGGGTCATGGTGACCAGGCGGGCCGGGCCCTCCAGGGGTGCGGTGTCCACGGCTTGCCCGCCCATCCCCAGGAGCGCCCGAACCATCTGGCGCATCCGATCGGCTCGGTAGTTGAAGGTGATGAAGGCGTCCCCGGGCTCCACCCCCGTGTAGCCACCGAGAACGGTCGGGCGGACGAACTCGTCGCTTTCACCCGCCGCCACCCATCCCTCCATGGCCTCGATGGTGCCCCCGGCGATGCGGCCTTCCCCGCGGAGTATCGCCGCCAGGGCGGCATCCAGGCGATCCCAGCGACGATCCCGGTCCATGGCGTAATAGCGACCGGAAATGGTCGCCAGCCGATGGTCCGGGGAACGCGCCAGGTCGGCCTCCAGCCGCTCCAGGTATTGCGACGCGGTCCCCGGAGACACATCCCGGCCATCCAGGAACGCGTGCACCGCCACCCGTCCCACCGCGCGCCGGCGCGCCATGGTGAGCAGGGCCAGTAAATGATCCAGGTCACTGTGGACGCGGCCATCGGATACCAGGCCCAGCAGGTGAAGCGTACCGCCCCCGCTGCGCACCGCATCCATCAGGTTCGAGAGGGATTCGTTATCGAAAAGGCTACCGTCCTCTATGGCGGCATCGATCCGGGGGCCATCCTGGGGAACGGATCGCCCGGCGCCGATGTGCAGGTGTCCGACGTTGGAGTTCCCCATCTCCCCGGGGGCCAACCCGACCGCCGGCCCCGACGCGCCCAGGCGTCCGCCTATGTAGTTCCGATCCACCCGGCACAGGGTCGGGGTCTCGGCGGCGCGGAGGGCATTGCCCTCGATCTCCGGCGAGAGACCCAGCCCATCGATGATGACCAGCAACACCGGCCCCGGGCGGGATCCCGACGACGGGCACGGGGTCATCATTCCCCTCGCTTCCCGGGGGCCCCGGCGACCGCATCGACGATCCCGAGGAAGGAATCCGCCGAAGTACTGGCTCCGCCCACCAGCACGCCATCCACCGAGGGCAGGGCGAGGAAATCTCCGGCGTTGCCCGCGTCGACGCTACCCCCGTAGACCACCCGGATCCCGGCGGCCGCCCAGGGATCGAAGATCCGCGCCAGTTCCCCGCGGATTCGGGCCGTGGTCTCCCCCACGGTCGCCGGTTCGGCGGCCTCTCCGGTCCCGATGGCCCAAACCGGTTCGTATGCCACCACGAGGCGATCGCCCCAGGGATGATCGTCTTCGAAAATATCGCCGAGATCCCCCAGGGCCCGCCGCAATTGCGCCTCCACGGTGCGCCATCCGCCATCCGGGCCACTGCGGTCGTCCTCGCCCACGCAGAGGACCGAGCGTAGACCGGCCGCCAGGGCGGCGCGGAGCTTGCGGGCCACGCGGGCATCGTCGTCCCCGAGATAGCGCCGGCACTCGGAATGCCCCACCAGGGTCCACGAGGCCCCGGCATCCCCCAGCATGCCCCCGGAGACCGAGCCGGTATAAGCACCCGCGGTCTCCCAGTGGCAATCTTGCCCGCCCACCATCACCGGGCTCTCCGCCAATTCCCCGGCGGCGGACCCGATTTGGGTGTGCGCGGGAAACAGGACCACGTCCACATCGCCGTCCCCGAGGCCGGCCCCGATGTCCCGAGCCAGCCCGGTAACCTGCTCGCCTGCTACGCTCATCTTCCAGTTGCCCCCGACCCACGGCCGGCGATTTCTCGACCCGGCGCGTTCCAGGACGGATAGGGCGGGCAATTCATCCCCCGCCAGAAACTGCAGGGCGGCCCCTCCGCCGGTGGAAACGTGATCCACCTTGTCCGCCAATCCCAGCCGGCTCAACATTTCCACGGACTCGCCGCCACCGACGACGGTACGGCCACCGCGCAGCTCCGCTATGGCCCGGGCGATGGCCTCGCTTCCGCGGGAGAACGCCGGGATTTCCATGACACCCATGGGGCCGTTCCAGAAGGCGGTCTTGGCGGACGAGATCCGCGAGGTGTAGCGGGTCGCGGTCCGGGTACCGATATCCACGATGCTCCATCCCCGGGGGACGGAACCCGAATCCACCACCTGCGTGGACGCCGACGGCGATATGGTACTGGCCACCAAGACGTCCAGCGGCATCAGGAGATCCACGTTCTTTCGATTGCTCTCGGCGATGAGGCCCCTGACCTCGGGCACCATGTCCGGCTCCACCAGGCTGTTGCCGACGCTGTGCCCCATGGCCAACAAGAACGTATTCGCCAACCCGCCCCCCAGGATAAGGACATCCACCTTGTCCAGCAGGCGCCGGCACACGGACAGTTTGTCGGATATCTTGGCCCCGCCGAGTACGGCGACATAGGGTGCCTCGGGCCGCTCGCGGAGTTGACCCAGGGTAGTGACCTCCCGGTGCATGAGGAGGCCGGCCACCGCCGGCAGGAAGGCGGCCACGCCGTGGGTGGAAGCGTGGGCCCGGTGGGCGGTGCCGAAGGCATCATTCACGAAGATCTGACCGAGGGAGGCCAGGTGCCCGGAGAACTCGGCATCGTTTGCCTCCTCGCCCGGGTAGAAGCGGAGGTTCTCCAGGAGGAGGACGTCGCCCTCCCCCAGGGCCTCCACCGATGCCCTGGCGCCATCGGACTGGATGTCCTCGACCAGGGGGACTTTCGCCTTGAGCAGTTGTCCCAGGCGGCGAGCCACGGGTTCCAGGCTGAAACGGTGACTGGTGCGTCCCCCGGGTCGTCCCAGGTGGCTCATGACCACCGTCCGCGCTCCCTGGGAACGCAGGTACTCGATGGTGGGTAACCCCTCCCGGATCCGGGTGTCGTCGGCAATGGAACCGTCGCTGGCGATGGGTACATTGAAATCCACCCGCAACAGTACCCGGCGTCCGCGGACGTCCACGTCTCTTACGCTAACAATATCCACGATCAATCCCCCCTCGGCGCCCTGGGGCGTCCATTATCCTATGCTCCGCCCAACCAGGGCGGATAGTCCTACGATACGGGCCGCATAACCCATTTCATTGTCGTACCAGGCCACGACCTTGACCAGGCGTCCATCGACCACCTGGGTTAGCTGCAGGTCCACGGTGGCCGACGCCGTGCAACCCAGGTAGTCCGAGGACACCAGCGGTTCATCCGAGACCGCCAGTATTCCCTCCAGGTCGCCGGTGGCGGCCCGGGAAAATGCCCGGTTGATCTCGGCCACGTCGGTATCCCGGGCGGGGACAGCGGTCAGGTCCAAGAGGGAGACTGCCGGAGAGGGCACGCGCACGGCGAACCCGTCCAGCTTACCCTTCATGGAGGGCAACACGTCGCCCACGACGGTGGCGGCCCCGGTGCTGGTGGGCACCACATTCACGGCGGCCGCGCGGGCCCGGCGGGGATCCTCGTGGGGTCCATCCAGCAGCTGCTGATCCGCGGTGTAGGCATGCACGGTGTTCATCAGGCCCCGCTCCACCCCCACCGCCTCGTCCAGGACGCGAACCATTGGGGCGAGGCAGTTGGTGGTGCAGGATGCGTTGGAGATCACGTCGTGCTTCGCCGGATCGTATTCGCCTTCGTTGACCCCGAGGACCACGGTGATGTCCGGGCCCTTGCCCGGGGCGGATATGATTACCTTCTTCGCCCCCGCGGCCAGGTGTTTAGCCGCCCCCGCGCGATCGCGGAAGACGCCGGTGGATTCGATGACCACATCGGCCCCGGCGGCGGACCAGGGAATCGAAGCCGGATCGCGCTCGGCGGAGAAGGCGATCCTCCGGCCGTCGACCAGCAGATCCTCGCCGTCGATCCGGACCTCGCCGGGGAACACCCCGTAGGAGGTATCGTACTTCAGTAGGTGTGCAAAGGCCTCGGCGCCGAAGAGGTCGTTGACCGCCACGACCTCCACATCATCCCGGGTCATGGCGTTCCTGAGAACGGTGCGCCCGATGCGTCCGAAACCGTTGATTCCAATCTTAGTCACTCTCGTCATCCTCCTCGAAAATGGGGCCGGAACCCGCGGCCATTCAACCGGCGGACTCCACCCCGGTGAGATTAATGTTGACTTCCCGCACGGGCAGGGACGTCATCTCCTCTACCCGATCCTTTACCCACACCTGTGCCTCGCGAAAGCGCGCCCCGCTGGCCCGCTCGGGGGCGACGGAGCAGATGAGGGTCAATACGATGCCCCCGTCGGAGGCCCGCACCACCGGCGGTATAATCAATCGCAGTCCCGGGACTTCCTCCACGGCCCGGGACGCGATGGTGCTCACCACCTTATCGGCGATGAAGAACCGGCCCAGGGTACTGAAAGTGGGGCGAACCACCGATTTCTCTATGATCACGGGTTTTCGCAACACGCCCCCCTGGTACAGGAGTTTCAGGGGATTGATGATGTAGCCCACCAGGGTCTTGGTGACCTCCAGGGTGGGAACCGGGATCACGTGCTCGCCCCGGTTGCGTCGCGCCTTCAGCGCCTCCCGGATATCCTCGGCCGACGCCACGTCCTCGATTTCGACCCAGGCCGAAACCGCCGGGAGCTGCAGGCTGTCGACGATGCGGAGAATCATCCGCCGCGACGTGCCCAGGATCACGATCTTCTCGGGGTCTTCCTCCTCGATGGCCCGCCGCACCGTCCCCGCGTGCTCGGGGTCGTCAAATAGGGCGCGGCGCACCGCGGCCACCTTGGTACGCTCCGCCTTGGCGGAACTACCCGCCAGGATCTTATCCGTCCAGATGAACAGACCGTCGTCGATGATGTACGACGTACCCATCTCGGCGGCCACGACCATGGCGCGCTGACTCTTCCCGGTTCCGCTGGCACCCACCAGCGCCAAGATCTCCAACGAACTACTCCTCCTCGGGGGCCAGGGCCGTGCGATAGGTCCGGATGGCCCGGTGCTCGTCGTCCAGGCCGCGATCCTTCAGGCCCTGGGCTACCTCGTCCAATTCGGCCGGCGTGAACAGGCTCCCGAGCTGCGGGCGCACGACCAACGCGGCATCGGGCTCCGCCTCCAGGACCAATCGCCACTGCCGGGCTCCCCCGGCGTGATCCCCCTCTTTCAACTTCAGCGCGCCCCGGGCAAACATGGTGCCGAGGTGCCCGCGGGGTGCGGCCTTCCGGGCATCCTCCAGGAGATCGCGGCATCGGTCGGTCCAGCCCGCCTCCAGGGCCGTCAGGGCCGCGCGGTAATGGGGTGCGGCGGGATCGGGTCCCCCGGCGCGCAATTGTTCCGCTATAGCGCTCTCGAAATCACCGGTCTCCCGGTACACCTCCGCCCGGACCGTGTGAAACCGTTGTGCGTAGTAATCCCGTACCTCCTCCGGGCCGTCCTCGACGGCCTCCAGGCCCCGTTCCCAGTGACCCAGCGCCCCCTCGAGATCCTCCCGGATGTAGGCTGCCTGCCCGAGGTTGAAGTGGGCGTCGGCGTTCCTGGGTTCCGCTTCCACGACGCGACGCCACTCCTCCTCGGCGGAATCCAGGTCCCCGCCCCGGGCCAATATCTCCCCGAGGTTGACGCGGGTACGCGTATCCGAGGGATCCATCTGGAGGGCTTCCCGCATGAATCGCTCCGCTTCGTCCAGCTCGCCCAATACCAGCAACGCCAGGGCCGCGTTGGTCCGGGGCACGGTGCTCTCCGATCCCTTCTGGATGGCCATCCGGGCGGCACCGATGCATTCCTCGTAGCGACCGGCGTCCAGCAGGGCGGCGCACAGGTTGTGATGGGCCCGCAGATCCTCGGGGTCCTCGTGGGCGATATCGCGCCAAATCCCGATGGCCCGCTCGGCATCTCCCTTGCCCACGTAGGCTTCGGCCAGGGTATGGTAGACGCGGGAACTGACCGGGGGCAGGTCCGCCGCGCGACCCAGCAATTCGATGGCCTCATCCCAGTTACCGTACGCGGTCTCGATCCACCCCAGGAAATACAGGGCGCGGGCGTGCCTGGGTTCCCGCTCGATGACCTTCTTCCAGTTCGCCCGGGCGCGCTCCAGGTCCCCCAGGTCCGCCAGGGCGACGGACATGAGGTGGAGGGCGCTCGTCAGGTCGGGTTGTATCACCAGGGCCCGCTCGAAGGCAGCCACCGCCTCCCGCAGCTCACCCTTCTCCAGGAGCGCCACCCCGAGATCGTGGTGCAAGGCTGCGTTCTTCGGGTTCTCCTCGATGGCCGCCCGGTACCGGGCGATCACGGTTTCTATGTCCTTTGGGGTACCTTCTCCCCATCCTTCTTCCGTTGGCAACCGGAACCGCTCCCCTCAAACGTTACCTGCAATCCTTCTTCCCCGCCGCCTCCCGCTCTTCCTCTGGCCCGCGCACCGCGATTCCGGCGGCCTCCAGTGCGGCGACGGTCACTCCCGGCCCCTCGGCGCGACGGCCGGAGAAGCTCCCGTCGTAATGCCAGCGAGGCCCACAGGAGGGACTTCCGGGGGCCATCACGGCCCGGGTGCAACCGGCAGCGTTGGCCCAGCGGATCGTTTCCGCGGCCCCTCGCAGGAAGGCGCGGCTCACGTCGGCCCCTCGCCGCGAGACCACCCGAGCCTCCCCCGAAAGCACGTCGCGGCCCGATCCCCCGACGATCTCCGCCGGTGCCCGGGGGGTGGGCAGTCCCCCCAGCTGCTCGGGACAAACGGGAACCGCCCGCACGGAATCCCCCGGCAAACCCGGGGGCAGGCGGTGGGCCCGGTGTCTCCCATCGTGGGCACACCCTATGCCCAGGAGGCAGGCGCTGTACAATACGGGCTCGCGCTCCTTCATCGCCGGTACGCATCCGGCCGGCGATCTCGAAGGCACGGCAGTACATCCCGCATTCCTTCGACCCGGGCGAAATCCAGTTCCGCCATCAGCACCCCGGGTTCGTCGTCACCCTCCACCAGTATATCGCCGCCGGGGTCGACCACCAGGGATCCCCCGGCGAAAGTGTCGGGGCCGCCTCGACCCACGCGATTGCATCCCGCGACGAAACACTGGTTTTCGATGGCCCGGGCCACCAGCAGAGAACGCCAGTGCTTCGCCCGGGCTGCGGGCCACTGGGCGGGCACGAGGATGAGCTGTGCACCATCGATGAAGAGATTTCGCCCCAGCTCGGGGAAACGCAGATCGTAGCAGATGAAGGCCCCGGCGACGCGGTCGCCCATGGAAAAGGCGCGGCATTCGTCCCCGGGGATCATGTGCACATCCTCCTCCATCAGGCCGATCAGGTGCACCTTGCGGTAGCGATGCACCAGCGCCCCACCGGGATCGAATACAGGGGTGCAATTGAATATACCCCGATTCGTTCCCTCGGGGAGGGAGCCCCCGACGACCCACATCCGGTGGTCCCGGGCGCGTCCCGCCAGGTCCGCGAGGATCGCGGAATCGCCCCGGAAGTCCAGGGCGAAGTCCCCGGCGCGCCGGCTGCCCCGGTAACCCTCTCCCTCGCGCCAGACGTACCCGGCACTCCACAGCTCGGGCAGAACCACCAGTTCCGCGCCGCCACGGGCGGCTTCGTCGATGCCCGCCAGCGCGACTTCGAGATTGGCCTCCGGATCCCCCGATACGACATCCATCTGAACCAGCGCGATCTTCACGGTAATCCCCCTAACAAATTCTCGGCAATGGATCTCCCCGCAGCGGACCCAGGGGACGCGTGCCCCCCAGTTCCGTGGTCAACGAAACGCCGACCGGGCCCTCCTCCACGCGACCGATGATCGCGGGATCCCACGGACCGTCCCCGGATCGGATGATCTCCAGGACCCGCTCGGCCCGCGCGGATTCGACGACGATGACGGCCTGACCCTCGCAGGCGAGGTACAGGGGGTCGAGCCCCAGCATCTCGGCGGCCCCCCGGACCCCGGGCCGACCCGGGATCCGGGCCTCTTCGACGGTCACCCGGCAGCCCGCCGCCCGGGCCAGCTCGCCGAGGACCGTGGCCAGCCCCCCGCGGGTGGGATCGCGCATGAAGTGCACACCCCCGCCCAGCCCCTCCAGGATCCGGCCCGTCAGCGGCCAAAGCGGGGCGCAATCGCTGGTGACCTCCGTCTCGAAGGAGATGCCCGCTCGCCCCGCCATGATGGCGACACCGTGATCCCCCACGGGGCCGGTTACCACCACGGCGTCCCCGGGGCGGACGCGATGCGGGCCCAGGTCGATGCCCCGCAGGGTGGTCCCCACCCCGGTGGTATTGATGTAGATCCCGTCGGCGGCGCCGCGCTCGACCACCTTGGTGTCCGCCGCCACCACCCGCACCCCCGCGATCCGGGCGGCGCGCCCCATGGAATCCAGCACCGTCCCCAGGACTTCCAGGGGGAGTCCCTCCTCCAGGATGAAACCAGCGGAAAACCAGCGGGGGCGCGCGCCCGCCACGGCCAGGTCGTTGACGGTCCCGTTGACCGCCAGTCCGCCGATATCGCCGCCGGGAAACTGCAGGGGCGAGACCACGAAGGAATCCGTGGTCATCCACAGGTCCGTTTCTTCCCCGGGACGGACCGCGTCCCCGGCGACGCGAAGTTCCTCGCTCCCGATGCGCGGCAGGAAGAAGCCCTCGATCAGCTCCCGGGTGGCCTCCCCACCGTCACCGTGCACCAGTTGGATCCTGTCACCCTCACCCACGATCCGCACCTCCACCGTATCGATAATGGGCCGCACAGGCCCCCTCCGAAGAAACCATGCAGGGACCGGCGGGATCCCGGGGCGTGCACCCATCCCCGAACAGCGCACATTCCCCGGGCAATATGTTACCGGTCAATACGTCGGCGCAGCGGCATCCCGGGGGATCGCCGGCGGGGGCGAGATCCCGGGGGATCATG
>PWSR01000010.1 GCA_003563985.1 Clostridia bacterium | reverse complement strand
CGGCCTGGAGCCGTTCCATCCCGATCGCATAGCGGGCCGGATCCTGGGTATGGGCGACGTGCTCACCCTCATCGAGAAGGCAGAACAAGGAATGGACGAGGAGCGCGCCCGCCAGCTGAGCGAGCGCCTGATGTCGGACCAGTTTACCCTGGACGACTTCCTCGAACAGTTGCAGCAAGTACGGCAGATGGGTCCCCTGGACCAATTGATGTCCATGATCCCGGGGGCGAGCAAGCAGCTGGGTGCGGCGGAGGTAGACGAAGGCGAGTTGGTCAAGACGGAAGCCATCATCCGCTCCATGACCCCCGAAGAGCGCGCTCGGCCGGATATCATCAAGAGGAGCCGACGGCGCCGGATTGCCACGGGTAGTGGCACGCGGGTGCAGGATGTGAACCGATTGCTCAAGCAATACCAGGCGACGCGGGACATGTTGAAACAGATGAGCCGCGGGGGCATGCCCCGCGGCAAGATGCCGCGAATGCCCTTCATGAATTGACTTGAGGGGCCAATACGACGGGAGGAAATGGTATGGCAGTAAAGATTCGATTGAGAAGACTCGGGGGTAAGAGGGATGCCTTTTACCGCATCGTCGTGGCCGACTCGCGCACGCCGAGGGATGGTCGCTTCATAGAGGAGATCGGTTTCTACGATCCGGTGGAACGACCCGCCAAGGTGCGAATCGAGGAGGACCGGGCCCGTTACTGGCTGAGCCAGGGAGCCCGCCCATCGGAGACCGTGCGTGACATCTTTCTCTCCGCCGGCCTGATCGAGGGTGGACGCGAGCTCGCTGAAGGAGAACAGAAGTCTTTCGACATTCAACTTCGAGGTGTCACCGAAGTGGCGGAACCCGAGCCAACCGGGGGTTCCGACGAGGGGAAGTGATGACCCGTGGCCGTCACCGATCTGGTTACCTACCTGGCCCGATCCCTGGTGGATGAACCCGAGGCCGTCGAGGTCCGCGAAGTCGCGGGGGAGAAGACCGCGATTATCGAGGTCAGCGTAGCCTCCGATGATGTGGGAAAGGTCATCGGACGGCGGGGTCGAATCGTCCAGGCCATCCGGACCGTAGCCAAGGCCGCCGCGGCCCGGGAGGGACGGCGCGTCCAGGTGGAGATCGTCGAGTAGTTTGGGGGGTCCGATGTCCGCATCGCGAGAGGGCGAAGAAAGCAGAGTCCGCTTGGGCGCCATCGTCAAACCCCACGGCCGCCGTGGGGAGGTGCGGGTCGCTTCGCATTTCGATCCGCCGCAAGACCTGGAGGAAGTATTCCTGGTCACGGAGTCCGGTGTCGCGCCCAGGCGGGTAGAAGGCATACGGAGTCACTCGGGGACGCTACTCCTGAAGATCGAGGGCGTGGATAGCCGGCCCGCCGCCGAGGAACTCCGCGGTCTGGAGATCCAGGTATCCCGGGACGCGATGCCCGAGCTGGCGCCGAATTCGTTCTACCTCGAGGACCTCATGGGATGTCGGGTCGTCACCGAGGACGGGCGGGACCTGGGCGAGGTCGCGGGATTTCTCGATGGTGGCTTCAACCAGGTTCTGCGCATACAGGGTGAGAGCGGCGAATGGCTGTTGCCCGCCGCCCGGGACATCATCGTCGAAGTTCGCCTCGACGAGAAACTCCTTCGGGTGGATCCACCCGAAGGGCTGGTGGAGCTGCCGTGATCATCGACATCGTCGGACTCTTCCCCGAATCCGTGGACCTGCCCCTTCGGACCGGCGTGATCGGGAAGGCCCGGGAGTCGGGATTGATCCGACTGCGGACCCACGATTTGCGCGACTTCGCCGAGGGAAGGCATCGGGTAACCGACGAGCCACCCTTCGGAGGGGGACCCGGAATGGTGATGAAGCCACAACCCTTCTTTCGGGCCGTCGAGTTTTGCGAGAGGGGCTCGGGCGGGCGTCCCCGCATCATCCTGACGTCTCCCCAGGGGCGCCGGTTGACGCAACATCGCTGCGAAGAACTGGCGCGGGAAGAGCACATTATCATCCTTTGCCCGCGCTATGAGGGCGTCGATGAACGGGTCCGCCAGTGGGCCGTAACCGACGAGATCTCCCTCGGGGACTTCGTCGTGAGCGGAGGAGAACTCCCCGCGGCGGTCATCGTAGATGCCGTGGGCCGGCTGATCCCGGGTGTACTGGGTGAGCGGACCTCGGCCGAAAGCGATTCCTTCAGTACGGGCATCCTGGAGGGCCCACAGTATACCCGACCGCGGGCGTTTCGAGGTATGCACGTCCCCGAGATCCTTCTTTCGGGGGATCACGAACGCGTGGATCGCTGGAGGGCGGAATGGGCAGAGGATAGAACGCGAAGCAGGCGCCCCGATTTGTTGGCGCCGCGCGACTAAATCGACTATCATGATGGATAGCTTATCGTTTCCATTGGGAGGAGCAACGCCATGGTTGACTACATCAAGACAATAGAGAGCGAATTCCTTCGCGAGGACGTACCGGATTTCGCCCCCGGCGATACCGTCGTTGTAAACGTTCGCGTGACCGAGGGCGGACGCGAGCGCGTTCAGGCCTTCGAGGGCGCAGTCATACGCCGCCAAGGATCCGGCCTCAACGAGAGTTTCACCGTGCGCAAGGTTACGTACGGCGTAGGCGTCGAACGTACTTTCCCGGTGCACTCGCCCAGCCTGTCGGGGATTAAGGTAATCCGGCGTGGCAAAGTTCGCCGGGCCAAGTTGTATTACCTTCGCAGCCGGAGGGGACGCGCCGCCCGGATCAAAGAAAAGCGCACACCGCGCCCCTGAGGACCACCGAAACGGAGGATCCAGGTATGCGGAGGCGTCGTCGATCTCTCTTTCGCGAACTCCTCGAAGTGGTGGTCATCGCCCTCATCCTCACCTTCGTCATCCAGACCTGGGTGTTCGAAACCTTCGTGGTTGAGGGCGATTCGATGTTGGACACCCTGCATCACGGAGACCGGGTCCTGGTGAACAAGTTCATCTACCGGTTCACCGATCCCGAGCGCAATGACGTGGTGGTGTTCGCGCATCCGGGGGAGGGGAACCGGGAGCTGATCAAGCGGGTGATCGGTACACCGGGGGAACTGGTGGAAATGCGGGCCGGTCAACTGTTCGTCAACGGTGAACCCTTGCAGGAGGAATACATAACCCGGGGGGACAATTCGGATTTCGCTCCGGTCAAGGTCCCACCCCGGAGCGTGTTCGTGCTGGGCGACAACCGGGGTAGCAGCGATGACAGTCGCAGTTTCGGGTTCGTCCCACGATCCGACGTCCGGGGGAAGACCTGGTTGATCTTCTGGCCTCCGGGATCCGCGGGCACGTTGGATGATCCGGATTGAGTCCCCGCGTCCCGCGGGGATTGGGCGAAGGGGTGCGTCCGGGCGCCCGGCCGTGGACGGGGGCCCCCGGCGATTCCCGCATCTCCTGGCTGCGAGAATGCCGCCGCGTTCGGGACATGTCCCACGACTGCGACGCCACCTGGGTAGCGGGCGTGGACGAGGTAGGATACGGACCCCTGGCCGGCCCCGTGGTCGCCGCCGCGGTCATCCTAGCCCGGGGTACATTCCTCCCGGGTCTCGACGACAGCAAGCGCCTCTCGGAGAAGAACCGCGAACGCCTCTTCACCGCGATCGTCGGGGAATGCGTCGCCATCGGTATCGCCTTCGGATCCCCCCGGGACATCGACCGGGAGGGGATCGTCCCCGTGACGCAGCGCACCATGATCGACGCCGTACGACGGCTGGGGCTCCGGCCCGACCGGGTCCTGGTGGATGGGAACCGGCCGATCCCGGGACTCGGGTTGTCGCAACGCGCCGTGGTCGGCGGAGACGCACGCCATGCAGTCATCGCCGCGGCCTCGGTGGTGGCAAAGGTGGTCCGGGATCGCCGCATGCGCCTGCTGGACCGCCACTTCCCCGGATACGCCATGGACCGAAACAAGGGATACGGGACGGCGGAGCACATGGCCGCCCTGGTCGCGCGGGGGCCCTGTCCCGAACACCGGAGGAGCTTTCTCGGCGGCATGAAGAGGCAATTGGATCTATTCGAAGACGGATGACGCAGACGGCATCGTAGCACCGCCCACCCCGTCACCGGGGTGAAGGGCAATGGGAGACCAGGGGTCTCGGGACCGATTCAGATCATTCTTCCCGCCGATCCTCGCGCCGTTCTCTTCGCTCCCCCCGGGCACGGTCCGCCCGTAGGAAGAACACCGCGACAATTCCGATCCATATCCCGATTATTAGCGACCAGGTACTGGCGAACCCCAGTAGCCCGGGGATCACCAGGACCCCGATGGCCAGCAATATCAACAAGAGACCGATCTCTCCCAGGTGTTCGTTCACTGCACTACCTCCCAATCAATGCTTCGATAGGTTTCTCATTCGTCAAACGGGGAATGTCGACCTTCAATGTGACACACCCGGTGCCTTGCCCTTTGACGGCCCGACGGACCCGGGATATAATCTTTTCGATTTACGAACGATCTCCCGCGCCTCGTTGCGCGGATTCTTCGGGGGAATGAATGCGAACGATTTGGCGTCTCCTCTCCTACCTAAAGCCCTACCCGGGTTGGTTGGCATTGTCCAACCTCTCGATGCTCGGCTTGGTGCTGATGAGCTTCGCCATCCCGTGGTTGACCCGTTACGTCATCGACGTGGCCATCATCGAGGGGGAATGGCATCTGCTCCTGCCCCTGGCCCTCGGGGTCGTCGCCGCCGGGATCTTGCACGGAATGATGTTCTTTGTACGTCGTTATTCCTCTGCCCTCATCGGACAACTGGTCATCTTTGATCTCCGAAATCAACTCTATCGCCACCTGCACGAGCTTCCCTTCAGCTTCTACGATCGCTCCCGTACGGGCGAGCTCATGTCCCGGGTCACCCAGGATGTCGAGACGATGCGCCGGTTCCTCGCCTTCGGCCTCGTCAACCTGGTCCGCAGTATTCTCATGTCCGTGGGGGTATTGACCTTCCTCATGTTCATCAACTGGCGCCTCACCATGGTGGTGCTCATCACGCTGCCACCCCTGTTGTTTACCATCCGCGCCTTTGCTACGCGCGTCCGGCCCATGTACCGCCGCGTGCAAGAGGAACTCGCCGGACTGACATCCGTCCTGCAGGAGAACATCGCCGGTCTGCGGGTCATCCGATCCTTCGCCCGGGAAGAATACGAGATTGAGAAGTTCGAGGCGGGGCACAGGGGCTACCTGGAACAAAACCTGGGCGCCGTGCGCCGCTGGGCTTTCTTCTTCCCGTTGATGAACATGATCACGGGCATGGGTACCGTCCTGATCCTTTGGTACGGGGGGCGGGAAGTCATCGCCGGGAACATGAGCCTGGGCTGGCTCGTCGCCTTCAATCAATACCTGGCGCTGCTGCTGGGGCCGCTGCGCATGCTGGGGTGGTTGGTCAACCTGACCGAGCGCGCCTCGGCCTCCGCCACCCGGGTATTCGAACTGCTGGATACCGAATCGGACATCGTCGAGCGCCCCGGGGCCATCGATTTGCCCAGGGCGAGGGGGCACGTGGAATTCGAGGACGTCTGGTTCGAGTACGCGGCGTCGGGAGACCCGGTACTGCGCGGAGTCAGTTTCGAAGCCCGCCCCGGCGAAACGGTAGCCATCCTGGGGGCCACGGGCTCGGGTAAGAGCACCGTTATGAACCTCATCCCGCGCTTTTACGACCCCCACCGCGGCCGCATCACCCTGGATGGCCACGATCTCCGGGACCTGACCATCGAGTCCCTTCGACGCAATATCGGCATGGTGATGCAGGAGACCTTTCTCTTTTCGGCGCCCATCGCGGAGAATGTCGCGTACGGACGTCCCGGGGCCACCTCCGAAGAAATCGAGGCCGCGGCGAAGGCCGCGCAGATCCACGAGCTGATCGCCGGACTTCCCGACGGCTACGATACGGTGGTCGGGGAGCGGGGCGTGGGGCTTTCGGGCGGACAGAAACAACGGGTGGCCATCGCTCGCGCCCTCCTGCTAAATCCCCCCATCCTGATCCTGGACGATTCGACTTCCAGCGTCGATGCCGAAACGGAGCACCTGATCCAGGAAGCCCTGGAACGGGTCATGAAGGGAAGAACCAGTTTCATCATCGCACAGCGGCTCAGTTCGGTCCGGTCGGCCGACCAGGTCTTCGTGTTGGATCGGGGTCGGATCGTGCAGCGGGGTACCCACGAAACCCTGATCGGTGTCCCGGGCATATACCGGGAGATCCACCAGTTGCAATCCGCCGATTCGGTGGAGATCAGCGAAGAGATCTTCGAGCGAGCGCGGTTGAAGGCGATCGAGGGTATGCGGAACATTCCAGGGGGGAGGATCTAGCATGGGCCACATGCATCTCGGCGGCGCCCTGGAGGGCGAACTGAAGCCCTTTGATTCCCGGATGTTTTTCCGGTTGATGGGATATCTCCGCCCGTATCGATGGTGGCTGGCGGGATCCCTGGCTTCCCTATTCGTCGCAGCCGTCGCGGCCCAGGCCGGTCCCTATCTCCTCGGCCGCGCCATCGACGAGTTCATCAACCCCGCCGGGCCCGCCGCGTCCCTCCCCATGGATGCGCGCCTGGGGGGATTGGATCTCTATGCTCTCCTCTTTGCCGCCTCCCTGATCGTCACCTGGTTGGCGGAGTACGGGGAGACGTACTGCATGAGCTGGGCGGCGCAGAATTCGATATTCGACCTCCGATCGGCGCTCTTCCGGCATCTCCAGCGCCTGGGACTGAAATGGTTCGACGCCCGCCCCGCCGGCGTCATCATGTCCCGGGTAATCAACGACGTGCAAACCCTGGACGAACTGTTGTCCTCGGGTCTGACGACGGTCTTCGGAGACCTGGTCCGCCTGTTGGTCATCGTGACGATCATGCTCGGAATGAACGTGCGCCTGGCCCTGGCATCGTTCATCACCATTCCGCCCCTGCTACTCATGGTCTTTTACTTCCGACCGCGGATCCTGCAGGCGCACCGACAGGTTCGAACCCGCGTGGCCGAGATCAATGCCAATCTGCAGGAGAGCATCTCCGGCGTCCGCGTGACCAAGTCCTTCGTGCGCGAAGAGGAGAACTTCGAGGAGTTCAGCCTTCGAAACCAAAACAACTACGATGCGACGGTTGCCGCGGAGTTCCTTATGTCCATCTTCCAACCGGGCGTGATGCTCATCGGAGCCTTGGGCACCGCCGTGGTGTTGTGGTACGGTGGATCGATCATCATGCGAGAAACCCTGGACGGGTTGGCCCGGGGCACCCTGGGGCCCGGCACCCTGGCGGCATTCCTCGTCTACGTGCAACGATTCAACCACCCCCTGCAAAACCTCAGCAGTTTCTATACCCAGATGCAGTCGGCGATGGCCTCTTGCGAGAAGATCTTTGCCATCATGGATACCGATCCCGGGGTAAAGGACGCCCCCGGATCCCGGGACCTGCCCCCGATCCAGGGACGCGTCCACTTCGAGGACGTCGATTTCGCCTACGAGGGGGAGAACCTGGTATTGCGAAACGCGGATCTTCGCGTGGAGCCGGGAAGTCGCGTTGCGCTGGTGGGCCACACCGGGGCGGGCAAGAGCACCATGATCAATCTCCTGTGCCGGTTCTACGATCCCGTCCGGGGGCGAGTCACCGTGGACGGGCACGATTTGCGGGAGGTTACCCTGCAATCGTTGCGGAGTCAGCTGGGTATCGTGCTCCAGGACACCTTCCTATTCTCCGGATCGGTGCGGGATAATATCGCTTACGGTAAACTCGACGCGGACGACGGGGAAATTCGCCGGGCGGCCCTGGCAGTCAATGCCCACGCCTTCATCGAAGAGTTGCCGGCGGGTTACGATACCCCGGTGGGAGAGCGCGGCGGCAATCTCTCGGTGGGAGAACGCCAATTGATTTCCTTCGCCCGCGCGCTGCTTCGCGACCCCGGAATCCTGATCCTCGACGAAGCCACGTCCAGCGTCGACGCATACACCGAGTTATTGATTCAGCACGCCCTGGACACCCTCCTGGAGGGCCGAACTTCCTTCATCATCGCCCACCGCCTGTCTACGATCCGGAATGCCGATCAGATCGTGGTCCTCGAAGACGGCCGAATCGTGGAATGGGGAACGCACTCCGAACTCATCCGTGCGGGTGGCCATTACGCCGAATTGTACCGCGTCCAATTTGCGACCGAGTGATCCGTCTCGAGGATCTGGACCACTCGTGGTATAATGGTGGACGTTTTCGCGGAGCAACCGCCGCGGGCGCCCCCAGATGTTTGTGCCCGACGGGTTATGGAGACGAATAGACGAAGGAATCAAGGACTAGGAACACGGGAGTTGATTGGATTTTGGCTAAGAACCTGGTAATTGTAGAATCCCCCGCCAAGGCCAAGACCCTGGAGCGCTACCTGGGTCGTCGATTCAAGGTGGCCGCCTCCATGGGGCACGTGCGCGACCTACCCAAGAGCAAGCTCGGGGTGGATATCGAGGCAGGGTTCGAACCGGGATATATCACCATTCGCGGCAAAGGCAAGGTGCTGGATAAGCTTCGCAAGGCGGCAAAATCCGCGGAGACGGTCTATATCGCCACCGACCCCGACCGGGAAGGCGAAGCCATCGCCTGGCACCTCCTCACCGCCCTGAAGATGGAAGATGGGCAGGCGGTGCGGGTCGCCTTCAATGAGATTACCCAGGAGGCGGTGAAGAAGGCGATCGAGAACCCGCGCACCGTCAACCAGCCCCTCGTGGACGCCCAGCAGGCCCGGCGCGTCCTGGATCGCCTGGTGGGTTACAAGTTGAGTCCCCTGCTATGGCGCAAGGTGCGACCCGGGTTGAGTGCGGGCCGCGTGCAATCCGGCGCGGTGAAGATGATCGTGGATCGCGAACGCGAACGCGATGCCTTCGACCCCGAAGAGTACTGGACTATCGACGCAGAATTCGCCGCTG
>PWSR01000030.1 GCA_003563985.1 Clostridia bacterium | reverse complement strand
GATGGAGATCCGTTCCAAGGTGCCGGTGCGAAACGCCCGGGACCTCAGCCTAGCCTACACCCCCGGGGTGGCCGAGGCCTGCCGGGACATCGATGCCGATCCGGAAAAAGTCTTCGAATATACCAACCGCGGCAACCTGGTAGCGGTGGTCACCGACGGTTCGGCGGTGCTGGGTCTGGGCAATATCGGCCCCCTGGCCGCCTACCCGGTGATGGAGGGTAAATGCATCCTCTTCAAGGCCTTCGCCGGGGTGGATGCCCTGCCGCTGTGCCTGGACACCCAGGATCCCGACGAGATCGTCGATACGGTGATCCGTTGCGCCCCGACCTTCGGCTCCATCAACCTGGAGGACATCTCCGCGCCGCGGTGTTTCGATATCGAAGAAGAACTGATCCGCCGCCTGGAGATTCCCGTCTTCCACGACGATCAGCACGGCACCGCCGTGGTGGCCGGCGCGGCCCTCACCAACGCCCTGGCGGTGGCGGAAAAGGACATCGAGAACGTCCGCATCGTCATCAACGGGGCCGGGGCGGCCGGCATGGCCACGGCGCGCCTGCTCCTGGAGATGGGCGTGGGCGATGTGATCCTGTGCGACCTGAAGGGGGCGCTCTACGAGGGATTCGAGGGGATCGCCAATTCCCGCCAGGAAGAGATCGCCCGGATCACGAACCGCGAGGGATTGCGGGGCAGCCTGGCGGATGCCATGCGCGGGGCCGACGTGTTCATCGGGCTCTCGGCGGGCGGCGTGGTGGACGGGGACATGGTCCGATCCATGGCCCCCGCGGCCGTGGTGATCGCCATGGCCAATCCCGTGCCCGAGATCTATCCCGAGGAGGCCCTGGAGGCTGGCGCGCTGGTCGTGGCCACGGGTCGCTCGGATTTCCCCAACCAAATCAACAACGTGCTGGCCTTCCCCGGGATCATGGCCGGGGCCATGAAGGTCCGGGCGCGGAGGATCAGCGAAGCGGCCAAGGGAGCGGCGGCGGAGGCCATCGCCGGTACCGTACCCCCCGGGGAATTGGCCCCCGGGTTCATCATCCCCGGGGTGTTCCACCCCGACGTCGCCCCCCGGGTGGCGGCGGCGGTGGCCGGGGCGGCGGTGGCGGAGGGCTCGGCCAAAAAGCCCATGGATCCGCAACGGGTGGCCGAAGAGGTACGCCGGGAAGCCGAGGCGGCCCAGGACGCGTAACCGTTAGGAGGTGAGGGGTCCCGGGACCCACGGGTCCGGGGACCCAGCACATTGAAACTCTACGAATACATGGCGAAGGAAGTCTTCCATCGATACAACATACCCATCCCCGACGGGGAAGTGGCCTCGTCACCGGGGGCGGCCGGCGAGATCGCCCGACGCCTGGGGAGACCCGTGGCCATCAAGGCGCAGGTGCTCGCCGGGGGCCGCGGCAAGGCCGGGGGGATCCAATTTGCCCCGGATCCCGCGGCCGCCGAGGCGGCCGCCGGGGAATTGCTGGGATCCACCATCAACGATCTACCCGTGGAGCGGGTCCTGGTGGAAGAGCAGCTGTCCATCGACGGCGAGCTGTACCTGGGGATCATCATCGATCCCGCCAGTCGCGGTCCCCTCGTGATCGCTTCCGCCCGGGGCGGGGTGGATATCGAGGAGGTCCCCGACCGGGATATCATCCGCGAGCCGGTGGACGTGCGGTGGGGGCTCTTCCCCTACCAGGTGCGCTCCATCACCTCGCGCATGGGCATCTCGGGTCGGGTGGCGAATCGCTTTGCGGCCGTGGCGGTATCCCTGTACCGCCTCTTCCGGCGCGAGGACGTGATCCTGACCGAGATCAATCCCCTGGTGATCTCGGGGAACGACCTGGTGGCCGCCGACGGCCGCCTCACTACCGACGACGACGCCGCCTTCCGCCATCCGGAGGTGCCGGATACCGAGGAACGGACCGGGATCGAAGAGGAGATCACCGACCTGGGGCTCTCCTACGTGCCCCTGGACGGCAGCGTGGCCATCATGGCCAACGGGGCCGGGGCCACCATGGCCACCATGGATATACTGGAGCACTTCGGGGCGCGGGCGATGAACTTCCTGGACGTCGGCGGCGGCGCCGACGGGGAGAAGATGATCCGGGCCCTGGAGCTGCTGGCCCGCACGAAACCCGCCGTGGTACTCATCAACGTCTTCGGGGGAATCACCCGGTGCGACGAGGTGGCGACGGCGGCACGGGACGTATCCCGCCGGGGCGTCCTGGGGGACATTCCCCTGGTGGTGCGCCTGGTGGGGACCAACGAGGAAGAGGGACGGGAGATCTTGCGGGAGGCGGGGATTCCCGCCCATTCCCAGCTGCTGGATGCCGCCCGGGAGGCGGCGCAGCTGGCCGGAGGAAACGTCGGAGGAGGGGGGGACCTTGGCGATACTCGTTAACGAGAAGACCAAGGTAATGGTACAGGGCATCACCGGGCGGCAGGGAGCCTTTCACGCCGCGCGCATGGCCGGGTACGGCACCCGCGTGGTGGCGGGCACGTCCCCGGGGCGCGGAGGCTCCGAGGTGGAGGGGATCCCCGTGTACGATACCGTGGAGGATACGGTGACCAAGCACGGCGCCAACGTTTCGGCGATCATGGTCCCCGCTCCCTTCGTCAAGGACGCGGCCTTCGAGGCCATCGCCGCCGGCATCGGTCTGCTGGTGATCATCAGCGAACACGTGCCGGTACACGATGCCGTGGACATCATGGCCTACGCCGCCGACGGCGGGGCCCGGGTCCTGGGTCCCAATACCTTCGGGATCATCGCCCCGGGGCAGTGCAAGGTGGGGATCATGCCGGGAGGGATTTACCGGCGCGGCCCCGTGGGCCTGGTCAGCCGCAGCGGCACCCTCAGCTACGAGATCGCCGGCGCCCTGGGCGAGGCGGAACTGGGCATCAGCACCGCCGCGGGCATGGGCGGAGACATGGTGGTGGGCCTCAGTTTCGTGGATCTCCTGCGGGCCTTCGAGCGCGACGAGGAGACGGAATGCGTGGTGCTGGTGGGAGAGATCGGCGGCGCCGCCGAGGAGGAGGCCGCCGAGTTCATCAAGACCATGGACAAACCCGTGGTGGCCTACGTGGCAGGGCGGAGTGCGCCGCCCGGACGTCGCATGGGCCACGCGGGAGCCATCGTGGAACGGGGGCGCGGCACCTACGAGGCCAAGCGCGCCGCCCTGGAGGAGGGAGGCGCCCTGGTCGCCGATTTCCCCTGGGAGGTACCGGGATTGATCGCATCGTGCTCCAGGGACTAGACGCGGTGGCGGCCATGGGTATCCTGGCCGGCGGAGCCGTGGTGGGATACGGCCTGCGGGAGGCGGGGCATCCCGCCCGATCCATCCGGTGGTCCGTGCCGATACCGGCGCTGCCCCCGCACCTGGAGGGCTTCACGATTCTCCACCTCACCGACCTGCACGGCCGGGCCCTCGACGCGGACCGGAAGGCCATGGTGGAGGTCGCCGAGGATGGGGTCGATGCGGTGGTCATGACCGGGGACGTACTCAGCCGGGGCGATCTGGCCGCCGGCCGATCGGCGGTGGAGTTGGTCGCCGACCTGGCCCGGACCGCACCCCTGTTCTATTGCCCCGGGAACCACGATTACGCTCCCGACGGCAGCGTGGCCCCCGGGGCCGACCTACGGGCCGCCGGGGCCACCGTCCTGGTCGACGGAAACGCCCCGGGTCCCCGGGGCACGGTCTTCGTCGGGGTGGGGGACCCCCAGACGTACCGGGACGACCTGGACGAAGCCCTGCGCGATCTCCCGCCGGGGTTTCCCCTGGTGCTGGCCCACTCCCCGACCATCTTTCCCCGCGTGGCCCGCCGGGGGCTTCCCCTGATGTTGGCGGGACACACCCACGGGGGCCAGGGGCGCATCCCCGGGATCGGCACGGTCTGGGTGCCCGGGCAGAGGGGGCTCTTCCCCGAGTACGATCGCGGCATCTTCCGCAGGAACGGATCCGTCCTGGTGCTGTCCTCGGGGATCGGGACCAGCGGACCTCCCTTCCGCTATTTCGTGCCGCCGGAGTTTCTCATCGTGACATTGCACCGCGTGGAGGACGATATTCGCGGCGTGTAGAAGTGTATCGGGTCGACCGAAGAGAGGATGGTTTCATGAGCGGACCCCTCGAGGGCGTGCGGGTACTGGATCTGTCGCGGGTGCTCACCGGACCCTACTGCAGCATGATGCTGGGGGACATGGGTGCCGAGGTCATCAAGGTAGAGCGTCCCGACGGGGGCGACGATACCCGGGGCTGGGGACCGCCCTGGGTCGGAGAGCAGAGCCACTATTTTCTCAGCATCAATCGCAACAAGCGGAGCCTGGGCCTGGACCTGAAGGCCCAGGGAGCCCGGGAGATCGCCCGGGAGTTGGTGCGGCGAAGCGACGTGGTCCTGGAGAACTTCCGCCCCGGCACCGCCGAACGGCTGGGCCTCGATTACGAGACGCTGTGCGACATCAATCCGGACATCGTTTACTGTTCCATCTCCGGCTTCGGCCAGGACGGACCGCACCGGGATCGCGCCGCCTACGACCTGATCATCCAGGGGATGGGTGGACTGATGGGGGTGACGGGGGGCGAGGGCAGCGAGCCCATCCGCGTCGGGGTGGCCGTGGCGGACATCGGCGCGGGCATGTACGCCGCCTACGCCATCGCCTCCGCCCTGTTCCGCCGCGAGCGGACGGGGGAAGGCGAGTACATCGACGTATCCATGATGGACGTCCAGGTATCCTGGATGACCTACATGGCCCACTACTATTTCGCCTCGGGGGAATTGCCCCCGCGGCGCGCCTCCGCCCACCCCAGCATCGTTCCCTACCAATCCTTCCCCACCGCCGACGGCTGGATCAACATCACCGCCGGAAATGATAAGCTGTGGGCCGCCCTGGCACCCCTGGTGGGCATGGACCCGGCGGACTACCCCACCAACGCCGACCGGGTGGAAAACCGGGAGGCGGTCGTGGAGGGGATCTCCGCCGCCACCGTCGAGAAGACCCGGGACGAGTGGCTGGACATCCTGTCGCGGGCCGGCGTGCCCTCGGGGCCGGTTTACACCATGCGCGACCTCTTCGAGGATCCCCACGTGGATCATCGCCGGATGCGCGTGCCGGTGGTCCACCCCGGGGAGGGCGAGATATCGGTCCTGGGCGTGCCCGTGAAGATGCGGAAGAACCCCGGGGCGATCCGGGAGGCGCCGCCGCTCCTGGGCGGCCACACCCGGGCCATCCTCTCGGAGCTGGGTTTCGAAGAGGCGCAGATCGAGGCGTTACTGGAGGCGGGCGCGGTGGTTGCACCGGACGACCCGCAATCAACGGAGAGGAAGTAGAACCTTGGTTCATTTAACCCACCTGGAATGTCCCCGATGCGGGGAGAAGCTGGATCCCACGGAGTTGCAGAACCTGTGCCCATGCGGCGCGCCGCTGCTGGTACGCTACGACATGGAGGCCATGAAGAAGGACGTCACCCGCGCGGACCTGGAGACGGGCCGTACCGACATGTGGCGCTACCAGAAGATGCTGCCCGTGCCCACCGAAGACATCATCTGCCTGGGCGAGGGGATGACTCCCGTCATCGAGGCCCCGGTGCTCGGGAAAGACCTGGGCGTGGGGCAATTCCTGATCAAGGACGAGGGGACCAACCCGACGGGCACCTTCAAGGCCCGGGGTGCGTCCGCCGGCGTGTCCATGGCCAAGCACCTGGGCGCGGATTCGGTGGCCATGCCCACCGCCGGCAACGCCGGGGGCGCCTGGGCGGCCTACGCCGCGCGGGCGGGGATGGATTGTTTCATCGCCATGCCCGAGGACGCCCCGGAGCTGACCATGAAGGAGTGCGATCTCTTCGGTGCCAAGACCTACCTGGTCCGCGGCCTGATCTCCGACGCCGGGGCCATCATCAAGCGGGCGGTGGAGCGCTACGGCTGGTTCGACGTCTCCACCCTCAAGGAGCCCTACCGCATCGAGGGTAAGAAGACCATGGGCCTGGAACTCATCGGCCAGACGGGCTGGGAGATGCCCGATGCCATCCTGTACCCCGCCGGCGGCGGCGTGGGACTCATCGGGATCTGGAAGGCCTTCGAGGAGCTGGAAGCCCTGGGCTTCATCGGTTCCGAGCGCCCCAAGATGATCGCCGTGCAGGCCGAGGGTTGCGCGCCCCTGGTGCGGGCCTTCGAGGCCGGGGAGCGGGATTCGGAGTTCTGGCAGGGTGCCGAGACCATGGCGGCGGGCATTCGCGTGCCCAAGGCCCTGGGGGATTTCCTGGTCATGGACGCCATCTACGAGAGTGGCGGCCGGGCCGTGGCGGTCTCGGATGCCGAGATCATGGAGGAGCTGTACAAGACGGCCCGCATGGAGGGGATGTTCATCTGCCCCGAGGGGGCGGCGACGGTGGCGGCCCTGCGCAAGCTGGTGGCCGACGGGTACCTGGGCGCGGACGATCGCGTGATGACCATCAACACCGGCAGCGGCCTGAAGTACTCCTACGTGGTGGACATCGACCTGCCGGTGCTGGACATCGACGACGACATCGAGCTCTGAAGACGGGAGCGTGAAATGACGTGGAGGGCGAAGAGAATGTCCTGGAATTGATCCGGAGGCGGGCCAGCGTGCGCCGCTTCCTCGATCGCGGGGTGCCCGACGAGGTCGTCGAGGAGGTGGTGGCCGCGGGACAGCGGGCCCCCTTTACCGGGCAGATGTACTCGGTGGTGGTCACCTCGGACCCCGAAGTGCGGGAGCGACTGGGGGAACTCTACGGGGCTCTGCCCCGGGTCGCACCGCTCTTCGCCCTGGTCTGCGTCGACTTCCGGCGGTTAGAACGCTTCGTGGCGGCCCGCGGCCGGGAGAACCGGGCGGACGACCTGACCATGCTGTTCCTGGGGATCCAGGACGCGGCCTACGCTGCCCAGAACATGGTGCTGGCCGCCGAGGCCCTGGGATTGGGCAGTTGCTTCCTGGGTGCGGCGCCGCGGTTGGCCCGGGAGATGACCGAGATCTTCGGCCTGCCCTCCCGGGTCTACCCGCTGGTGGGGTTGGTGCTGGGGTACCCGGCGGAGAGCCCGCCGCCCCGGCCCCGCATCCCGACGGATCTCGTGCTCCACCACGATCGCTATCGCGACCCCTCCGACGAGGACGTGGAACGGGCCCTGGCCGTAATGGACGCCGGGCTCTTGCGCGAGGGGTATTACGGCAAGTACTCCGCCCGGCGGGACGCCGGGTCCGAGGAGAAGTACGGTTGGGGCGAGCACGTGGCGCGCAAGTACAGTACGCGCCCGGGCGATTTGGAGACCATGCTGGAGCTGCTGGCGGAGCAGGGCGTCCAGCTGCGGCCGGGGGAGGACCGGGATGGGCGGGACTGAGGAGATCGCGGCGGGGGCGGTGGTGGTGAAGTGGTGCCCCGCCGGGCCCCGCCTGCTGGTCATCCTGGATCGCTTCGGCCGCTGGGCCCTGCCCAAGGGCCACGTGGACCCCGGGGAGTCTCCGCGGGAGGCGGCGATCCGGGAGGTCCGCGAGGAGACGGGCGTCCGGGCCGAGGCCGGGCCGCACCTGGGCACCATTCGGTATCGTTTCTGGAAGCGAGGGCATCTCCGGCGAAAGCGGGTGGACTACTTCATGGCGGACTATCGCGGGGGAGAACCCCGGGCGGCGCCGGGGGAGGTGGCCCGCACCCAGTGGGTCGATCCCGGGACCTTCGCACAACGGATGGACTATCCGGGTAACGCGCCCATATATCGCGCCGCCCTGGACCGCATCGGGTCCGGGGAATGCGAAAGGGCGGATCCGAAGAATCGGATCCACCCCGGTCGGGATGGCGAGATTTGAACTCGCGGCCTCCGCGTCCCGAACGCGGCGCCCTACCAAACTGGGCCACATCCCGTCTGCCGCTTCGCGGCACAATTCATTCTATCGGTCGACCCCGGGCCCGTCAACGATGGGACGCGGGTCCCTGCGAGGGGAGGTGGGGCGTTTGATCGGTCCTTTCATACGAACGATTCTCAGCTTCCTCGTGGGGGCGGCCTGCATCGTCATGGTGCGCTCCCGGTGGTTCCACCGGAGGATGGAGGACAAGTTCGCCGAGTTCGAGGACGCCGAAAAGCGGATCCACAAGGCCAAGCGGGACTGGTGGCTGATCGGGATCTTTTGGTTCTTGTTCGGCATCGCGCAGGTATTGATGTTCAACTAGGTGAGGCGCTCGAGGGGATGGACTATGGGGTTTCGCAGGGTGTTGGCCACGTGGGCCGGGAAGGCCGGGATCGGGATGTTGCGGGCGGTGGGTCGCGGGGCCACCACGGCCCCGGGACGCGTCGTGCTGGCGCTGGACCCGGGATTCATCCGCGCCGCCGCGCGGGAGGCCCGCCGGGCCCGGGTGCTGGTCACGGGTACCAACGGGAAGACGACCACCTCGGCCCTGCTGGAGGCGGCCATGGTCGCCGACGGCTGGACGGTGGTGCGCAACGCCAGCGGGGCCAACATGCTGGCCGGGATCGCCTCGGCCGTGGCGGAGCGGGTCGGCCCGTGGGGATCCATGGTGGCGGACGCTTTGGTGGCGGAGATCGACGAGGCGACGCTGCCGGCCCTGACCGCGACCCTGGATGCCGACGTGGCGGTGGTCACCAATTTCTTCCGGGATCAACTGGACCGCTTCGGGGAGCTGGATCGGACCGTGGGCTACGTGCGCCGCGGCCTGGGGGCGGTCCGGGGCACGGTGTGCCTCAACGCCGACGACCCCCTGGTAGCGGACCTGGCGCGGGACCTGGCGACGGATGCGTGCCCCCTGATGTACGGCGTGGAGCCGACCCCGGAGAATCGCTTGACGGGGGAAGAGGGGCTGCCGCCGGGGTTGGATACGCAGTTTTGCCCGCGCTGCGGGGAACGCTTCGAGTATACCCACCGAACCTACGGGCACCTCGGGGATTACCGTTGCCCCGGTTGCGGTTGGTCCCGCCCG
>PWSR01000070.1 GCA_003563985.1 Clostridia bacterium | reverse complement strand
GCTTGACTTCGGGCACGGCGTAGTAATGGGCGGCGATCAGGATGTCGTCACCCAATCGATCCTTGGTTTCGCGAAGCATTTCTCCGGTCGTAGTCTCCACGGTTTTCATCGGCAAATCGCCTCCAGGATCATGCTCATGTCCAGGGCCCGAACGGAGTGGGTCAGGCTTCCCATGGAAATGAGGTCGACGCCGGTGTCGGCTGCCGCCAGGAGGGTTTCCTCGCTGATCCCCCCGGAAGCCTCGAGGGGGATCCTGCCGCGGACGAAATCGATGGCCTCGCGCATACCCTCCGGGGGCATGTTGTCCAGCAGGAGGGCGTCGGCGCCGGCCTCCAGGGCCTCTCGGACGCCCGCGAGGTCCACCACTTCTACCTGCACGAGTACCGCGTGCCCCACCCGGGCGTGGACCGCGTGAAGGGCCGAAGTGATCCCCCCGGCGGCCCGCAGGTGGTTTTCCTTTAGGAGCACCGCAGAGGAGAGGTCGAATCTATGGTTGAATCCCCCGCCCATGCGCACAGCGTACTTTTCGATGGCCCGCAGGCCCGGGGTCGTCTTTCGCGTATCGATAATTTTCACATCGAGATCCCCGACCGCGTCGACCATGCGACGCGTGGCGGTGGCGATTCCCGAGAGTCGGGCGAGGAAGTTGAGAGCGACGCGCTCGCCGGATAACAGGGCCCGCGCGGAACCCTCCACCGTTGCCACCCGGGCGCCGGTTTGGCAGCGTTCACCGTCGGGAACCAACGGGGTATAGATTGCGTTGGGATCCAGGTAGCGAAAGCACGCACCGGCGATATCTCCCCCGGCGATGACACCGTCGACCCGGGAAGTGATCGAGGCCCGGCCCCGGACCTCGTCGGTGGGGAGTACGGACTCGGTGGAGAGATCGCCCCAGCCGAGATCTTCTTCCAGCGCGGTTTCGATTAACCGATTTAGCGTTACGGGATTCACGCAATCGCCTCGCTTCCGAATGTAGGGGTGTGGATCGTCTCATTCTGCTGTCTTGTCACCTGTCGTGTCAACACTGGGCCGCCGGATCATAGAGGAGTGGTGGGGGCGAGGGAGAAGCTATCTAGTGACCGAGATATCGAAGGGGGGAAATGTTTTGGATATTTTCACTACCGAAGAATTGCTCAGCCTGATGGAACATGGTGACGACCATTGTGTTTCTCTGTTCATGCCGACGCACCGGAAGGGACCCGAGGTACAACAGGATCCCATCCGATTCAGAAACCTCCTGAAGAAGGCACGAGAGGACTTGGTATCCCAGGGCCTGCGGGGTCCCGAGGCCGATGAATTGCTGCACGGTCCCCGGAACCTGGGCGGGGATTCCATGTTCTGGAATCACCAGAGCGACGGGTTGGCGATGTTCATATCCTCGGACCGCTGGACGCACTATCGCGTCCCCCGGAGCTTCTCGGAGATGGTGTTCGTGGGGGATCGTTTCGTCATCAAACCCATGCTTCCGCTGATCACCGGGGACGGGCGGTTCTACCTGTTGACGTTGAGCCAGAATCAGGTTCAGTTGTTCCAGGGTTCGAAGTTCAGTCTCACGGCCGTAGAGGATATGGGTGACGTTCCGACGAGCCTGGCCGAGGCGCTGCAATGGGATGATCCCGAGCCCCAGCTGCAGTCCCGAATCGGGGGCCCGGGTCGCGGTGGCCGAGATGCCGCCATCTTCCATGGGCACGGTGATGCCTCCGAAGAGGCGAAGACCGACATACTGCGGTATTTCCAACTGGTCGACAGGGGTTTGTCGGATTTGTTGGCCGGAGATAATGCGCCCCTGGTTTTAGCCGGCGTGGATTATCTGCTCTCCATATACCAGGAGGCCAATACCTATTCAAATCTCCTGGAGGACGGTGTGACGGGTCACCCCGATAGGGAAATGGCAGACGATTTGCATCGCAAGGCCTGGGAAGTGGTCGAGCCGGTATTCCGGGCGGAGATCGACGCTACCGTCGAACGGTACAACGAGTCGGCCGGCACCGGTGCGACATCGGACAACATCCGGGAAATCGTTCCCGCCGCGGCCCACGGCCGGGTGGATACACTGTTGGTCGCCGAAGGCGCCCACATCTGGGGCCAGTTCGACCCCGAGAACATTCGCGTCGAGGTGCGGGACGAGGCGGAGCCGGGCGACGAGGATCTTCTCGACCTGGCATCGGTTTTGACCCTGCAAAACAGTGGAGTCGTTCACGCTGCCTCGCCCGAGAAGGTCCCCGGTCACGATGGCGTTATCGCTCTGTACCGTTACTGACTAGGCCCGTTCACCCGTGGGAACGACGCGTTATCTTCCGGAAGGAGGGAAGCGGCGAAGAGCCGCGACCAAAGCGATGGACAAAGATGCAGCGAAACGGAAGGCCATGGAGGCCATCGACGCACAGAGTAACCGGCTAACGGAGTTCGCCCGTGATATCTGGGCACATCCCGAACTGGGCTTCAAGGAGACGAGGACGGCGACGAAGGTAGCCGAGTACTTCGAGGAACTGGGATTGGCGTACCGCGACAAGATCGCCATTACCGGGGTACGGGCGGACGTGGAGGGAACCCGGGACGACCTGAGGATGGCGATCTTCGGGGAATTGGATGCCGTCACCTGTCGCGAGCATCCCGATGCGGACCCGGATACCGCGGCCATTCACGCCTGTGGACATCACGCACAGCTGGCGGTGATGATGGGAACGGCCATCGCCCTCGCCTCCACCGGTATCCACGAGCAACTGGGGGCGGGGCTCAGCTTCATCGCCGTCCCCGCGGAGGAATTCATCGAGCTGGAATACAGGGAGCAGCTGAAGGAACAGGGCAAGTTGGAATTCTTCGGTGGCAAGCAGGAATTGATCCGCCTGGGCGAATTGGACGACGTTAACCTGGCCGCCATGGTGCACTCCGCGGCGGAATTACCGGAGCGCAAGGTGCAACTGGCCGCCGGTAACAACGGTTTCGTGGCCAAGACGGTGCGATACCGAGGCCAGGAAGCCCACGCCGGAGCGGCGCCTTTCTACGGGGTCAATGCCCTCAATGCTGCCATGCTCGGCTTAATGGGCATCCACGCCCAGCGCGAGACCTTCAAGGATGAAGATTCCATACGGGTACATCCCATCATCACCCGCGGTGGTGACTTGGTGAACATCGTCCCCGCCGATGTGGCCATCGAGACCTACGTGCGCGGCAAGAAGACGGATGCCATCCTGGATGCGAGTGCCAAGGTGAATCGCGCCCTGCAGGGTGGTGCCTACGCCATCGGCGCCGAGGTGGACATTACGGAACTCCCGGGCTACCTGCCGATGCGCTCCAACCCGACCATGAACGATCTCTTTGCCGCGAATGCGGCTGGATTCCTCGGCGAGGAGAACGTGGCACGGGTGGGATTCCGGGGCGGCTCCACGGACATGGGGGATATCAGCCACTTGATGCCCGCCATACACCCCTACATCGGCGGCATCGAGGGTCGGGGGCACGCCCGCGATTTCCGGGTCGTGGATGAAGAGATGGCCTGGTTGATTCCCGCCAAGATCATGGCAGCTACGGTCATCGACCTCCTGTGGGATGACGGCCGCGAAGCGGAGGCCCTGATCGCGGATTTCGAACCTGTATACGGCCGCGAAGATTACCTGCAGATGTGGCGCGATACCATCGAGGGGTAATCGAGTCGAAGGGAAGGATGGGGTGGCGCCCCGGGGCGCCACCCCGCGTGCGAAAAATCGAATCCATGGGAGTGATGGTCGTGACGGATCCTTTCCGACGGCTTCGTCGGATTCCCTGGGAACACCAGTTCGGATCCCAGGATACGGCTTTATTGGTGGTCGATTTGCAGTATTTTGATGCGCACCCGGATTGGGGTGAAGGGCTGACGGCCCGGCAAAAGGGCGTGGAGCATCTCTTCGCTCCCATGTTCGACGAGGTACGCCGCATCCTACCGGAAGTCGCCCGGTTGTTGGAGGTGGCGCGATCTCGAAACTTGGAAGTGATCCACGTCCGCGTGGCAGAACGGACGGCCGATTCCCGGGATGTCGGTCGGAAGCAGAGGGTGCGGGGGTTGTTCGTCGCGCGGGATAGCAAGGAAGCGGAATTCCTGCCGGAGGTGGCTCCCGTCGGGGACGAGCTGGTCATATCGAAATCCTCCTCGGGGGTATTCCCCTGGACGAACCTGGACATGCTGTTGCGGGCCATGGGAATCCGTCATCTCGTCCTGACCGGTATATCCACCGGCGGTTGCGTGGAGAGCGCCGTCCGGGATGCCGCCGACATGGGGTACCTGGTGACGGTGATCGAAGATGCGTGTGCCGATTCCTCTCCGGGTGCCCACGAGGCAGCGCTGGATCGAATCGTGGGCGGCCGGGTGCGCCGCTCCGCTGCGAAGACGGTTCTGGCGGAACTCGAGGCCTTCGAAGATCGGGTCATCCCCGAGAATATACCACCCCCCGGTTCGGATGCGTGGACGCCCGAGGATCCCTACAGCGCCATCTTCGGCACAGCCGTCGAACCCGCCATCGATGCCGGGCGGACTGCGCTCCTGTTATTGAACTGCCAACGGTTTGGTGCCGATCCCGCGGGAGGACTGGCGCAAAGAGCGCGGGCGATGGGGGCGGGGTCGGCGGAGTTGACGGAGTACTTCTCGCGGGCCGCCGCGGCGACCCGGAGAATATCGGACCTGGTGTGCGGATGTAGGGAGGCGGGAATCCAGCTGATACACTTGCCCCAGGGTGAAGTCCTTCCCGCGGGGGGCGATGCCAGTCCGGATCGCCGGGCGCGAGGATTCTCCTTCGATCGAAAGGGCGATGATGCCGCCTACCTGTCGGGCCTGGAGCCTGCCCTGGATGAACCTGTCCTGTGGCGGGGTGCCGCCGGGGCGTTCAACGGGAGCGGCCTGGATTGGACGTTGCGGCACATGGGTGTCGAAGAGGTCATCGTGGCCGGGTTCTCCTACGATGGTTCGGTGGAGAGCACGATGCGCAGTGCCAGTGATCGGGGATATGGTGTCGTGCTGGCCACAGAAGCCTGCCTGGAGGCGACGACCGCGGGGCAGGATCGGTTGGCGAAGCTGACGAGTGGGTTGGTTTCCGCCTTGCCGGTCCAAGAAATCCTGGACAGGTTGAACCGATGAGGATTTCAAGGGGAAGGTGAGTGCGATGCGAAGAGCCGAGAGGGCCATGGAACCTGAAGAGGCGAAGCGATTCCTGGAGACGGCCTCCGTCGGTCGCCTCGGGATGATCTCCGAGGGCGAGCCGTACGTCGTTCCCCTGAACTACGTCTACCTGGATGATGCCGTGTATTTCCATAGTGCCCCGGAGGGGCGCAAGATGGAGGCGCTTCGGGGCGGTGCCCGGGTTTGTTTCGAAGTCGATGTCCTCTTGGGCATAAAGGACGACATCGATCCCTGTGCAATGGGTGCTTACTTCAAAAGCGCCACGATATTTGGTGAATGCGATCGGGTCGAGGATCCAGAGGAGGCACTCCGCGTACTGGAAGCATTGGTGGATAAGCACTCTCGGAGACCGGATCGATCGAAGATCCCAAGGGAGTCCCTGGATTCGGTGGTGGTGATGAAGGTCGTCCCGGAACACCTTTCCGGCAAGATGCTCGAGGCCCCTTCGGGCTTTCGAGAACCAGTGTAAGCGGGATCTCGTCGATACCAGGTATATTGGATCGATGTGGCATTCTCCGCGATTTGGGTCGAGGGGGTAATTGCGTGGACATAGGATGGTCGGTGTGCCCGCATTTTGGCGATTGTGGTGGTTGTGATTATCAGGATGTGCCCTACCCGGAGCAATTGGAACGAAAGGGACAAAGTGTCGTGTGGGCCTTCGAGTCCGGTGGTTTTCCGGCCGAAGTCATCGAGGATCCCATCGCACCGGGCGCGCCGTTGAGATATAGGAATAAGATGGAGTTTACCTTCGATTCGTGCGGGCGTCCCGGCCTGCACCGCAAGGGCCAGTATCGCTCCATCGTGCCCATCGAGACCTGCCAACTTTGCTCCGAGGATATGGAGCGGGTCCTCGTCCGGGTGGCAGGATGGTCCGCCGCGTGGAACCTGAGCGGATACGATAAGCGAGAACGGACTGGACTCCTGCGCCACCTGGGCCTGCGGAGCTCGGTCGACGGGGATCTGCTCGTGGCCATCTACACGTCCCGGGAGAAGCTGGAACCCCATGAAGAACGGGCCATTGCGGCCCTGGAAGACGAGTTGCACGGACTTCCCGTGCGCTCCCTCCTCTGGGTGGTGAACCCTGCCCGGGCCGATGCTGCGGTGAGCTCCGAGGGAGAGACAACGATTCTATCCGGTTCCGACCACATCATCGATAGGCTGTCGGGATTCGAATTCCGGATTGGGGTCGACACCTTCTTCCAGGTTAACCCCGCCGGCGCCGAGACCTTGATTGAGGTGGTTCGGGAACTGGCCATGGAGTCGCAAGGATCTGGATTCTTCCTCGATTTATTCAGTGGAGTCGGAACGTTTTCCCTGCCCCTGGCCCGGGATTTTGCGCCCGAGCCAGTCGTCGGAATCGAGATCGTTCCTTCATCGGTGGCTTCGGCCCGGGAGAATGCCGCAGGCAACGGGTTGAATAACGCGCACTTCGTGGAAAGTGATGCCAGGCGGGGGATGCCCGAGGTCATAGACACCTGGGGTACCCCGGGACGCATCTTGTTGGATCCGCCTCGCTCGGGTGCCGGGGGTAAGGTCATGCGCAGAATTGGGCGGGCGGAAACGGATCGGGTCATCTACGTGTCCTGCAATCCGGAGTCCCTCATCGTCGACGCCGGGCAGTTGGCCGATTTTCGCTATCGAATCAGTCGAGCGATTCCAGTGGATATGTTCCCACAGACGGCGCACGTGGAGTGTGTCGCACTGTTTACGAGACACGGCGTTTGTTAACAGCATATTTGCGATGAGATGCCACCGAGTTCCCTGGCATCAGAAGACGAATGGGACGGCGGTCTGTCTGGGTACTGATATCGGGCTCTTCCTTATCGCTCACCATGAATATGGGAGGATGAAATGCTTAGAGATCGAGTTATCGATGAGATGGAAAAAGTCTTTGAAGGCTTTCCTAGGCGCATATCTCATACTTTGAATGTATTGGAATATGCAGATCAAATAATGGAAGGTGAGCGCGTTAGTACGGAACAGCGCGAATTCATTTCCATAGTGGTTATACTCCACGATATCGGTGTCATTGAAGCCGAGAGGAAGCATGGCTCATCCGCAGCCCCCTATCAGGAAGAAGAAGGAGCAAGGGTTGCGACCGAAATATTGGAAAGGATGGGATGTGGCCAGATCGACAATGAACGCGTCCGCTTCATAGTTGGGAACCACCATACCTCTTCCAAAATCGATGGGTTGGATTTCCAAATACTGTGGGAAGCCGACTTATTGGAAAACCTCAAGGCAAGGGATATCTTGGACGATGAGGATGAGTTGAAAAGGGTAATCGATGAGAACTTCACGACTCCCACCGGGAAGAACCTGGCATATCGGAAGTACTTGAGCAAATCCGTTTAGCCTTCAAACGCGTTTAGGCCGGTAGATAAGGGCCCTATTTGACTGTGCGGGATTCGGCCCGAACGGGAGAAATACCGCTCAATCTTAGATGCTTTGTGCCGCATCGTTCCTGGCGCGTTTGCTGGCTCGGTCCCGCTCAGTCTTGACGAGATACTTCTTGCGCAGGCGAATCGTCTGGGGAGTAATCTCCACCAGTTCGTCATCGGCGATGAAGTCAATGGCTTCTTCCAGGCTCATGCGACGGGGTTCTTGCAGTTTGACGGTATCGTCGGAACCGCTGGCCCGCATGTTCGTCAGGTGCTTTCGTTTGCACACGTTAATATCCAGATCTTGCTCCCGGCTGTTCATCCCGACCACCATGCCCGCGTACACCCGCGTGCCCGGTTCGATGAAGAGGATTCCCCTGTCCTCCGCGCCGAGCAGGCCGTACGTAACCGCCGTACCCGTTTCCCAGGCAATGAGAGAGCCTTGGAAGCGGGTTTGTATTTCACCTTTGTGGGGTTCGTAACCGTGGAAGCTGTAGTTCATGACGCCTTCGCCCCGGGTCTGCGTTAGGAATCCCGAGCGAAATCCACCTAGGCCCCTGGTGGGAACAAGGTAGTCCATGCGTATGTCTCCGCCGCCCGCGGAGGTCATGTTCACCAGTGTACCCTTTCGCCGGCCCAGATCTTCCATGACCGTGCCGCGAACCTCTTCGGGGACGAGAACCGTTAGGAGTTCGATCGGTTCCATCAACACGCCGTCCACGGTCTTGAAAATGACCTCGGGCTTGGAAACTTGCAGCTCGTAACCCTCCCGGCGCATGCTTTCGATGAGAATGGACAGATGCAGTTCCCCCCGGCCCGAAACGCGGAATTGATCCGGGCTTTCCGTCTCCTCAACCCGCAGGCTGACGTTGGCGTTGAGTTCCCTTGCCAGTCGTTCCCGCAACTTGCGCGAGGTCACATAATCGCCTTCTTGGCCAGCAAAGGGACTGTTATTGACCATAAAGGTCATGGTGAGGGTTGGCTCGTCGACCTGGATAACCGGCAGCTGTTCGGGTTTTTCGGGATCTGCCAGGGTTTCGCCGATGTTGACCGCTTCCAGGCCCGCGATGGCGGCCACGTCCCCGGCCACCGCTCCCTGGACCTCTGCCTTGTGCAAGCCATCGAAGACGAAGACTTTGGTCGCCTTACCCACGGAGTGGGAACCGTCGTGGTGAACGATGGCGATTGGATCTCCCCGGTTGATGGTGCCGCGGCGAATCATCCCGATGGCGTACGTACCGAGGTAGTTGTCGTGTTCGCGGTTGGATACCAGCATCTGAAAGGGCCCATCGGGATCGGCCGCCGGGGGAACGACGGAATCGACGATGGTCTCGAAGAGTGGCTTCATGTCGATGCGGGGATCGGTGAAGTTGCGGACGGCCCAACCCTCCTTGGCGGAGGCGTAGAGGACGGGAAAATCCAGCTGTTTGTCGCTGGCCCCGAGCTCGAAGAAGAGATCGATGATCTCGTCCAGTACCGCCTTGGGACGAGTATTGAGACGATCCGACTTGTTGATGACGACCAGGGGCTGAAGATCGGCCTGGAGCGCTTTTCCCAGTACGAACTTGGTTTGAGCCATTGGGCCCTCGAAGGAGTCGACGACCAAGAGGGCGCCATCCGCCATGCTCAAGGCTCGCTCGACCTCGCCGCCGAAATCTGCATGTCCCGGGGTATCGACAATGTTGATCTTCACACCGGCATATTGGACGGCGGTATTCTTGGCCATAATGGTGATGCCCCGCTCGCGCTCGAGGTCGATGGAGTCCATGACTCGTTCTATGACATCGGCGTGTTCGTGGAACGTTCCGCTCTGACGGAGCAGGCAATCGACCAACGTCGTCTTGCCGTGATCCACGTGGGCTATGATGGCCACGTTTCTTATCTGCATAGTATTTGTCTCTCCAACCAAGTTGCAGTCCTCCTCGGACGGGGAAGGGCGACGGTTCCGCCGCCGAAAGTGTCGCGCTACCCGATGACGCCAATTAGACCCCATAGCCTATCACAATTGAGGCGATATTGCACCCGACGGATCTCGCCCGGTGCATCGCAGTGAAATGTATAGTACCCCCTGCAGTCCGGCGATTCGGGATCGACCAAGACATGCCGGCTTCGATGCATAGGGGTTCCTGAGAACGAATTGGTTCGCGGGATCATTGTTCCAAAGACCTCGCGTGGAGCCCTTGCTCGGTCCCAAGGGGAGGAAATCGAGGGGTCCTTGTGTGCATCCGTTTGCCGGGGAGAATCCATCGTTGGTACAATTTGACGCAATAGAATCCGGAGATTCCACCGTCAAATCGGATTATCGCCAGTGATGTTCGGGGAATATACTTATTCGAGTGAATTGATTCTGGCCCGCATCGGGCCGCTGGCCTCCGAATAGAGGGGAGTAACCATTGACATCGTTGCGACGAGGCATGGAGCAATCCGTTCGACCGGGCGCAATGGGTACCGTGTCGTCCGTGCGGGGAAGCGTCGTAGACGTCCATTTTGCTGACCAACTCCCACGCCTGCATAATCGCCTCGATGCCGACCACATTGCCATGGAGGTAGTTTCCTACCACCAGGGGGGCATAGCCCGCTGCATTGCGCTGACGCCCACCAAGGGTCTGAGCCGTGGTGATGCGGTAGTGGATTCGGGAGACATGATACAGGTCCCGGTGGGCGAGCGGACGCTCGGCAGGATGTTCAACTATTCGGAGACGATCGATGAGGGGCCATCGTTGGCGGGTGTTCCCAGGCGCGGGATTCACCAGCCCTCCGCCGCCGTGTCCCGGAGAATCACCACCCCGGGCATCTTCGAAACGGGTATCAAGGCCATCGACCTGCTCACGCCCCTGGAGCGAGGCGGGAAGGCGGGCCTTTTTGGCGGGGCCGGTGTCGGCAAGACCGTGCTCATAACGGAACTCATCAGCAATACGGTGGGTAAACACGAGGGCGTAAGCATCTTCTGCGGGATCGGTGAGCGTTCCCGCGAAGCGGAGGAGTTGTACCGCGACATCCGGGACGCGGGCGTGCTCGATAATACGGTCATGGTTTTCGGCCAGATGAACGAACCCCCGGGTGCGCGCTTTCTGGTGGGGCATTCCGCCGCAACCATGGCGGAGCATTTTCGCGATGAAGAGAAACGCGATGTCCTTTTCCTCATCGACAATATCTTTCGTTTCGTGCAAGCCGGCTCCGAGGTTTCGGGTCTCTTGGGGAAGATGCCGTCCCGCGTGGGTTACCAACCGACCCTTTCCACGGAGATCGCCGGCTTGCAGGAGCGGATTTCCAACACGGCCACGGGGGCCATCACCTCGATTCAGGCGGTTTATGTCCCCGCCGACGATTTTTCGGACCCCTCCGCTACCCACATTTTTGCCCACCTGTCGGCTTCGATTATTCTCTCCCGAAAGAGGGCCAGCGAAGGGTTTTATCCGGCCGTCGAACCGTTGCGTTCGTGGTCGAAAATGCTCACCCCCTCGGTGGTGGGAGAGCGGCACTACCGCGTGGCCCTGGAAGTGCGGCGCACCCTGGCCGAGTACGAAGAACTGAAGGACATCATCGCCATGCTGGGACTGGAGGAGCTGTCCCAGGGGGACCGGCGGGTCGTGAACCGGGCCCGGCGGCTCGAGCGCTTCCTCACGCAACCCTTCGTTACCACCGAGCAATTCACCGGGCAAACCGGTAGAGTCGTGGATCTGGAGGACGCGATCGAGGGCTGCGAACGAATCCTCGGTGATGAATTCGCGGATCGCCCCGAGGGGGACCTTTACATGCTCGGCGCAATCGGGGAAGTGGACTCGGAGGAGGGCGGGGGGACGGGAGGTTCGGAGGCATGAAGATGGAACTAAAAGTGCTCCTGCCGGATCGAGTTCTCGTGGAACGGAGTGTGACGAAGGTGGTCGCCGAGGCCGAGAACGGATTCTTCGCCCTGTTGCCGCGACACGTGGATTTCGTGGCAGCGCTCGTTCCCAGTATTTTCGCGTACGTTACTCCGGATGATGAAGAGTACTTCGTGGCGATGGACGAGGGTATTCTCATAAAACAGGGTGACCGGGTTCACGTTTCGACGGCCCGCGCGGTTCCCGGCGACGATCTAGAGGAGTTACGAGATATCGTCGAACGAGAGCTGCGAGTCATGGGTGAGAGCGAACAGAAAGCGCGATCTGTGATCGCACGGCTCGAAATGGACACCCTGTTGCGCTTCACGCGCCTGGGAGGAGATGGTTCGTGATCTCCGGAGAAGAGGGCAAGAGGGGAGACCGATCGGGCCCCGACGAATGCCTGCCCGATACAGTCGGCAAGAAGGCAGATCGTCGCGCCAAGGCGCGCCGTCGCCGAGACCGCAGCGTCTGGTTTGGAATCGGAATGTTTGGGATGGTCGGCTGGACCGTCGCCCTGACCACCCTGCTCGGCGTGTTGCTCGGAATCTGGATGGATCGCGCCTGGCCGGGCCGGTATTCCTGGACTCTGACAATGTTTCTCCTCGGCTTGATCTCCGGGTGCATGAATGCCTGGTACTGGATTCGCCGGGAGAGCCGTCTCGACGACGAAGACGAGGAGTAGGCGGTGAAGGGCTGGCACGCAGTGTCGCGCACGGAGGACTTGATGGTTCCCGGTTGCACCGGTTACGTGACTCTTCTTGCCGGCCGGGCCTGCGCCCGGGCCATCGATTGAATCGCCGCGGGTTCGGAGTTTGTTCATGTTTGTAGGAGGGACCGCGAATGGCGCTCTGGTTGCAAGTGATCCTGTCTCTTTTCGCCGGTGCCTGCCTGGGGGTCGCGTTCTTCGGCGGGCTCTGGTGGACGGTTCGCAGGATGATGGATGGCAACGCATCCTACTGGCTTTTTGGGATCAGTTTCTTGCTGCGCTCCGCCGTCGCCGTCTCCGGTTTGTACCTTCTGCTCCGCTTCGGTCCGCTGCAACTGACGTCCGGGCTGTTGGCATTCTTGATTATGAGGATTTTCCTCACGCGTAGGCTGGGGCCGGACTCGAGAATCGAGATGGGTGGTGTTGCGCAAAGTGACAATTAATCCGGATGAAATCATTCTTTTCCAGTGGGCCTGGTTCAAGGTGAATGCGACCATCTTTTTTACCTGGCTCGTAATGTTCCTACTGACCTTTGGCTCCTGGTTGGTTACCAGGAACCTCACGAGCAGGGGGACTCTTTCGCGCTGGCAGAATCTCCTCGAAGTCCTGGTCAACGGGATCAACGACCAAATCCGCGAAGTGAGCCGGCAAGATCCCGGACCCTACCTGGCCTTCGTCGGCACCCTGTTCATCTTCATCGCCACCTCCAATATCATCGCCGTGGTTCCCGGGTACACTCCTCCGACCAGTTCGTTGTCGACGACGGCCGCCCTGGCAATTTGCGTCTTCATCGCCGTGCCCGTGTTCGGCATCGCCCGGCGGGGTTTGGGCAACTATCTCCGCCAGTACGTACAACCCACGTACATAATGCTACCGTTTAACGTGATCGGTGAACTCAGCCGTACCCTGGCCCTCGCGGTGCGCCTCTACGGGAACATGATGAGTGGCACCGTCATCGTTGCAATCCTGCTTACGATCACACCCCTGATATTCCCCGTGGTCATGCAGGTTCTGGGCCTGCTCACGGGCCTGATCCAGGCCTACATTTTTGCCATCTTGGCAATGGTTTATATCGCCTCGGCGAGTAGAGCGCACGAGAGTCTCGAGAACAAAGGGGAGAAGTGAAATGGAAAGTCTTCACATCGTCGGTATCGTCTCCATCGCCGTCGCCGGATTTACCATCGCCTTGGGCTCTGTGGGTCCCGCCCTGGCACAGGGGCGCGCCGTTTCCCAGGCCCTGGGTTCCATCGCCCAACAGCCCGACGAGGCCAACACGATCACGCGGGTTCTGTTCGTCGGATTGGCCATGATCGAATCCACCGCAATCTACTGTTTTGTGGTAACCATGATTCTCATTTTTGCCAACCCGTTTTGGACCTATTTCCTCCAGCAGTGAGGACTGTATTATGAGGAATTCAAGACGGGGGGCAAACCTTGATTATTGACTGGTATACCATCATATTTCAGATCATCAACTTCATGGTCCTGGTCTTTTTGCTGCGCCATTTCTTGTACGGCCCCATCATCGAGGCCATGGATGAACGCGAAGATAAGATTGTACAGCGCGAGGAGGATGCGGCGCTGCGCAAGAGAGAGGCGATGGAAGAGTCGCGAGCCTATCGCCGCAAGGCTGAGGAACTACAGGAGCGTAGAGACGAGATAATGGAGAAGGCGCGCGTTGACGCCGAAGAAAAGAAGCGCGAGATGCTTCGGGAAGCGCGTTCGGACCTCCAGCGAACCAAAGAACTGTGGGAGGAAGATTTTGAGCGCGAGCGCGACACATTCGTGCGGGAACTCCGGCGACGGATCGGCGAAGGGGCCTGTGCCATCGCCCGTCGGTGTCTGTCGGACTTGGCGGATGTCTATCTCGAAGAACTCACCTGGGCGCAGTTCTTGGCCGAGCTGGGTTCCCTCTCCGAGGAATCCCTCGGGAGATTCCGCGATGCCGTGGTGTCCAGCGATTACGCGATCACCCTCCGCAGTGTCTTCGGGGTCGAGGAGACTGCGCTCGACGAACTGGCGGCGAAACTGCGGGAACTCCTGCCCGAGGTGGGCGAGCAAATCCGCCTCACCGCCGAGGTCGATCCCGACTTGATTTGCGGCCTCGAGTTGGAGAGCGGTGGCCACCGGGTGGGTTGGAGCATCGACGATTACCTCGACGGATTGGAAGAGCGCATCCTCCGGGAGATGCACGAATGGACCACCGGAGCGGAGGTGCCGGACGATGGAGGAACCGAAGAGTGAACGAGGATCTCTGTTATCCGATCTCCGCGGCGCCGCCGAAGGCGCGGAACGCGCGTTGGAACGGGCTCTCGGCGGAGATCGCCCGGCACCCGCCGTCCAGGAGATCGGCGCGGTGACGGCCGTCGGTAGCGGCATCGCCCTGGTGTCGGGATTGCCCGGCATCGGGGCAGAGGAGATGGTGCAATTTAGCGATGGTACCCTGGGGATGGCATTCAATCTCGATCCCGGCGAGCTGGGGGTCATCATGCTCGGTGATTCCGCGGCCATTACGTCGGGCGATCGGGTGCGTCGTACCGGCCGCGTGGTGGACATCCCGGTGGGCGAGGAACTGCTCGGGCGCGTCATCGACACGACGGCGCAACCCCTGGACGGTCTCGGGCCAATCCGCGATGAAGAGAGATGGCCGGTGGAGCGGGAAGCGCCCCCGATCATTGCCCGGTCGCCCGTGACGGAACCTCTGCAGACGGGTCTGAAGGCGATCGATGCATTGATTCCCATCGGTCGCGGGCAGCGCGAGCTCATCCTCGGCGATCGCCAGACCGGCAAGACGACGATCGCCCTGGATACCATCATCAACCAGGCCGACAAGGATGTAATCTGCGTGTACTGTTCCATCGGCCAGCAAGGGGCCGATGTGGCGAAATTCGTCGCGCAATTGAAGGAGTACGGGGCCCTCGAGTATTCCGTGGTGATGATTGCCTCGGGGGATGGGCCGGCCGGTTTGCGTTTCGTCGCCCCCTTCGCGGCCACCACCATCGCGGAATACTTCATGGAGGAGGGGCGAGATGTCCTGGTGGTCTACGATGATCTCACGCTACACGCCCGTTCCTACCGCGAGCTCTCCCTATTGTTGGAGAGACCTCCGGGGCGCGAGGCGTATCCCGGCGACATTTTCTACCTGCACTCGCGGCTGCTGGAACGTTCTGCCCATCTGCGCCCCGAGTACGGCGGGGGGTCGCTGACCGCGCTGCCTATCATCGAGACCCAGGCCCAGAACATATCAGCCTACATTCCCACCAACCTGATATCGATTACAGATGGGCAGATCTATCTGTCCCCGCAGCTATTCCAGCGCAACCACCTGCCCGCCATCGATGTGGGGAAATCCGTTTCCCGGGTCGGGGGCAAGACGCAGTTACCCGCATACCGTGGGGTTACGGGGAGTCTGCGGCTTTCCTATTCCCAATTCGAGGAACTGGAGACCTTCGCCCGCTTCGGCACGCGTCTCGACGAGGGGACCCGGGCTACCATCGAGCGGGGCCGGCGGGTGCGGAAAGTATTGACGCAGCCGGAACACCAGGCGCTCGCAATTCCCGAGCAAATCGCCGTACTTCTGGCCGTCACCGAAGGGCTCCTGGATCATCTCGACGTCGAGGAAATCCCCCGGGCGGAGATCCGGATTGTAGAAGCCATGGGGACCGAGCTTACCGGTATTTGGCGGAAGATCGAAGAAGGAGAAGAACTCTCCGGGGATGAGGAGACGGCCATCCTCGACTGCGTGCGCGACGCCTTGGCCGCCCACGAGGAGGATGACGCCGAGTAGCTGCCGGATTCGAACGACGCCGTGCGCGAGTTGGGGATGTCGAGTTGCAGCCTAGAGAGAGGGTAGGCCCGTGAGTTTGAGTCTCGAGGCCCTTCAGAAACAAATCGAGAGCGCCGATGACCTCTACTCCATCGTGAGCACAATGAAAGCGCTCGCGGCGACCAGTGTGCGCCAGTACGAGAGGGCGTCGGAATCCTTGGATGCCTACTTTCATACGGTCCAAATGGGATTGTCCGTCGTGCTCGAGTCACGAACCGAAGAGCCCTCGCTCTCCTCAGAACAGTTTCGTCCCGTGGCAGCCATCATTCTCGGCTCGGACCATGGCCTGGTCGGTCGTTTCAATGAACAGATCACATCCTACGCCTTGGAGGAATACTGGTTCGGCAAGGGGGAAGAGACGGGTGTAGCTTCTCTGGACGGTATCGTCCTGGCCGCCGGTGAGCAGGTGGCCACCCGCGCAATGGCGGCGGGCGTAGACCTGACGGATGCAATTTCCATGCCCAGCTCCATCGCCGCCATCACCCCCTTCGTTCAATCCATGCTGGAGCGAATCGAGGGATGGCGCTCCCGGGACGAGATCCGGCGGGTGATACTCTTCTATAACCGTCCCCAGGCGGGAGGATTCAGCCCCCGCGCCGAAACCTTGCTGCCGATCCGTTTAGAGGACCTTCGTCGGACACGACTTCGCCGGCAGTTCCGTTCCTTGCCCACGTTCACCATGTCGGCGGAGGATCTTCTCTCCGCACTGTTGCGCCAGTACTTCTTCGTTGCCGTCTACCGGGCATGTGCGCAGTCCTTGGCCGCCGAGAACATGAGTCGCTTGATGGCCATGCAGGGGGCGGAGAAGAGCATTGATGAACGCCTGGAATCCCTCAGGGCGAGATTCCAACAGGGACGCCAAAATGCGATTACCGAGGAGCTCCTCGACATCGTCTCCGGTTTCAAGTCTATCCGCGATAAGCGAGACGCCCCGGATTTGCAGCAGCCCCGGGGCAATCTCCAGGTTGTCCAGAGTTCGTACTCAAAAAGGTAGTAAGTAACTTCCGAGGAGAACATCCTTCGCTCTGGATTCGGCGCGGAATGAAATTGGACGGCGCCAGCGGACGGCGATGAGGCACGCGTTTGCCCTGCTTCCTCGGGCGCGGACGCGGAACGAACCCGGTCTTGCATCGGCGTCGTGGATTGCACTGCAGAAGAGAGGCATTCGACTGTGACCGCGGTAGGATGGCACTTCTGCGTGCGAGATACGGATCCCCGTACCCCTCCGTGAGGGTCGGACTCACTTTCTCCCGCTCCTTCTAGATCGATTGGCCCACGGAGCACGACAGGACTACGCACGGGCCATCGTTGGGGATCAATCTGTCGGTGCAGTTCGTAACGGCCTACCCCGATTCGACGGCAGCCGGCTGGACGAGGCTTTTCGAATTATTGAAGGCGGCGAGATCGAGCGAATCGTTTCGAAACGGGTATTAGAGGGCAGGTTTTTTCACAAGGGATCGTTTCTGGGCGCAATGGAAAGAGGGATTCGATATGCTAAGGAACTCCCCGAAGGGCAAGCTACTATCGGTTCTGTTGATCCTCGCCATGGCCTTACTATTATCAACGACATCGACATCTGCCGACGCGGTGATTGCGGCGGAGTCTTGGTCCACGGATTTCAATGATGACAAAGAGGTATTGACGATTGCGAGACCGGAGGGGCTTGAGGAGGGTGATCTGCTACTGGCCCAGATTACCTATGAGAAGGGAAAGGACGCGTGGCCGCTTGTGGCCCCTGAAGGCTGGACTCGTATCATCACGACCAATGCCTATGAGGGCGGAGGATACAAGGATATTGGGCAGGCACTTTACTGGAAGATTGCCGGGAGTCATGAGCCGCCAATGTACACATGGGCCTTCGCTCAGAGCGTCGAGGCGCTGGGTGGAATACTCCGGTATTCGGGGGTTAGGGTCCAGGCACCCATCGGAGGATATAACGGCCTGGGTGGCTACGGGGAAACCTCGGGTATGAACCAGATTATCGCCCCGGGTTTGGATGCCGAGACAGGCGATCGCTTGGTCGGATTTTTCGGGATCAAAGAACTGGCGACGATCGAGGAGCCCTTCGGGATGACGCGTCTCTACGAAGAACGTGACGACGAGAATGATTACACGATCCTGGCCGTCGACCAAGTCGTGGATGAGACGGGGGAGACCGGTGATCGCGTGGCCTATTCATGGGAATACGACGACTTCGGTGAATCCATTGAGGCGGAATGGGTGGGTCAGATGGTGCTCCTTCGACCCGTGGATGCTCCCCTCGCCGCCGATTATGAAGGATTCGAAGACGTCCTTTCGCCGGCGGATCTCCACGGTGACATCATGGTCTACGTTGACATGAAGGTGGTGGTATTGGATGTCCAACCCTTCATCGAGGATGGTCGAACCTTGATTCCGATGCGCGCATTCTTTGAAGCCTTGGGTGCCCGCGTTGCCTGGGATGCCGGAAGCCGCACTGCCATCGGCATGCGTGATGGGTCCACGGTGTGGATTCCCATCGACAGTACGCAGGCAATCGTCGACGGAGCGGTGACGACCCTCGAAGTGCCGACCCGGATCGTAGGCGACCGGACGTACATTCCACTGCGCTTTGTAGGTGAAGCCTTTGGGGATGAGGTTCTCTGGGAGGAGTCTTCTCGGTCAATCTATATCTTCCAACACTGATCCGTTGCGTTCTTAATTGTGCGGGAGGGTCCGGGGGCATTTTGGTATCCGCCTTCGGACCCTCCTCCTTCGTTTCTCGTGGTCTCCGCTGGGTAAGCGGTTCAGCTGGTCATTCAAGATCCTCTTTCGCCGCCAGGTATTCTTCCCGGGAGATTTCGCCGCGGGCATAACGCATGTCCAGGACTTCCCTGGGAGTCATGGTGCTTGGATCCTCCCGAGAAGCCGTGGGTTTCGACGTCGTCGCACTGACGATCCATACTACGAAGGCGACCAGGGCGAGTAGCCCGAGGCCACCGAGAATTAAGCCCGGGATCCACCAATTCATCCATCCGTGCCACATCATATTCCTCACACCCCTCCCGCGCATGGATTGGGCATCCCCAAACCACTCGAATAGCCAGCGATTCATCTGGTGAATCTCGTCGCGTTGCGTGGTTCGAATGCTACTGGCAAGACGGGCCACTTCTTCGTGTTCTGCGAGGCCCCTCGCCAGCAGTTGTTGCGACATCATGACGGCTTCCATGTGATGGGGGATCATGTCTTCCAGGAAGGCTCGATCCAAGGCGTCTCCACTCAGCCCGTCGAGATCTCTCATCATGCGTTGGTAGTCGATTTCATGTGATCGCCCGGGATACCATTCGCCCAGCCACATCGACATCTGCTCCAACTCGGCAGTTTGGCTCTCAATTATGGATTCGGCGAATGCTCGCATTGCCTCTCGATCCGTCCGATCCCGCAGGTCCGAGGCGGTCGCAATGGCCTCAGCGTGGTGGGGGATCATATGGACGAGGAAGGTGTATTCGCTATCGATGACCGTCATGCTGTGTCCCCGGCGGCCCATCATCGGTTGAGCCGTCGCAGCGGCGAGGGGCAGCGCGAGCGCCAGGAGCAATATCGCGGCCAGGATCAGGGGGGATGTCGTTCGTTTCCACATGGTAGATGTCCTTTTCCCAGTTCCCAGGATGTGATGTTCGAGGGCTTCTTCCATCCAACAGGAATCTACCCTTCCCCGTTTCCGAATAACCTCATCCGGACCGACGAAGCGGGGATGTGGAGGCCGATGATGGATAGAGGGGATTGTCTCGACCAGTCACGGGCGGGCACACCCGCACCCCCGCTCCGGGGTCCGAAAGCCAAGAACTGTACCCCAGGGGAACCCGGTATCCCGGGAATCTTAAGATCCGATGGAGCGTCCCCAGACAATGCAACGATTCGATCGATCATCCGTCCGCACCCAACCCGCTTCCGATGTCGACCATGTCGAAGGGACAGTTTGCCTTTGGGACGGTTCAACCCGACCTTGCATGCCCTCCTGGAGCTGTGCTCCCACAGTGCCCTCCTGCGTTCGTCCGCGATGGTGGAGTGTGAAATCTAGGCACCGGGTTCCTTGCGATCCACGAGGAAATCTTCGCCGAGCTATGGTTGATACCATTCGGCAGATCGAAAAGGAATCGACGTGCCGGATCCTTCGGTACTTATCCGCGCCCGGGGATGATGGCGTGGTCGAAGTGTGTCGACGTTTTCGGGATCGAACACCCGGCAGTGGAACCCGTCTCTGCGGTCCCCGGTTGGGGGGTCCCGATCCCTTAATATCCGCATCGGCCAGGGCAGTGGATCAGGGGTTGGTTCACTGCTGGCCCTTGACGGCTGGCCACATCCACAACAGCTCGTCGGGGCGCGGAGACCAGTCGACGCCCCGGTGGACGCCATAGGTTGATAGTAAATGGACCAGGGGAATCTGTGGACGGGATTCCGCCAGGGACTCCGCCAGGGAATGTAGGTAGCGCCTTCGAGCGTCGCCACGCGTCTCCCGCCTTGCTCGTTCGAGTTCCGCCTCGAAATTCGGATCCTCGAACCCGAAGGGATTGCGGTATTTCTCATCGTTCCAAAATGGTTCGAAGGAGAAGATCGGGTCGCCGAGGCAGCCGCAATCGATTCTCAGTGTAAGCGCGGGATGATTCCCCGAGTCCAGGAGGGCGAGATACTCCGGCCAGGGCTGGAGATCCAGTTGGACCCCGATTCCGACCTCGTCGATCATTTCCGATACGGCCACTGCCAATTCGGCGAGGCCCGGGTATCGATCCTCGGGTGCCAACAGGGTAATCGTCGGCCGGTCGTCCGCGTCGTAACCCGCTTCCCGCAAGAGAGCCCGGGATGCCTCCGGGTCGAAGAGGTATGTGTTGTATAGATCCGGGTGGGATCCGGGAGAAGCAGGCGTCACGTGGGTTCGCGTGGGGGTCGCGGCGCCCGCCATGATCTGATCCACCAGGTACTGGTTATCCACGGACAATTCGATGGCTTCGCGGATCCGCGGATCCGAGGTGGCGTATTCCGGTTCGTGGCGGACCCCGAGAGTCACGACCTGGGGGCCCACTCGTCGGAGCAGGCGGAGGGATTCGGACTCGAAGATGCGTCGCCAGTCGGTATCGCCCAGGTTGGTTGCCACATCCACCTTGCCTCCGAGCAGGGCCTCGGCGCGATTGCGGGCCTCGGGTACGACTTCGAAGGTGAGGTGGGTGACTGCGGCCGGTCCACGCCAATGCTCGGGGAATGCCTCCAGGCGCAGTTCCCCCCCGGGACTCCATTCGGCGACCCGGTACGGGCCCGTGCCCACGAATCCCTCTTGAGGGGAGGGATTTCCGGGTGCAGAGGCAATGTCCGGTTCAACGTGGGCCGGCAGCATGGCCGCGCCGCTCCGGGAGAGACGGTATGGGAGGGAGGGATCCGGTTGCCGCGTCGTTATATCGAGGGTCAAGTCGTCGATTGCCTCGACGGCTTCGATATCCCGAAAGTGCGGGTAATGGGGTGTCACGACGTCGCAGCCAACCCCCGCGAGGCGGGCCAGGGTAAAGATCACGTCGGAGGCATCGAAGGTTTCCCCATCGTGCCAGCGGACGTCGGGCCGGAGGGAAAGCCGCCACGTACGATCATCGATAATCTCCCAGTCCGTCGCCAGGGCCGGTTCCAATCCCCCTTCGGGCGTTCTCCAGATCAAGTAGTCGTAGATGTTGACCAGAACCGATTCCGTCACTGTGCAGCCGTGGGCGTGGGGATCCAATCCCCGTATATCGGGGGCGAATGCCACGCGCAGGTGTGCACCGGGAGGTACCGTGGAGTCCGGCGCGAATCCCGTCCGCGGGAACAGGAATGCGGCAATCCCCAGTATAAGAAGGAGGACCACAACTGTCGCGATCATCGCGGGTTGGAGATGTCCGGTATTTCCTTGATCTTCGGGAGTTGACGTCATGGAATGATTGCCCCCGGCCCGATCTAATCCCCTCGGCAGCGCGCCCGGAGGATGGGAACGGGGGCTTCCCATCGGAATGCGAGCCCCCGTTCCCAAGGTTCTTCGTCCGCGACTTCCTTCCCTGCTCGGGCTTATCCCTGCTCGAGGATTCGGCGCACCTCTGTTGCGACCTCACGGCTCCGATCGTCATCGGCGACGATTTCGATGTCCTCGGCTCCCCGGGCCCCCAGGTTGAGTTCGATGGCCCGGGCGATCTGCTCCTGCGTGAAGATCGGATGATCCGCAATTTCTTCTTTCGTCCCCGCTCGCTTCAATACCGCCAGTCCCACGGCATCCACCGCTACGCGATCGTCGCCGGCGATAAACACACCCGTATCGGCGCGCTCTCCGGTGGCGGGACCGCCGTCGACGAAGGCGGTGAGCCCATCCAGTACGATGAGATCCGGCTGGAACGTCGTATTGATCTCGGCGATCATCCGGCGTTGATGGGGGGAGGAGTGGAGCTGGCTCATGTATTCGAATCCGCGCTTCGGTACCACGCCGACGGCGAGTTTTAGGCTCATCGAGAAGACGCCGCCGAACTGGTGTGTCTTCAGGCAAGGGCTCCAAACGAGGTAGTCCGCATCCATTACCGGCCGGGCCACGTGGAAGCCCTCGGGCCAGTGGTTGTTCTCGGGGCCAAAATGGACCCAGTCTTCGTCCGGGAGTTCATCGAAGTCTACGACTCGGGCGTCGAAACGGGCGGCCAGCGGGAGGATGCCCTTTGCTTCGAGTACTTCTGCCGTGACGGGAGCGCTCCGGTCTCCGAGGCCCAGGTCGGCGGGGGAGCGCTCGCGCAGTTCTTCAAGAATGCCCTCCAGGGTTTCGTTGTGGGTGGACCCCGGGGTTTCGTCCGCAGTATTGAAGTTGGGTTTGACGAATACCCGTTTTCCCTCCAGCGTTTCGGGTGCCAGGACTGCGAAGGATCGCCGTACCCCTTCTCGTCGATTATCAACGGCAAACACGTGTACTTTCGTCAAAGTAATCAACCGCCCCTTCGGATGTGGGTAATCTACGCGATGGCATCCGGACCTTCGTTAGGAGGAGTTGGCGTCTCAACGATGAATTCCTTCGTTAGAAGGATATTCTCCGGTCGGATGGGGTATCAACATATCGAAGCATATCATACTTGCTGGGAGTGATTCGCGTGTCCCTTTCGGACCTGATCAAAGAAGCCGATTGGAAAAAGGAAAAGCACGTACCGGTAATAGAGGTCCCATCTGCGGTTGCAGCGGGGGAACCCGTCAGTGTTAGGACATCGGTGGGCCGGGAAATTCCCCACCCGAATACCCCCGAACACTTCATCGCCTGGATCAAGTTATTCTTCCAGGCAGAGGGTGCTCCCTTTCCGGTGGAAGTGGGCGACTACCACTTCTCAGTACACGGGCGCGACGACGATGAAGGCGCATTTCCGAAGGCTGAACCCTTCGTCGAGACCCAGGTATCCTTCGAATCTTCGGGCAAACTCATGGCCCTGGGATACTGCAATATCCACGGACTGTGGCAGGGCGAAGCCGAGCTAAAGGTCGAGTAACCCGGAGCAATTTGAGGGAGAGGAGTGGTGTCTTTGAGCAAATGGGAATGCATTATCTGCGGTTACATTTATAATCCGGAGGTAGGCGACCCCGTGGCGGGAATCGAGCCGGGGACGTCTTTCGACGATCTTCCCGACGACTGGATTTGCCCCGACTGCGGAGCGTCCAAGGACGAATTCGTCGAACTCCAATAGCGACGATTCGGGGCCTCGCCCCGTTCGGGTATTTCTCTCTGAGGGGAGGGTAATCTATGTGGCAGTGCATCGCGTGTGGAACAGACTTCGGTTCCGTTCCCCAGGGCGGAGATCCTCTGGGTGATCTTCATCCCGGGAAGGGCAGTGAAGGGGTCCCCGAGGACGTGACTTGTCCGAACTGCGGCGCCCAGGACAAGGAAAAGATCAAGAAGAAGGAAGACGGCTGCTGCTAGCGAGATTCACGGCGCCGGTTGGTGCGATATCCGAGGTGGTATCGCGCCGGGCGGCGCCCGTGCACGAGAAATGATTCAGTCTACATCCCAAGGGAGGGCTATTCCTTGAAACCGATAAAGGGAACTCGTACCGAAGAAAACCTGCGCAAAGCCTTCGCGGGCGAATCGCAGGCCCGCAACAGGTATACATTCTTTGCCGATAGAGCCCGCCGGGACGGCTACGAACAGATCGCCAGCATCTTCGAGCAGGCCGCCGGGCACGAGAAACAGCACGCGAAGAAGGCATACCGTTTCCTCGAGGAGATGGGGGACACGTCCACGAACCTGGAGTTGGCCGCCCAGGGCGAGAACTATGAGCACACCGAGATGTACCCGGAGTTCGAGGAGGTCGCTCGCGAAGAGGGTCTGGACGAGATCGCCGACTTCTTCAAGGGTGTCGCAGAAGCAGAAGCGGAACACGAGCGCCGTTTCCTGACCCTCAAGGAACGCGTCGATTCCGGCACGGTCTTCGAGCGGGAGGACGTCGGCACCTCCTGGCATTGCCGCAACTGTGGGTGTATCCAGATGGGAACGGTTCCTCCGGACCGCTGCCCGGTTTGCGACCACCCGCGTTCGTTCTTCGAGATCAACATGGAGAACTTCTAGAGACGCTCCTCCGGCGGGGATTCCCGCCGGACCCGTCCCATCCCGGTTGGATCCACAACGGAAGAAGGGACCGGTGAAATGGTGCCCGGTCCCTTCTTCCGTTTCCTTTGTCGTTCGTCGATTCCTAATCCCCGCGGCGCACGATGGCGCCGGGCCGCTCGCCGGTGGGTCGACCCTCCGCGATCACGGGGACGCCATCGACCAGGACCAAGTCGATGCCCCGGGGCGATCCGGTTGGCTCGTCGAGGGTCGCCGTATCCTGGATCGTGGCCGGGTCGAATAGAACTAGGTCGGCGCGGGCACCCGGTCTGAGGACGCCCCGATCGGATAGATCCAGCCACGAGGCGGGTAGGCCGGTGCAGCGGTGGACCGCCTCTTCGAGGGAGAGGATCTCCCGTTCCCGGACGTAGCGGGCGAAGAAGCGAGGATACGTCCCGTAACTCCTGGGATGCACCGAGGTCCTGAAGTTGCTCTCCGGCGTATCCATCGCGGCGCTGTCCGTGCACACGGCGGCCCGGGGGTGCGTGATGACCCGCGTTACGTCCTCCTCGGCCATGGTGAGAGAACACACCGATGTCCCGCCATCCGACAGGACCATCCTGCGAACCACCTCTGCGGGGTCGAGTCCCCACAGGTGCGCGATTTCACCCACCGTCATTCCCTTCACCTCGGGATACCCGGGGCTCGCCAGCACGGTGTATCCCCAGTCGAAGTCGGCCAGGGCGCTGGTCCAGCCGGGGTAGCCGGCGTGGAGATCGCGGGCGAAGGGTGCAAATTCGGCGTCGTCCGCCAGGACGCGCAGGGTTTCCTCCTTGCCCTGCTGGGTCAAGCGGGCCGGGAGCATATCGAAGAGGTGTATCGTCGCGGAGAAGTCGTAGGGATAAACATCGAGGCGAGCGTCTTCGCCGGCCCGCAGGGCTTCGTCCACCAACGCGAGGCTCTTCTCGGTGAGACCGCGGTTCGTGGGCACCACGGCCTTGTGGTGCGAGAGTAATGTCGGGACGCCGGCGCTCCTGCCAATTTCCAGGGCTTCCCTCGTGGCTTCCACCAGTCCTTCGGACTCGTCCAAGAGGTGACTGACGTAGAAGGCCCCGGGGTGCCGACCGAGCTCTGCGGCCAACCGGGCGATGTCCGCGGCCTCCGAGTAACACCCGGGGACGTAGTCGCGACCCGTGGAAAGGCCGAAGGCCCCATCGTCCAGTGCACCCCGGAGGATGTCGGCCATCCGGGCGATGTCGGCGTCGGAGGGGGCGGCCTGGCTGTCGACACCCATGACGTCGCCGCGGAGATTCCCCTCCCCGACGTAGCTGGCGACGTTGAGACCGACGCCCGTGGACTCGACCTCACGGAACCATTCTCCCAGGCTTCCCCGCCGGCCTCCGCGACCACGGCGTTGCTGGTATCGGGCCATGTTCTCGCCGGTGGGACCGGCTGAGAAGCCACAATTCCCCCCGACGGCCAGGGTAATGCCCTGGGCTACCAGGTTGAGGCAACCGGGGTTGTCGAAGAGGGTGAAATCCAGGTGGGAGTGTACATCGATGAATCCCGGGCAGAGAACGCGGCCTTCCCCTTGGATGACAGTCGCTCCGTTGGCAGGACCGGCGGAGCCGACTTCTGCGATCTCGCCGTCCTGGATACGGACGTCACCCCGGAATCCCGGCGTTCCCGTCCCATCGAGGATGGTTACATCTCGCAGTACGTACGTTGGTTTGGTCATCTCCTACCTCCCTTTCTTCGCCCGCGCGGTGGAGGCGAAGGCCCCCGGGCGAAATCATCCGTTCTTCGCGCTGCGACCCGCCGTCGTCAGCGGCTCGAGCCGACGGCGCCCATTCCGGCGGAAAAGGCGGAACGGTTTACCTCCACCGCTTTGGGTGGGACCCGGGCCTCCAGTGATTCCAGCCAAAGATCCTCCGGCATTTCCAGCAGCGTCGCCAGGGCGCCCAGGAGTACGGCGTTCTGCGCCCGGGCGTTCCCCAGCCCTTCCGCCATCTCGTAGGCCGGGATCGGGTGGATGTGCGCAGCGTAGCGGGCGAGGTGCCCCTCTACGTCCTCGGGGTATTCGGCAGAGCCCGTGGCCACGGCCAACGGCGGCAGGCGCAGGGGATCGTAGAGGATCTGCCCGTCGGGGTGCATCATGTGGGCGTATCGGAGGGCTTCTAGGCCCTCCATCGCCACCATGGCGTCCACGTCACCGGGGGATATGAGGGGGGAGGCGACGGAATCGCCCCGGCGGACGTGGCTCTCCACGGATCCGCCGCGCTGGGCCATACCGTGCACCTCGGATTTCTTGGAATCAAATCCGGCGCGCAGAAACGCGTCGGCGATTACGTCCGTGGCCAGGATGATACCCTGCCCGCCTACGCCCACGACCAAGACATTGTTGATACGGCGCATCACGTATCATTCCCTTCGAACTCCATGGCCGAGAACGGGCAGACCTGGACGCATAGACCGCATCCGGTGCACATGCTCCGCACGATTTCAACCTGGGCGCGTTTGCCGGGTCCGCTGCGACGGATGGCGGGGCAGCCGAGCCGGAGACAGGCTCCACAGCCCGTGCATTCGTCACTCACCCTTACCGGGATCCCGCGGTCTGCCGTGGGCAACAGGACGCAATGGCCTTCCACGATGATGACCGAGGGCTCCTCGGTGGATCCCGTCTTCTCCAGGACCTCCTCCAGCCGATCCATATCGTATGGTGTCAAGCGAGTCACGTCGCGCACGCCCAGGCCCCGGACCAGGGCTTCGAAATCCAGCCGGGGCGCCTCGGCCAGGTACACATCGTAGCCGGCGGTGGGATTGCCCTGGTGGCCCGTCATGGCGGTGGTGTAATTGTCCAGGATGATGGTGGTCACATGACCGCCGTTGAAGAAAACGTCGGACAATCCGGTCATCCCCGAGTGTAGGAAGGTCGAGTCTCCGATGACTGCCACCGTGGGCGGGGCCTCCGCGCCCAGGGCCTTCTCGACGCCCAGGGCCATTCCGATGCTCGCCCCCATGCATATCAAGGTGTCCATGGCCTCCAGGGGTGGGAGGACGCCGAGACTGTAGCATCCGATGTCCCCGGTTACCAGGTAACCCAACCGCTTCAGCGTGTAGAACACGCCGCGATGCGGACATCCCGGGCAGAGGACCGGGGGTCGTATCGGGACCTCGTCGGCGGGGACCGAGTCGCCGTCATGGCCCCCCAACCCCTGGCGGATGATACCGGGGCTAAGTTCTCCGATCCGCGGCAGGTTCGTCTCCTCGATGACTACGCCTTGCGCCCGCAACTCGGTCTCCCAGAAGGTATCCAGTTCTTCGACCACGTAGAGTTTCTGGACTCTTCGGGCGAAGGCACGGATGGCATCGGTCGGCAGGGGATAGGAAATGCCGAGTTTGAAGATGCTGGCTTCGGGCAGTGCCTCGCGAACGTATTGATAGG
>PWSR01000005.1 GCA_003563985.1 Clostridia bacterium | reverse complement strand
TGCCCTGCATGGACGACGACGATATGCGCCGCGGTCGCCCCACCACGCACCGGGTTTTCGGGGAGGCAGAGGCGGTTCTCGCCGGGGATGCCCTGCAGGCCCTGGCCTTCGAATGCCTGGTGGACAGCCCGGTTTCCGGAGCGGACGTCGCCCGCATGGTGGGCGTCCTCGCCGGTGCCGCGGGGCCGCGGGGGATGGTCGGGGGACAGGCCCTGGACATCGAGGGAGCTGCGACGGAGGCCGCGGAGTTGGACGAGATGCACGCCCACAAGACCGGCGCACTGTTTCGCGCCGCCGTCTTGCTCGGGGGGATCGCGGGGGGTGCCTCCGAGGCCCTGTTGGATGACCTGGAGAGATACGCGCGCGCCTTTGGTCTCGTGTTCCAGATCTCCGACGACCTCCTGGATGTCTCGGGGGATCCCCGGAAAACGGGACGCTATCGCGGTTCGGATGCTGACCTGGGGCGGAGGACCTACCCGGGGGTCCTCGGGGTGGCGGCTTCCCGCGATCGGATGGACGCCCTGGTCGCGGAGGGCCTGTCGGTCCTGGCACCCTACGGCGATGGCGCATCCGACCTGGCGGAACTCCTGGAGTTCGCCGCCCGGCGCGACGCATGAAAGCCCGTGAATCCGGGTGCCGTCACCTCCCACCCAATCCTTCGCAACCCGTAATATAACTGGACACTCCCGGGGGGATTTGCTACGATTACTGCGCGGGGCGAGGCCTTCGGGTCCCGTCCCGCCGTTTAGACCCAAAAGAGTGTTGTCGATGACTCTGGGTCGGGGAGCAGTATCCTAGTCGGCTTCGCGGTGTTTGAAAACGGGCCTAAAAACCCGTCGAAGGCACATCGATGAAGCCTGTGGTGCCGGCCGCTGACGCCCAGTTAGGGGTCGGTGCTGGAGGAAAGTGGAGTGGGGTGTTCTACAATGGCATGTGGGTCACAACCCTACTTCGCGCGGAGGCCCAAATACGTAGTGCGGGAGCGACCGAGCTCCGGCTACGGTTTGGCGTCACACCTGTATGCGGGATGACTGTGTACAGCGTAGCCCGTCCTGAGTGGATGGGGGTGAGGTGGGGTCGGTTCGGGTCCCCAAGGCCTTGGAGATCCGGGCTCTGTCCGCTGAAACCCCATCTGCAAAAAGGACTAGGACGACCGCGAGCCGTTGAGGAAAACTCCTAGGCTGTTCGGGAACTCCCGAGACGCATCGGGGATTGAAGTGTGCGCTAAGTGGTAATCCAGCTCCGGTCGCGGTGACGCACCGGAAGGGGGCTTAAAGGGAAACCGCCCGCCGGCGACGGGGGGTACCCCCTTGGGAAATCCTGCTGGACCTAATGCCACAGCATTTACCCGGTGGGTTTCCCCGACCCAGTGTCACTTATTGTTGCTCTACTCACCTAACGGAGGGGGTCCCTTGTCGCGGCGCGTTCATAACCGATATGCGAACCCACTTCGTCAGGGTATCTATTTCGGGGTCTTTGCCCTCTTGCTCGCCCTCCTTCTCAGCGCTCCATCCCGGGAAATTGCCGAACGCCTCGATCTGGTGGGTTCGGCGGCCGTCCTATTATTTATCCTCTCCGTGGGCGTGATCTTCGACATGATCGGGGTGGCCGCAGCGGCGGCCGATGAGGCACCCTTCAACGCGATGGCGGCCCGCCGCATCCCCGGAGCCATCCACGCCCGCCGCCTGGTGCGGAATGCTGAGCGGGTGTCGGCGATATGTGCCGACGTGGTGGGCGATACGGCCGGAACCATCGCCGGGGCCGCCGGAGCCGCCCTGGCGGTTCGCCTGGTGCTGCTGGATCCGGCCCTAAGTGGCCGATCCACCCTGGTCCACACGGGTATCTTGGCGCTGGTGGCGGGACTCACCGTCGGGGGGAAGGCGGCCTGTAAGTGCGCCGCAATTCGCCGTTGGACGGATATTTTGATGGTGGTGGGGAAAATGATGTGGTGGGTAGAAAAATACTTGAGAATATCCATCCTGCAAGGGAATAGTTCCCGGGGGAGGCGTTATCGTTGACGGAGTCCGGGTCGCAGCTTGCGCAGATCACCTGTCCCGATGATATTCGAGGAATGTCGGTCAGCGAGTTGACCCGCCTGGCGGGAGAAATCCGCCGGCATATCATAGAGACGGTTTCGGAAACCGGGGGGCACCTGGCCCCCAATCTCGGGGTCGTGGAATTGACCCTGGCATTGCACCGCGTCCTGGAGAGCCCGCGGGATCGGATCGTGTGGGATGTGGGGCACCAGAGTTACACGCACAAGATCATCTGTGGACGGCTCGGGGATTTCTGTACGTTGCGCCAGGACGGGGGCATCAGCGGGTTCCCCAAGATCGGGGAAAGTCCCCACGACGTCTTCGAGACCGGCCACTCCAGTACCTCCGTGGCCGCCGCCCTGGGAATGGCGGTGGCCCGGGACATCCGCGGCGAGGAGGGCGAGGTCGTAGCCGTCATCGGCGACGGCGCCCTCACCGGCGGGTTGGCCTACGAAGGCCTCAACAATGCCGGGCACCTGGGTACCAAGATGACCGTCGTACTCAACGACAATAGCATGTCCATTTCCTCCAACGTCGGGGCCATCTCCGGATACCTCTCCCGGCTTCGCTCGGATCCTACGTACAATCGGCTCAAAGAGGACGTGAATGCCCTGGTGGAACGCCTCCCCAGCGTCGGTCGACCCATAACCGGGAGCATCCGTCGCGTCAAGGGAAGCCTCAAGTATCTCCTGCTGCCCGGTATGATCTTCGAGGAACTTGGCTTCACCTATCTCGGTCCGGTGGATGGACACGATATCGGGGCGATGATGGGGGTATTGCAGAGGGCCCAGAGGATCCCGGGGCCGGTGCTCATCCACACCATCACGGTGAAGGGAAAAGGTTACGAGCCCGCCGAAAGGCGACCGGATAAGTTCCACGGAGTGGGGTCCTTCGACCTCGCCACCGGGGACGGGAGGAAGTCCTCGAGTACATCCTACACCGACGTCTTCTCCCGGGCGTTGCTCCGCCTGGCGAAGACCGACGAGCGCGTGGTGGCCATCACCGCCGCCATGCCCGATGGAACGGGGACGGATGCCATGGCAGAGAGTTTCCCCGAACGATTCTTCGACGTGGGGATCGCTGAACCCGGCGGCGTCACCTTCGCCGCGGGCCTCGCCTCCCGGGGGATGCGGCCGGTGGTGGCCGTCTATTCTACGTTCTTGCAGCGGGCCTACGACCAGGTGGTCCACGATGTGGCACACCAGAACCTGCCCGTGATCTTTGCTGTGGACCGGGCGGGCGTGGTCGGCGCGGACGGTGATACCCACCAGGGTGCCTTCGACATCGCTTTCTTGCGACACGTACCCAACATGACCCTGGCGGCCCCCCGGGACGAGGCGGAACTGGGCAACCTGCTCCACTCTGCCCTGCTTTGGGGTGGCCCGGTGGCCCTCCGTTACCCCAGGGGATCGGGACCGGGCACGCCGGTCGATGGTGCGTTCCAGATGATAACCCGCGGCCGGGGAGAACGCCTCCGCTCTGGAACCGACGCGGCGGTATTGGCCTTCGGCCATCCCGTATCCGAGGCGATGCGGGCCGCGGAGATACTCGACGGGGACGGATACCGGATCGCCGTCGCCGATGCGCGCTTCGCCAAACCCCTGGACGAGGATCTCATCCTCTCCCTGGCGCGGGAGGTGCCCCTGATCGTCACCGTGGAGGAGGGATCCGTCCAGGGAGGCTTTGGGAGTGCTGTACTGGAACTTCTCCACCGCGAGTTGGCTGCGTCGGAGCGGCCCGAAATCGAAATATTGGGATTACCGGACCGCTTTATACCCCACGGGGATCAGGACGCCCAGCGGGTGCAGTTCGGTTTGGACGCCACCGGCATCGCCCGGGCCCTCCGGGAGCACCTGGGCATCTCGTCTTCCCATTCTGCCACTTGAGGAGCGCCCACATTGTCGAATCGCAGTCGCTTGGACAAGGCCCTGGTCGATCGAGGATTATTTCCCACCCGTAGCGCCGCCCGCGGCGCTATCGTCCGCGGCGACGTCTTGGTGGACGGCACCCGGGAGCTGAAGCCGGGGCGCCGGGTGGACTCCCGCGCCGCCCTGGAAGCCCTGGCACCGGCACCCGTGGGGCGGGGCGCCCTCAAGTTACAGGGTGCCCTGGAGGCCTTCGGCATGGATCCCGCCGGGAAGGCGGTGCTGGATGTGGGGGCCTCCACCGGCGGTTTCACGGAGACCCTTCTCCAGCGCGGCGCCGCGCGGGTGTGGGCCCTAGACGTGGGCCGGGGTCAACTGCACCCCGACCTGGACGGGGATCCCCGCGTGGTCAATCTCGAGGGGACCGACATCCGGCGATTGAACGAGCGTTCCCTCGACGCACCCGTGGACCTGGCCACGGTGGACGTCTCCTTCATCTCCCTGGAGAAGGTATTGCCGTCCTTGGCTACCGTCCTTCGCCGGGGGACGCCGGTCATCGCCCTCATCAAACCCCAGTTCGAGGCGGGACCCGAAGACGTCGGGGGCGGCGGCATCGTCAGGAGGCGCGAAGTGCACCTGCGCGTGGTCGAGTCCATCCTGGAGGCGATGGAGGACCTCGCGTATCGAGTCGAGGCCGTCGTGCCCTCTCCCATCCTGGATCCCGATGCCAACCTGGAGTTCTTCGTCCTGGCCTGGTACGTGGGGGCACCCGCGGGTCGAAAGACCCCCCGGCGCACAGAGTTTTCGGCGATGGCCCGAGACGCCGTGGAATTGGCTTGGCTCCAGTGGCAGGGCTGGAGGGACCGATGGGAGAAATCTAACTCGGATGATGAGGAATAGGACGCCCCGGCGTCCGGGAGGAAAGAGGAGGGGTGCAATGCATCCGCTATTGCAGGAGACGCATGAGCGACGCGACGAGATGGTAGAATTATTGCAGAGATTGGTCAACATGGACTCCCCGAGCACCGATCGGGAGAAGACGACGGAGATCAGCCACTTCGTGGGAGAGTTCTGCCGGGAGTTGGGCGCGGAGGTAGAGTACATATCCCAGCCCGAGGCCGGAGATCACGTGCGCGCGACCTGGTATCCCGAGGGCGCGGATTCCCTCGACGGCGGGCTATTGATGCTTTGCCACCTGGATACCGTGTGGCCCACCGGGGAGACGAAGAAAAGACCCTTTGCCGTCGACGGAGACGTGGCCACGGGCCCGGCAGTTTTCGATATGAAGACGGGGACCGTCCAGGCGATGTACGCCGTCAAGATCATGAAGGAGGACGGCACCCTACCGGATCGCCCCGTAACGATTTTCTGCAATACCGACGAGGAGAACGGTAGCCTGACCTCGCGTTCCACCATCGAAGACCTGGCGCGGCGATCCTCCCATGTCCTGGTGCTGGAACCGTCGGTTCCCCCGGGGGCCCTGAAGACCTTCCGCAAGGGCGTGGGACGATTCGACGTGACGGTGCGTGGGCGCGCCTCCCACTCCGGGGCCGATCACGCCGCGGGGATCAGCGCCATCGAGGAAATGGCCCGCCAAATCCTGTATCTTCACTCCCTCACCGATTACGACACCGGGACCACGGTCAACGTGGGCGTGGTAGAGGGCGGAAGTCGCTCGAACGTGGTGGCGGAACGCTGTGCCGCGCGGGTGGACCTCCGGGTGAGTACCGCCGAAGAGGGCGAGGCCGTGGTCCAAGAGATCCTGGCCCTGGAACCGCACCTGGAGGGCGCCACGGTGGAGGTAAAGGGTGGGCTCAACCGGCCGCCCATGGAACGGACCGATGCCATCGTCGCGGCCTTCGAGAAGGCCCGCGACCTGGGTCGCGAACTGGGCCTGGAGATCGAAGAAGCCGGGACCGGTGGCGGTAGCGATGGCAACTTTACCGCGGCCCTGGGGGTTCCGACCCTGGACGGCCTCGGGGCCGTGGGAGCCGGGGGTCACGCCGTGGACGAATGGGCCTCGATCCAGGGCATGCTCGAGCGCACCGCGCTCCTGGTACGGTTGCTGCAGGAGCTTTGATGACGGCGGAGACGACAGGGGGGGTGGGCCAATGCACCTGGGGATCATTGCCAACCGAGTTCGAGACGAGGGTTTGGCGGTCGCCCGCCCCCTGATCAGCTGGCTTCGTGCACGCGGGGTGCGCGTTACCCCCGAGCCCACCCTGGCCCGGGATCTCGGGGAAGAGGCGGTGGACATGCGCCGGTGGCCCGGCCTCGGGATGGATTTCATCATGGTCCTGGGGGGGGACGGTACCCTACTCGGGGCCGCGCGGAGCATGCATCGATTGGACCTTCCCCTCCTGGGCGTGAACCTGGGTCGATTGGGTTTCTTGACGGAGATCGAGTTGAACGACCTGTATCACGTCTTGCCGCACTTCCTCGAGGGCGAATACGACGAGGACCAGCGCCACTTCATGCGCGCTACCGTCTTCCGCGGAGAAGAGACGGTGGAGGATTTCCTGGCGCTGAACGACATGGTGATCGGCAAGGGAAGTTTCTCTCGCATGGTGGATGTTCGCGCCTGGGTGGACGGATCCCTGATGGGAGCGTATCGGGCCGATGGCATCATACTCAGCACCGCCACCGGTTCCACCGCCTACTCGCTCTCCGCCGGGGGTCCCGTCATCCACCCGGAGTTGAAGGTGCTGGTGGTGACCCCGGTCTGCCCGCATTCCTTTTACGCGCGCCCGGTGGTGTTGAGCCACGACCAGGTGGTGCGCATCCGCGGCGACTACCGTCACCACGACGGCAAGCCCCTGTTGACAGTGGACGGTCGGCAGGGCCGCGAACTGTTGGAGGGGGACGCGGTGGAGGCTCGATTGAGCGATCGGACGGTGACGCTCCTGCGGCACCGGGGCTGGAATTTCTACGAGGTATTGCGCCGCAAGTTCTCTGGTTTCGAGGGATCCCTGGAACCGTGAGGAGGATTTCGTGCTCGCCCATCTTCAGGTGAAGAACTTTGCCCTCATCGAGGGCGTGGAAGTGGAACTGGCGCCCGGCCTCAACGTGATCACGGGGGAGACCGGCGCCGGTAAGTCTCTCTTCGTGGACGCCGTCCAGGTGGCCCTTGGCGCCCGGGCCTCGGCGGATTTCGTGCGAACCGGAGCCGATTCGGCGGCGGTTTGGGCACTCTTCATCCTACCCGAGACCCGGGAACTCGCTGATCTACTGGCGGAACTCGGCATCGAGGCCCCCGAGGGAATGGTCCTGGTGGAGCGTGAGCTACGGCGCGAGGGAGCCAACCGGGCGCGCATCAACGATCGCCTGGCCAGCGTGTCGGCCATCGGTGAGTTCTCCCGCCACATGGTGGAGTTGCACGGTCAGCACGAAGGGCGAGGGTTGTTGGATCCCGCCACCCAGCGGGACATCCTGGACTCCGTCGGTGGCGCGGAACTACGTTCGGTCCGGCGGAGGGTCGGGGAACGGGTGGGTGAACTCGCGGACATCCGGCGCGCCCAGGAGCGGCTGCTGGGGGACGATCGGGAGCGAGCCCGGCGACTGGACCTCCTGCGTTATCAGAAGGACGAGATCGAGGCCGCCCGGATCACCCCCGAAGAAGAGTCCGCCCTTAACGATCAGCGGCATCGGATGGCAAACCTGGAAACGCTGCGCTCGGGTACGGCCTCGGCGGTGGGACGGCTCTCCGAGGGTGACGCGCAGCGGCCGGCCCTGTTGGAGGACTTGGGGGAGATCGCCGAGGGGTTGGAACGCATCCTCGCCGTCGATCCCGAGCTGGAGACGGCCGCCCGCACCGTGGAGTCCGCCTCGCTGGAGTTGGAGGAGGTGGCTCGATCCCTCCGCCGTTACCTGGAGAACCTCTCCTTCGACGCCGAAGACCAGAGACGGGTGGAGGAACGCCTGGAACTCATCGCGGATCTCAAGCGCAAGTACGGGGGCACCGTCGAGGAAGTCCTGGCGTATGGACGGGGCGTGGCCCGGGAGATCGAGGCCATCGAGTCCTCCGAGGAAGAGGCTGCCCGCCTGGCGGAGGAACGCGGGCGGGTCGAGACCGCCCTGGGGGAGGCGGCCCGCGAACTCGGAGTCCTTCGGCACCGGGCTGCGAAGGAATTGGTGGAGCGCGTCGAGGCCCAGCTCGCGGATTTGCACATGGAGGACACGCGATTTGAAGTGGACTTCGCCCGCCGGGAGGATGTCGAGGCGGGCATTTCCATCGAGGGTCGATCCTATCGAGTCGGTGCCCACGGGGCAGAGGACGTGGAATTTTTGATCGCGCCCAATCCCGGGGAGCCCCCGCTCCCGCTCCGCCGCATCGCCTCGGGAGGGGAATTGGCCCGGATCTCCCTGGCCCTGGAATCCGCCGCCGCTGCGGTGGCGTCCCCCCCCACGCTGATCTTCGACGAGATCGACGCCGGCGTGGGGGGAAGGGCCGGCACGGCGGTGGCCCGCAAGTTGGCGGAGCTGGCCCGGACGCACCAGGTCCTGTGCGTCACTCACCTGGCGCAGATCGCCGCCCTGGCCGATGCCCACTTCTATCTGGCCAAGTCCGTCTCCGGCGATCGCACCGCCAGTTCGGTGACGGCGTTGGAGGGGGAGTCGCGGGTGGAGGAAGTCGCCAGGATGCTGTCGGGAGACATCGATCGCGATGCGGCGATTGAGCACGCACGGAGCATGATTGCCGCCGGCACGCGCGGATAGTCCGGCCGCTTTCCAGTCGGACCAGGTTATCGATCGTGCACGATGTACCAAGGATCCAATGCCCGAGCCACATTGACCCCGCCTTGACCCACCGGGCGGGATTTCTTATGATGTGTTTTATACCCCCGGGGGTATTGCGGGGGCAACCGATGAAAGGCGGATTCGATGCGATTTCTCAAGGTGGATCGGACCACGACGGTAGTAAAGCGATACGGGTGGATCTTCGCCTTCGCCGTGGCCTTTGGCGGCCTCTGGGTTCCGCGCCTGGGTTTGTTACTGATTCCCATGATGTTGACCCTGGCGATTATGGGATTCTTCCGCGGGAAGTACTGGTGCGGCAACTTCTGTCCCCACGGAAGCCTGTTCGACGGGATCATTTTGCCGCTGGCTCGAAACGATGCCATTCCCGGAATCCTGCGTTCTCGCCCGGTGACGTGGGGAGCCTTCGCCCTCTTCATGATCGGCCTGGTATCTCGCCTGGCGCCGGTTCTCGGTGACTGGGGAACGATGGGGTCCTGGGATCGGCTGGGGTACGTGTTCGTATTGAACTACCTGGTAGTAACCGTCTTGGGCACGGTGCTGGG
>PWSR01000021.1 GCA_003563985.1 Clostridia bacterium | reverse complement strand
TTCGATTCCGTCCCGGGGACGATTTCTACCCTACCCCCTCGGATCCGGGGGGGCGACGATTCCCTGTCCGTGGGCGCTGGCGTCATCCAGGTTGTGCATGGCCGAGTGTACGATCCGGATGGTATCCGCTACCCAGTAATCCTGGTCCATGGGATCCCCGCCGAAGTACTTGGTCATGACCGCCAGGATGAACGGGCGCCGTTCCAGGTAGACGATGCCGGCGTCGCAGCGGACCTTGTCCATCCCCCCGGGCTTGTTGGCGACGCGCGTTCCCTTGGGCAGGGCGGCGGTCATCGGCCCTTTCTTGGGCTTCTGTAGTATTTCGATGCACATTTCGGATACTCCTTCGGAAAAGCCCTCTCCGGAACCGATCAGGGAGAGGATCTCAACCATTTCCTTGGGAGTACTTAGGTTTTCACGATCCGCCGCGATGGCCTCGTAATCCTGCATCTTCCGATCGACAACGGTGGAGGACAGTCCCCAACGGGCGTTGAAGTCGCGCATCCGTTCCATTCCCACGCGGTCGATGACCATGTTGGTGGCCGTGTTATCCGAGGCGATGATCATGAGGATGGCGACATCCCACCAGCAGATCTTCGTAGATTGTTGCAGGTACGCGATGACGCCGGAACCGGGAACGGAGGAATCCGGTCCCACCTCGACGCGCTCGTCCAGGTCGATCTCACCGCGGGCGTGAAGTTCCACCAGGGCGGCGAGAAGGTTGATCTTGATGGACGAGGCTGTTGGGAATACTTCGCTGCCGTTGATGTCGATGATCCGATTCCCCGCCCGTTCGCGAAGGTGCAATCCCGCCACGCCCTCGAAGTCGGCCAGGCGTTTCCGCAACCTCGTTTCCAGTCGTCCCCAGTACAGGTGTTCTCCCATCGTGTATCTCTCCCCTCGATTTACCCCTCGGTACCCTCTCTTCACCCAAAGGGCCGGGCTTCCCTCCAAAGACGCAGGATGCCCGAGATGCGGGAAGAATAGTGGGGGCAGGTATTAGTATCCCGGGGAGAGGATGGGTGGAACATGTCGAGGGATGGATTGGTGTTGCGCGCCGCCACGCTGTGGTCCGATGGTCGGCTCCTGGAGGGGGCCGCGGTAGCGGTGGAGGATGGAAAGGTCACGGGGGTATTCGGGCGAGATTCGGAAGGTGATTTGGCCTCGGAAGTGGTCTCGGGGTCTCGGGCGGGCAAGGTGGGACTCGAGGGGATGACCGAAGCCGATGGATGGGCGGTCGTGGACCTGGGTCCGCGGAGCCTGCTGCCCGGGCTCATAGATTGTCACGTGCACACGGTATTTCCGGGTGACGGGAGCGTTCTGCACGACGCCCTGGGGGTCGCGGATTCGGAGCTCCTGCTCCGTGCGGCGGAGAACGGGCGCCGGGCCCTGCGTGCCGGCGTCACGACGGTGGTGGACGTGGGTGCGCCACCGCAGGTAATTTTTCCTCTGGTCCGGGCCGTGGAAGAGGGGGTACTGCATTCGGCCCGGATCATTCCCGCCGGCCCCCCGGTGACGATCACGGGAGGCCACTGCTGGCCCATGGGGGGAGAGGCTGATTCCAAGGAAGACGTGGTAACCCTGGTTCGACGAACCATGCGGGACGGGGCGGCACTGATCAAGGTCATGGGAACCGGGGGTGGCACGCCGGGTACCAATTCGTTTCTGCCCGTTTATCCCCAGGAAACCCTGGAGGCCATCGTGGCCGAGGCACGGAGACTGGGTCGGCGCACCCTGATTCACTCCGGGGCGACATTGGCCACCCGTTCCGCGGTGCGCGCCGGCTTCGACGTCATTTTCCACGGGCATTTCCACCGGGGTGACGGGAGCCTGGTCTACGATCGGGGCGTGGTGGCCGAAATGATCGAGGCGGGAACGCACCTAAATCCCACACTCTGGGTGAATCGCGTGGTGAGAGAAGTCGCCGAGCGGGAGGCCCGGGAAGGGGTTTCCGGGGCGCAAAAGCGGTCAGAGATCCAGAGGGCAAAATACCGGGGGCAGACCGAGAACGTCTCGCGGATGCTGGAGGCGGGCGTATCCATGCTCATGGGATCGGATTCGGGCTGGGGTCACGTCGATTTTTCCGAGGGACTGATACGGGAGATGGAATGTTTCTCGGAATTGGGTTCCGCGGACGGCGACTTGTTGCGCCTGGCGACGCGGGGTGCCGCGGAATTCCTGGAGCGCGAGGATCTCGGGGTTATCTTCCCCGGAGCCGCGGCGGATATCCTGGGGGTGTGCGGGAAGCCCTGGGAGGGTATATCCGATCTGCGGAAGACCGATTTCGTCATGACGCGCGGGGAGATATTTACAACCCCCGTCGGAATGCTGGGAGTGTAGTCTGCCTGGAGGTGCTGAGGATGCAGAAGAAACGTACGGAACCCACCGTCTTCATCAACCCCGTCCCCCTGGTGATGGTAAGCTGCGGAGATGAGCGCGGGCGGAGCAGCATCATTACGGTCGGGTGGGGTGGCGGTTTGTGTGCCGACCCACCCTTCGTGGGTATCGCCGTTCGGCGGGATCGCTATTCCCACGGGATCATCACGGATGCCGGGGAATATGCCGTCAATCTCCCCTCCCGCGAACTGTTGGCCGCCGTGGATTACTGCGGGACCATATCCGGCCGGGACCGGGATAAGTTTGCCGATACCGGTCTCAATCCCCAGCCCGCCGGCGAACTCGACTGGACTGCGTTGATCCATGAATGTCCGGTGAACCTGGAGTGCCGGGTGGAGGAGGTACTTCGGCTGGGGACGCACGATTTCTTCGTGGCCCGCGTCGTCGCCTCCCACGTCCGGGAGACGTGGACCGACGACCGGGGTCGAATCCGGGCACCGAGTGAGGAATTGTTGGCCTACTGCACGGGTACCTACTTGTCCATGGGCGAGGAACTCGGATCGCGGGGGCGGTCCTTCGGTCCGGGGGCTTGATGTGCATCCCGAGCAGCTCTATCCTTCTGTAGAATGATTCTGCCTCCGGGGTCTCCGAGGGATTCGGTGGGGCGGGTTGGGAGGAAGAGCATTGCGGGTGGATTCGCGATCCGGTACGGCTTCGAAAGCGATCGATATGGACCGGATCCTGCAAATCGTGAAATTCCATGTGCCCCTGGGCCTGACCACGACCCTCATCGCCACCAGCCTGTCGGTGGTGAACGCGGGCTTCGCCCGCACGGGCAGCCCGGAAATCGCCCTGGCGGCCTATGCCGTGGGGCACACCGTGGTGAACGTCTTCGCGTCTCCCATCGTGCACGCGCAACAGTTGATGGTCATATTCGGAAAGACCCGCGAGGGATTGGCCAACGCCCGGCGCGTCATGCTGGGCGTGGCCATCGCGGTCCTGGTCTGGATTTCCCTCATGGCCTTCACCCGGGTGGGAACCTTCATCTACCTGAGCGTTTTCGGGGCTCCCCCGGCCATCATGGATGAAATCCTGACCGTGGTGCGATTGTGTTTATTCTTGCCGGTGATCTACGCCATGCGCGCGGCGGCCAACGCCTCCCTCATGCTGCAGCGACGTACCTCGATGATGACCACCTCCCTGGGGATCCGCCTGGTCGCAATGTTCTTCATGACCATGGTATTACCGGGCACCGCCCTTCCCGCGGTTGCCGTGGGAACCATCATCTGGATCGGGGGAATCACGGTGGAAGCGACCGTGAGCACCCTGTTCGCCGCCATGGGATCCGGTCTCGTCTTCGCAGATGCCGACGAGGACGGTGCTACGGTGCGCGATTGCCTCGCGGTCCTCGGTCCCCTGGTTCTCAACGGATCCCTGATGATGCTCACCATCCCCGTGATCAACGCCGGGCTCTCCCGAACCCTCAACCCCGAGCGGAGCCTGGCCGCCTTCCAGGTGGCCTGGAACCTGGCGTGGATGTTCGTGGCTTTCATCCAGAACAACCTGCGACAGACCATCGTGGTATTCCTGGACAGCGCCGCCTGGCTGGCGGCCATCCAGAAGGTGAGCCTGTGGATTCAGAGCCTGGTCTCGGGATTGATGCTCGTGCTGGTGCTGACCGGCGCCACGGAATTCGTCCTGCTCCGCCTCATCGGCGTGGAACAATCTCTGCTGGCCGACGCACGCAACATCCTGCTGGTGCTCTCGGTCTTCCCCTTCATCTGCGGGATGATCGAGTACCGCGCGGGCGTGGCCATGCGGGCCCGACAGGTGGCCGTGGTGGGCCTCGCCCGGGCCGTAGACTTGGCCGTACTCCTGCTCCTGGTGTTCGCCGTGGGGACGCTATTCCCAGCCCTGGGCGCCCTGGTCGGTCCCCTGGGAATGGTCGTGGGAGCCCTGGCGAATTACGCCGTGCTCCGATGGCGCAGCCCGCAGCGTCTTCCCGGCGGCCTGGTGGTGGGGGAGGGGGATTGAGCCCCCTCCCGTCTCGCCGTCAGATCCTGCCCTCGGCCCTCGCCTCGGCCAGGCCAGCGAATACCTCTGCGCTGGTACGTATACCCATGTGGAAGCACCCCAGGTCCAGGTTTTCGTTGGGGGAATGGTTGTTCTCGTCGGCATTGGCGTAGGGAATTCCCACGTGGGGCACCCCGAGTACCCTGGGCCATACGGCATTGGGAAGACTGCCGCCGCTGGAGAGGTTGACGAAGGGCTCCCTTCCCCGGGCGCGCTCGACCGACCCCGCGATGACGGGAATGCTCGGGTGGTCGGCGGGGGTACGACTGGGAGCCATGCCTCCGATACCTCGAACGAGGACTTCCACCCGGGGATCGATGGCCGCCACGTGGGCCCGCAGCTTCCCCACCAAATCGTCGAAGTCCTGGTCCACCACGGTTCGGATGTCGATGCGAACTTCCGCCTCCGCCGGGATGATCGTCTTGCTGCCCGGTCCCGTGTATCCAGAGAGTAGTCCGCTGATGTTGAAATACGGTTCCAGCATGATCTTCCGGTAGTATTCTTCCTTCGGCATGTCCACCGTCGGTAAGCCCATCGTGGCGCCGAATTCCACCGGATCGAAGGGGAGGCGAGCGATGATCTCCCGGTCGGTTTCGGTCACCGGGCGCACATCGTCGTAGAAGCCCTCGACCAGGACCCGTCCGGAGGGATCCACGGTATTCGCCAACACGTGGATTAGCATCCAGGCGGGATTCGGGGCGACGCCTCCCTTGTTGCCGGAGTGGTTGTCTCGATCGGCACCCCGGGCCTTTAGGGTGACCCCTATGACACCCCGGTTCCCCAGGCTGATCAAGGGCGCACCGCTGGGGTGCATGGTTCCGTCGGATATCAGCACCAGGTCGGCGGCGAGTCGATCCCGGTTGTCGGCGACGAAGTCGCCGAGATTGGGGGACCCGGACTCCTCCTCCCCCTCGAAGACGAACTTGAGGTTGATCGGAGGGGCTCCGGCGGTCTCCAGCCACGCGGAGGCGGCCATGACGTGGGCCAGGAGCTGCCCCTTATTGTCGCCGGTTCCCCGCCCGTACATTCGGCCGTCGCGGACATCGGGTTCGAAGGGTGGACTCTCCCAGAGTTCCAGGGGCTCGGGCGGCTGGACGTCGTAGTGGCCGTAACAGAGTAAAGTGAAGGCGTCGGGGTCCTCGGCCTTCAGTTCTCCGTAGACGACGGGTTGGCCGGCGGTGGGCAGGATCTCGGAATTGATGCCGATATCCTTCATCTCCTGGGCCAGGAGTTCGGCGCACTCCGCTACACCCTCATCGCGGGCGCTGATGCTCGGCTGTGCCACCAGGGTAGCCAGGGTGTCGACGAACTCCTCGCGGCGGCGGTCGATGGTTTCTTGCAACTTCTCCGTGTCCATTCCCTAGATCACTCCCAATTCACAACGTCTGCTGGGGGAATATTTCCACGCGGGAGCGGAAACTCCCCCGCCGGGTCCCCCCGGTGGAGTAGGAGGCATCGCCCCCCCGTGGATCGGGTTGTGGCAGGACAACGTACGCCGGGGTGAATTACAGCTCGAAGATCTCGTAGTGGATGCGGTTCGCGGGGACCGCCAGCTTCTCCAGTTCCCCGAGTAGGGCCCGAAGCATGGCGGGGGGACCGCAGATATAGAAGCGGCAAGTGGGTATCTCTCCCGCATAGCGCGCGATGAGCTCGGCATCGATGTTTCCGGTCTCGCCCGGCCAGTCCGGCTGCCTGGACATTACGAAGATCGTCTCGAGACTTGGCATCTGCGACTCCATGGCCTCCAGTTCCTCGCGGAAGCACAGGTGCGATTCCGATTGATTGCCCCAAAGAAGCAGTACCGGGTGTTCCGGGTCTCGATTCCTCATGTCTCGCAACATGCTCATGAAGGGCGTGATACCGATGCCACCGGCCACGAAGACTTTTCGGTCCTCCGGGGGGTGGTAATGATAGCTGAACACGCCGTACGGCGCATCGATGTACGCCGTATCCCCGATCCGTGTCCTCCCGATGGTCGCGGTAAAATCACCTTGTTCCTTCGGGGTGATGCTCACCCGATCCGCCCCGGGGGCCGAGGAGATGGTGAAGGGGTGGGAGGAAGAGAGTTGTCCATCCCGGAGAAGTTGCACGTGCATGTATTGGCCCGGGAGATGGAGGAGGGGTGGGCCTTCGAAATGTACGCTCCAGATGTCCTCTGCCTCCCGTATCACGTCCGCCACCCGATACGGGTTTCGGCGCACCCGGTAGAGCCCCAGGGCTCGATGGCCGAAGAGAAAGGCGTAGCCCACCGCAATCAGCGCGTACGCGTAGAAGAGTGGGGTCCGCGGGGCGGCGGAGAAGACGTGCACCAGGAGCACGGGGAAGATGAAGTAGTTGAGTAGGTGTAAACCCTTCCACGTCTCGTAACGGAGGCCGAGTTGCCGATTGAAAGAGGCGACCAGGGCGGTGATGCTCAGTGCGATCAGGCTCGCCAACCCCAGTAGGCGGGACGTGTTGACGAACACGGTGCCCGCGGTCGCGATATCAGAATACAAGATGAGGGCGAAATGGATGGTAACGAGGCCCAGGGCAACCCGCCCGAACCAGCGATGGAGGCGGAGCAGCCGATCCTGCCCGAGTCCTCGCTCGAGGACTTTCACCCGCGAAGCCAGCAGGTACTGGCCCCAGAGTAGGGTGAGACCCAGGGCGGCCGCGAGCCGGGACAGGTTCCGGGAGGACAATTCCGGAGGGGAAGGGATAGATGCCCACCAGGCCACAACGATGATTGCCAGGACGCTTCCGATCCCAAGCCAGAAGTATCTCCACTTCACCGTCCATCACGTCCATTCCGGTAACCCACCGGTGCCGGCCTATTCCCGGCGATTCGCCCCACCGTGGTGGTCCGCGATAGGATGAAACACCCATCAACAACTTCTCGATGGCGTGGGTAAGATCCTCCCCGGCGTCGTGGTGGTCGGGAGCGTGCCCGGGGCGGCGCACGCACATGGGGTCGAGGGGCGACCGCATTGGTGCAGCAGTTCAGCCCTCGGCGAGAAATCCGAGGCGCCGAAGTTCTTCTTCGGCCCGGCGGAAGTCGCATACGCGGTCGAATTCGATCCGGTGCAGGTGCACACCGTCGGTCAGTTTCGAGAGCAGGGGGATGTCCTCGTCCCGGACCCGCTCGAGGAATCGGTCCACATCCGAGCGACTCGATAGCAGCAGGTTTCCGCGCAGATCGCCGTACAGGGGATGCTCCACGGTGACGTCCACGACGCGCACGCCGGCACCTACCAGGGCGTAGAGTTCCGCGGCGGTATCCCCGGGGGCGTGGGATACCGCCAACTCCGCGGAGGTGGATCGTATTTCTTGCGCCGGGGAGACGATATATCCCCGCGGCGTCGCCGTCACGGGATGTCCCTGTGCCCGTAGGACCGCGACGTCGGCCACGATCACCTGGCGACTGACACCCAGGGTATCCGCCAGGTGGGATCCCGTGACGGGAGCGCTTGCTCCCTGGAGCCGGCGAAGCAACTCGACTCGGCGCGCCTTCATGGCTTGAGCGCCTCGCCCCGCAGGACGCGCAACATGCGATCGATGGCGTCGAGGGCATCGCGGGCCAGGATCCCCGAAACGCTTACGCGCCGGGATTCGTCCCCCCGCTCGAATTCCGCGAGGGTTTCGAGGAGATCCGTTTCCGTGGTCAGGTGCATGTCCCGACAGCTGCGGGCTGGCCCCAAGGAATCGATGGTTCGATGAGGGTGCAGGTTGCGCAGGTGTTTGATCAGGTTGATCTCGGTCCCGATGGCCCAGCGAACGTCCCGGGGGGACTCCGCAACGCTTCGCACCATGTGGGAGGTCGACCCGACCTCGTCCGCCAGTCGGCACACCTCGGGGGAACACTCGGGGTGCACGGCGATCCGGGTCGCGGGATCCTTTCGGGCCTCAGCAACGTGATGGGGGTGGAACTCCAGGTGCACGGGACAACTCCCCTTCCATACCAGCATGCGGGCTTCCCCCGGTGCCCCGGATCCTCCGAAGTCGCCGGTATCGGGATCGAAGACGGAAATCTCCTCGTCCCGGATCCCCAGGGATCGGGCGGTATTGCGGCCCAGGTTGATGTCGGGTAGGAAGAAGACCCGTCGCCCCGCCTCTTCCACGGCCGCGAACACGTCTCGCGCCGAGGACGAGGTACAGGTGGCGCCCCCGCGGGCCCCGCAGAAAGCCTTGAGTTCTGTCGAGGAGTTAACGTAGGTGACGGGCACGAAATCCCGGGCCACCGGTCCCATCATCGTCCAAGCCCGGCCGGCGCCCTCCGCCGTGGCCGAGTCCGCCAGGGGGCAGCCGGCCTCCAACCTGGGCAAGAAGACCGGCCGTTCGGGTCCGGACAGCACGGCGGCCGTCTCGGCCATAAAGGAGACGCCACAGAACACCAGGGCCCGGGCGTTGCCCGCCCCGGCGGCCAACTGGGCCAACTCCAGGGAGTCGCCGATCTCGTCCGCCCAACGCTTGACTTCGGGCACGGCGTAGTAATGGGCGGCGATCAGGATGTCGTCACCCAATCGATTCTTGGTTTCGCGAAGCATTTCTCCGGTCGTAGTCTCCACGGTTTTCATCGGCAAATCGCCTCCAGGATCATGCTCAGGTCCAGGGCCCGAACGGAGTGGGTCAGGCTTCCCATGGAAATGAGGTCGACGCCGGTGTCGGCTGCCGCCAGGAGGGTTTCCTCGGTGATCCCCCCGGAAGCCTCGAGGGGGATCCTGTCGCGGACGAAATCGATGGCCTCGCGCATACCCTCCGGGGGCATGTTGTCCAGCAGGAGGGCGTCGGCGCCGGCCTCCAGGGCCTCTCGGAC
>PWSR01000128.1 GCA_003563985.1 Clostridia bacterium | reverse complement strand
GTTATCCCAGGTTCGAATCCTGGCGCCCCAGCAGTATATCAATGGGCCACTAGCTCAGTTGGCAGAGCACCTGACTTTTAATCAGGGTGTCCTGGGTTCGAATCCCCGGTGGCCCACAGGGTTTGCATAAAGACTATCAGGATAGGGTTTGTAGCGCATCCAGCATTAGGCCCAGAATGGGTTTAGAGACACCAAATCGGGGTGTGCTAGAGTGCTCGATAACCCCAAGGAACTAACCCCTGCTGCAACTTCAGTGGGGGTGTTCTTCTTGAGTAAGAATAAGCGCAACCGTGTTAGTAGTCTTGAAGACAGTAGATTACAGGATTCCATGACGTGGGAGAATACTCTGGAGGCTTTTCTCACCTTCAAAGAAGCCCAGGAGCTGAGACCACGTAGCATCCAAGACTACCAAGAAAAGATGTCTCAGATCTTCAGAAGATTCTAGAGTGCAATAGGTGTGCGGGTGCAGGCTGGAGGTGGGTTGCCAGCACCCGCGCTATGAATGTTTGCCGTAACGGATTGGATTTAGCCTTTATTGGGTAGTTTGAGTCCGCTCATTTGTAGTGGCGAGAAGTAGTCTCCTGGCGTTAGCGGCTGTAGACACCACGATTTAGGGCATCCCGGATTGCGGAAATGATCTTATTGCCGCGAAGTGTGGCGCCACTATAACCGTCGATTTCATCGGTGACGATATCGCCGGGAGTATAGAGGTCATCTAGGGCTTCTCTAATGTCTTTGCCTTCGAGGTACTCCAGCAATTGCTCGTGTTGGCCCAAGAGGCCTTGGATTGTAGCGTCGTCCGAGGCTCGGTAATCCATACCAGAGTATGCCAGATGCCTGAAGCTGGAAGAGGTCACCCGATTATCTTCCAACGTGAATTGAACGTTAACCTGGATCTCTCCACTATCGATGAATACACCTCGATAGGTACCATCTTCGTAGCCAACCTCGACCGGTTCGGGTGCAGCAGTGTCACCACAGCCGATGAGGGCCAATCCTACGATCACGGTGACAGCTAAAACTAGCCATGAGCTGGTACGCAATATCATCACCCTTTCACGAATTCACTATGTGCAATACATCCCACTCGGGTCAACCGTATAAACATATTCGAGTGCTCGGAGGATGCCCCGATATTAGCCGGTTGCGTCAGACAAGAATATGAGATTTATGTCGATCCTTGGGGTGGTTCGCGCCATGCGCGCAGGTAGCTTGAAAAGGCGCACAGTAGAGCCCGGTATAGTGAGCAAAAAGGGGTAGGCCCCAGAAGGCTGGTAACAGGAGGTGCCACCCCTTTTGCACACCATACCGTGTGCGACCAGACGGACTGTTGAGGGAGGGATATAACAGTTGACAATCTCGTCATTACCGACGGGTGCAAGTCCCGTCCGGGTAACTGCTAGGAGGCTCGGTAGCAGACTGGCGGTTGGAACTGGAAACGGTTTCGATCGAAGCCCAGTGCCGAAAGCCCTTTTGGGGGAGCAACTGAGCGGCCCGCAGCATCAAGCGAAGTCTACCGCGCCGTTAGTGTGCGTGCCACTGTGCAGGGAAGAGGAGGAGTCGAGCCTAGTCCGTCCCCAAGAACCTCTCGGCGTAGGGGGCGTGGAAGTTTAGAAGGGAATGACGGGAACTGGTGAGGCCCTCGTCGACCCGGAGGCCTTCGCAAGTCGCCGCGATCAGACATTTCTCTATAACCGCCGGATGGTGGGAAGTGGGACAATATGCGTCGACACGGCGTCGGAGGCAGCCATAGTACCGATTGAGTCCGATGGATAACAAGACCAAGGGTGAGGGAAGGGCCGCTACTTCATCTGCGTGTTCGTCTGCGGGAAAGGACGGGTGATTTCCCCTGGCTATTAACACCCAACGCAACGTTCGAAACCTACACCGGACACTGTACCTATTGGCTAAGGAGGGTCTTCGAGGTGATATCGGTGATCCTCCGAATGCCGAGGGTGAAGGATGTCGGCGAGCCGTGTGCGGGAGAACCGCACGCACGGTTCGAGGCGGCGGGAGTTGGAGATAGGGTATGGTGCGGATATTGAGGCACTCTCAACGGAAAGGGAGAGCAAACCGACTAGGCCCACCTGTAGCCACTACGCCAGTTCCCGACCCTACCGTGCGACTGTAAGCGGCCAAACTGGGATATGTAAATCGCCGTTACGAGAGTTTCGCTCTGAGGCTAACAACCCTCGGTACTAACACCGGGAGCCCAAAGAACTGAAGGCAAAACCCGAGACAAAACGGCTAACCCAAATGAGAGACGGTCCTTAGACATCCCACGTGCTTGACCAGTGGGCTTAGGACTGCATATTATGCAAACATATCTTGCGGAAGACGATTTGAGGCACGTATGCAGGAGGGGGAGTTATGTCGAATAGGATCTCTCTTGTGGTTCCCGCATTCAATGAGGCACCACGCGTGGGTCCCGTATTACGTTGTGCGACCGAATCCGGCTTGTTCTCGAAGATCGTCGTGATCGATGACGGATCCACGGATAAGACCGCCGCCACGGTTGGGGAATATCCGGTGCAACTTATACGACATGGACGCAACCTGGGCAAGGGTGCTGCCCTGCAGACGGGTGTACATGCACTTCGCGATCCAGATGTCGTGGTTTTCTTGGATGCAGACCTGACGGGACTGACCCCGGGTCACCTGGAGTCGCTTATTGAGCCAGCGATTGCCGAGCCCGAGATGGGGATGGTCACGGCGCAATTCGTCGAGGGCCGGTGGATCGTGGATACGCAGCAGCGCTGGTTTGCTATATTGAACGGACAGCGGGCCTTGACCCGTAGGTTCTTGAAGATTCTGCCGGATATGTCGTGGTCGCGATTCGGCGTCGAAGTCTTGATGACTCGGTTGGCGCGTGACCTGGAGATTCCGGTTAGATCAGTCTTGTGGTCAGGCATATCCCACTACACCAAGGAAGAGAAGTACGGCCTCTTGCGCGGATTCGGGGCCCGCCTGAATATGTACTGGGAAGCCCTGTTGGCCTACAAGGTATATGCACCACGTGTGGCGGGTCACCTCAAGGCCCTGGAGGATGCGGGCATCACAGAAGAGGGGGAATTGTCGAGCTGAAAGAGAACGATCTTTTGGCTCACCGCTCTTCTGGATGGAATGGTGGAGGTCCTGACCCCACCGCGAGGCTTAGTAGAGTGTACCGGACATGAAAGAGTAAGAAGCGTTTTGTGAAATCCTGTTTAGAGGTCTTTGGTGCTAATTTTCGAGGCAGACCCACACGGGTGATCCGGGAGCAGTTTTTCAAGCATGATGGTCGGCGCATGCCTTGAGCGTGTCATTCTTACAAGAGATGTTGTTGGGCGGATTTTGTATCACCACGGGCTCCAATTCTACCTCGTATCGGCGGTCCGCAAAATCCGGAATTATCTACGGCAGGGTGGCCGGCGCCAACAGATTCTCGTTCTGGAAAGCCCAGTTGGCCAACCGCATCCGTCGCACACCGATCGTACTTGATATACAGTTCGATTGCTTTCATGTGCTCTTCTCTTGAGTGCATACGGACATCCTCCTGTTCTCCCGTAAGAGTCCAAGATTTTGTCCGCACTCCAATATCATCGGTATAAAAGTTCCGGTTCTCGCCGGTCAGATCCTATCTCGTGCCGATTGGTACAGATTCGAGATAACCGGTCCAGGGTGGTGAAATACGCGGCGTAGCCCTCCTCGACGGCAAGACCGGGGCCAGATGGGTCTTGCCCACCCCAGGAGGACCCAGGGAACATACCTCGTCCGCCGATGGATCAAAGTGAGCGTGGCCAACTCACGGATTAGTTTCTCATCTGCCCCGGGTTGAGCCTCGAAATCAAAGGAGTACACCGTCTTTTCCCCGGGTATCCTGGCCAAGCGAGTCCGAGTCTCCACGGGCCGATGCCGCTTTGCGGCCACCTCTTCTTCCAGGAGATGCCCCCAAAAACTCCAGATATGACCATTTCTCCTTGGCCGCCCGTTCCGCCCGGTGATCCAACACGTCACGGGCTCCGATGGATCCCAATTCTTCGAGGTATCCCTTCACCGAATCGATCCTCATCGATCCAACCCCGCCATCTGCTCATAGTCCGAAAGGGATCGGATTTGCACCTCGGGATAGCATTGCCGAAGTCCCGTGGCAGTCCCCGCGTATTGCGCGCTCCCAAGTCCCACTGTGTGGGAAGGATCGCTGATCCGCTGATCCCGCGAATGCTGTGCCGGAGTCTATCTAAGGACGCAGGGTCGACCCAGCTGCATCCATTACGGTAGCCTCCGACTCTACCATCACCTGTTCCTAGAAACAGGTGATTCCAATCATCAAAGGTTTGCAGAACAAGAGCATGAACTCAAGAGATAAGAAGATAGAAATATTAGGGTTAGTGAAGAGATTAACTGGAAAAGATAAAGGTAGCGACGAATCGAAATTTGCGGGTCATATCCTGTTCCCTGAATCGGACTTTTAGGAAGGAGCGAGGAATATAGGCGGTTTGGGTATCATAGGAACAATATTGGTCGTTCTTTTGGTCCTATGGCTTGTCAAGAGATTCTGACATACAAGAGATGAATGTTCTACGAAAGCGCTCTGTACCCCACGGGTTAGTTGCGCAGTACCGGTCTCAGGCGGGTTGTAGCTGGCCTTCTAGGGTATCTTTGGCAGCGATGGTAGTGCACATCCCCGAAATCCTCCGTCAATGAATTCCTCTCCAGGGTCGGGAGATTGTTACCTCGACACACGGTAACCCCTGACCCATAATTGCAGAGGCAATCTGACCAACTGCACTCTAACTTCGAGTTACCGAGTGCTGGAGCTCGTACGTCGCGAAACCTTTCCGTGTCGATCTTCTACGTAACTTGGCTACAGCGATACTCGCCACGACTGTTCACTGGGCCTTGAACGCCGCGGCATCCAACAGGACAAAGGTATACCTCGCCTCCAATAAGAGATTGGCCCCAAACGGTTTAGGTCCCCTCGAAAGGGGGGAATGAAATCACTAAGAGACCGGAAATGGTTTCAATGTTTAGGGTGGTACGGGCTCTGAAGGGACTGACCTCAGTTGATCTCCGGCAAACACACTCTGGTACTGATGATCCTAATCATCCTGCTTCCGCTCGCCTTCGAGGGCACGCAGACCGCGGAGGATCCCCAGATGGCCGTTGACATGGACCCCGGGATCAAGCCGATGAGCAGGTCCGAGAGCACGCTCGTGACCATGATCGAGGATGATCCCATTATCGGTCTACTGGGAATGCGTTTTGAGGAGATCGGAGTCGCGCTGGGGGATCCAGACGATGAAGGCTATCATGAAGTCGTATTTGGGCCACACCACTATATGCATTACTCCAGCGAGGGAGGGTCCATCCGATTTCTATCCCCTGCGACCGTCGAAGATCCCACGGTGGCAAGTATTATCCTCGGTCCCGGCCGGGAGATCCTGGGTGTAGAGGTGGGCATGCAGTTCGAAGAGATCCTATCGATTTGGGGATCGCCGGATTCGGGTCCCGAGCTCGGCATGGATGATATCTATTACATGGACTATTTCTTCGGCGAGGCAAGCTACGGAATTCCCGATATCGTGATCAGTTTCTCCGCCGAATGCCTGGATTGCCCCACGAAGGACGCTTTCATCAAGAGAGAAGATTTCGCGGGTGGCCATGTGGCCTCCGTTCGCTGACATATTCCTCTGAACAGATGAACAGCGGAGATCGGATATCGCTCAACGTTGCATTGATGAGAAGGGAGAATTTCCGAATGGGGCTTTTGACTTGGGTGATCGTGGGCGCCGTTGCCGGGTGGTTAGCCGGTATGGTCATGAAAGGGCAGGGTTTCGGGCTCGTAGGCAACATCGTGGTCGGTATAATCGGTGCATTTCTGGGGGGCTGGGCGGCGGGCCGTTTCATGAATATCGCGGACCCGGTTAGCGGGTTGAATCCGACCACCATCGTGGTCGCTTTCTTGGGCGCGGTCATCGTGCTCTTTGTGGCCAGGTTGTTGCGACTTGGATAGGTGGTTGAATCGTCGTCGGTTGCTCTTGACCGATTTCCCGGATCTCAAAGTGTCTTGCCGTGGGACTCGAATCCCCCGGCAATCCGTAAGGACCAGGTCTTCTCGTGTGTAGATCTACTCTGATCGACGTTGCCAGAGCGATCGACTGCCCGCGAAGAGATCTGGCTCTTACATTTTGACTAGGGTTCGCCGAAGAATTCCTCCAGGGCCCGCAGGATGGCCCGGGCAATGGTTTGGCGGACCTCTGGCTCCAGCAGTCGTTGCTCCTCCACCGGCGAGCTGAGATAGAGGCATTCCACCAGGACCGCCGGCATCTGGGCACCCCGTAGAATGGCGAAGGATGCTTGACGGATCCCGCGGTCACGACTGTCGAGGGCTTCCGCGATGCGATCCTGAATCCCCTGTGCCAGGTCTTCGCTCCGCGGGTGGTTGGGATAGTAATACGTCTCGGTGCCCATCACGGATTCCAAGTCATGCGCATTGACGTGGATGGAGACGAAGGCATCTGCCGTAGCGTGATTTGCCACTGCCTGGCGCTCACGCGTGCTCAGGTTGCGATCCTCGAGGCGCGTCGCCACAACCTCTGCGCCGGCTTCTTCCAGGAAGAGCATTAGATACTTGGATACCGATAGGGTGATGTCCTTTTCGAGCGTTCCCGCGGGACCGATTGCCCCCGGATCGCCGCCTCCATGGCCTGGATCCACGGCGATAATTCTCCCTGAGAGAGTCGAATCGGGACCGCTGCCGGACCCCGCAGGTTCCGTCGCCGCCGTTTCGCCGGTGATCGGCGCCGGCGCATCGCCCCTTTGGTCCCGGGGCCTGTCACCGGGTCCGGGTGCCGGAATCGTGAAGGCACCGAAAACGAGGAAGCCTAGGCCGATGACCGACATCGTTTTCGACGCTTTCCCGCTTTTTTCGGCCATCAGCACCATGCTACTGACTAGCCCGATGAGTCCGAAGACCATGGAGATTATGGCAGTAACGACCACGAAGGTGATCCCTCTTTCGTCCTTCCGACTCGCCCGGGGACGATCCGGAATGCTTTGCGGGTGGTTGTCCAATTATCACATTATATCCAGATCAATATACACTGGGCGCGCCAGTTTGCGGAGTCCGGTACGGGTGGTTGGGGTGTTGCAATAATTGCCAGCCCCGCTCCTCAGTGTCTTTCGAAACGCCATCACTCGATTCCTCTGAGATACTCGAGGACCGAATCTTCCTGTACAGGACTACTTTCCCCGTTGAAGAAAGCGTTGCACGGGTAGGGTAATTCCTGGAGGTTTTCCATGATCACAAAGGAGAGGTGGAGATCATCCCATGACGGTGGACATTCACAACCATTTCTATCCAGCCGCTTACCTGCAGGCGCTCCGCACGGGAGATTATCGTGCATCGTTGACGGAGGATGCTGGCCCCGATCCCGTGCTGGCTTACTCCGGGGACTACAACGTGCTGGTTCCCGGCCACAGGGACATCGCTGCTCGCCTGGAGGATATGGACGCCGTGGGGATGGATACACACGTTCTGAGTCTTACCACCCCTGGCGTCCACATCGAGGGTATCGAGGCGGGGAGGGAATTGGCCCGGGCCGTAAACGAGGATTTCTCGGCGATTTCCCGGGATTACCCGGGGCGCTTCTACGCCCTGGCGGCCTTGCCCCTGCAAGATCCGGCGGCGGCGACCGAAGAGCTGACACACTCGGTGGAGATGCTCGGCCTCGTGGGTGCGACACTATTCACAAACGTCGATGGCCGCACTTTAGACGATCCATCTTACGCACCCCTCTATGCGGCGGCCGAATCCCTGGGGGTGCCGCTATTCATTCATCCCACATCTCCCCACGATCCCGGTGCCCTCGCCGACTATCGCCTGGTCCCTCTCCTGGGGTTTCTGTTCGATACGACGACGGCCATAAGCAGGCTCATTTTCGGCGGAATCCTGGAACGACATCCCGGGCTGAAACTGATAGCTGCCCACCTGGGCGGGACGCTGCCATACGTCGCGGAGCGATTGGACCGCGGCTACCGGGTGTACCCGGAGATTTCGGACCTCATACCGCATCCCCCATCGGACTATCTCGCGCGAATATCCTACGATACCGTCTCCTTTGACCAGGGGGCGTTGCGCTTTGTCCTGGGTAGCATGGGAGCCGACCGGCTCCTTCTGGGCTCGGATTATCCCCATCAGATCGGGGATATGTCGCGGGCCCTTTGGGCGGCGCGGTCGTTGGGTTTGCCGGCACCCACCGCCGAGCGGATCCTATCGGGGAATGCCCGAGCGCTACTGGGTATATAAGGGAGCCCCGGGACATCGATGCCCGAGGGGTGATCGCGCGGCAACCGTGGCCGGCACACCCTTCGGGACGCACGGGAAAGATCGGATCTGAGATCGCGATGGATCCATCCAGATCTTTCTTCTTCGCGTGTCGTAGGTGCGGCCAGTCCGGATTATGGCACTGGCCTCGACGGAGTGCACCCGGAATCCCCGTGGAACTCCCCTCGTTGGAGGAGTGCCGCCACCCGCGGGCGAAAGTTTGGAAGGTGCGACGAATCGCCCGTGATTGTGACACCATGTGCCGCGGGAAATATCGAACGACGAGAGAGTGAAGTGAAGCATGATCCTCTACAGCGGCAGCGCCTCGGACTTTCGGAAGTCCGCGGACAGCAATCGGATCGCCCGGGAGATCGAGGATGCGTACGTGCGAACCATGCGTCGACGTCCCAATCCCGGGGAGAGGATGGCCTGGAGCAATTCCATGCAGTTCATGGAGAGTGTGGTGCGCAACGCGCGGGTCGCCGACGATTGCGGTGTGTTGATCGAGTACAATATCCCCTCGACCAGCAAGCGGATCGATTTCATCATCGCCGGAAAGGACGAAGCGGACTGCGACAACTTCGTCATTATCGAACTCAAGCAATGGAGCGCCGCCGAAGCGAGCTCCAAGGACGGTGTCGTCGTCACTTTCGTCGGGCGGGGGAATCGAGAGGTGGCCCACCCGTCCTACCAGGCTTGGTCCTATCGGCAGTTCCTCGCGGACATGAATGAGGCCATCTATGCCGGCGGCATATCGGGTTATTCCTGTGCATACCTGCACAATTACCGGGAGCGCGATCCCGAACCCCTGAAGGCACCCCAGTACGATGAAGTCGTTCGTCGCGCTCCACTCTTTTTGGCCGATGATGCCCAACGACTCCAACAATTCCTTCACCGGCATGTTGGTCGCGGGCAGGGCATGGAATTCCTGTACAAGATCAAACACGGCAGAATTCGCCCTTCGAAGCGACTGATCGACCACGTGGATGGATTGTTTCAGGGCAACTCGGAGTTCATCCTGTTGGATGAGCAAAAGGTGGCCTACGAGACCATCATGACCCACGCCCGGTCTCTCGATGGCAAGAAGACCATCATCGTACGGGGTGGCCCCGGCACCGGCAAATCGGTGATCTCCGTGAATGCCTTCGGGGGGCTTTTGCGCGAGGAATTGAACACGATCTTCGTGGCACCCAACGCTTCTTTCCGGAACGTAATGGTCACGATGTTGGCGGGCGATGGTCTGAGCAAGACGCGACTGAAGAACCTGTTCCAAAGCTCCGGTCGCCTCCACGACGAGCAGAGGAATCGCTTTGATGTCGTGGTGGTGGACGAGGCCCACCGCCTCAAACGGCGGGGCGCGTTCGGATATCGCGGCGAGAATCAAGTGGAGGACATCATTCGGGCGTCCTTCATCAACGTGTTCTTCATCGATGATGCCCAACGGGTTCGTCCCGAGGACCTCGGATCCGTCGCAGAGATCAAGCGGGTCGCCCGCCAGGAGGGTTCACAGGTCACGGAGCTCGACCTCGTCGCCCAGTTTCGCTGCTCGGGGTCCGAGGGCTACGTCAATTGGCTCGACGATGTGCTCCAGATCCGGGAGACAGGTAATTTCGACGGATGGGATGACGAGACCTTCGAATTCCGGATTCTCGATTCCCCGGGAGAGGTCCTGAGCAGGATTCGAACGCGTGTGGATGCGGGTTACCGGGCGCGGGTACTCGCTGGTTATGCCTGGCCATGGACCGCGGCGAAAGAGGGCAATCCGGACGGTGAAGTACTCGACGTGACGATGGAGGAACACGATTTCGCCATGCCCTGGAATGCCCATTCCATCAGGGAGACCTGGGCCATCGAGGAGTCGGGGGTCGGGCAGGTGGGCTGTATCCACACCGCCCAGGGCCTGGAATTTGACTACGTGGGTGTCATCATAGGGCACGATCTCCGATACGATCCCGAAACCATGGAGATCTTCGCCGACTACGCAGAGTATTACGATCGGGTTGGGAAACGGGGACTGCGGGAGAACAACCGAGAGCTCACCGGCCTGGTGAAGAATATCTACCGGGTTCTCATGTCCCGCGGCATGAAGGGGTGCTACGTATTTGTGCGGGATGAGAACCTGCGGACGTACCTGCGCCAGAGACTGGAGTTCGCTGTGGATGGTGACGCCACCGGCACCTCACCCGAGTCGACGGATCTTGGTTCATCCGGGAGTGGGGGGCACGATTCGATGAGGTAGCCGGAAGTGCCTGCGGATGCCCTGCATCCGAAGTGATCACCGACACGTCGTCCCCGCATTGACCTCGAAGCACCCTATCCTCCCCGAATCATCTCCCGATAGGTATTGATCCCTCGGGACGGAGCCCCGATACGGTTCCCCGGGGAACTGGACCCGCTGGCGATGCGGCATCTCGCGGCCACATCCGTGCTTCGGCGTCATTACCCCGTGCGTCGGGCGATGACGATGGATACGGCCAGGCGCAGGACCAGCAACAACGCGCCCACTCCCCAAACCGGACCGAAACCGGCGAAACGATCCGCCAGGTAACCGAAGAAACTCCCGGAAGCCGCCGTGCCCAGCTGGGCGCACATGAAGGTCAGGGCGACGGCGACACCCATGTGGGACCGCTCTACCGTCTCGGTCACCAGGGTCAGGGTAGGCCCCACGTTCCAGGCATAGCCTATTCCGAAGATGGGAGCGAATACGAGTAGGAGCGGATGCAGGCCCGGAACGAGCAGGCCAATGAAGGCAAAGAGCATCAATACCGAACCCACCTGGACTACTCGAATTCGATGGCTCCATGCATCGGAAGCCCGCCCGGCCAGGAAGGCCGCCGGTATGTAGATCCCCAGCATGGCCGTCATGACCGTCGACGCATCGCCGGAGCTGTAGCCCTTCATCTCCTGCAAATACGTCGGAAGCCAGACCACCATGGCATCGCCCGCGGCGAAGCCCAGGAAGGCAGTAAGCGCCAGGAGGAGGACGGCTCGGTTACCCATTACTTCGCGGAAGCGGGACTTGAGCCGTTGGACCTCGGGAGCCTTCGCGTGGGACGAGTGCGTCGGATGGGCTTCGGGATCCGGCGTTTTTGGGACGGAGTGCCCTTCAGCCTGCCCCCGAACGAGGATGACGAATACCGCTATTGCCATGGCGAGGGATAATGCCGCCGGGATCAGTAGCATGGAGGATAGCCGGATCACGGGGGAGAGAAAAGGGAGCACACCCAGGGCGAGAAAGTAAGCCGCGCCGACACTCATATCCACGAACCCAATGGTCCGCCCGCGTTCCCGGGGGGATGAGAGTGCCGAGACCATCGAGATGCTTGCCACCTCCGCCAGCGGCCCGCCGACTCCCATGAGCAAACGCGCCGCTATGGCAACCGAAAATGAGGGGGCGAAGGCGAAGAGTAGACCGGAGAACCCCACTATAGACATTCCCAGGAACAGGACGGTTGAGGTCCGGTATCGATCGACGATGACGCCCGCCGGCAACTGCATCGCGATCAGGGTAACCGCCATCGCCGCGAATAGGGTTCCCGCCCCGCCGTAGCCGATGTCAAAGCGTTCCATGAGTCGCGGCAGGAAGGGGATGGGGCTCATCCTGAGCCAGTGGTCCGCCAGGCGGGCGAGGCATATGAGGATTATGGCAATCGTACGTTTCCTCGTCCCCAGAAGGCCTCCATCCCTTCAGCCCTATAAGTGTTTGCGTGGATCGGGGGTTCGCAGGCGCCGTGATGCATCCTGCCGTTGCGCATCGGTTCGACCCTCCGGCACCCCCGTGCCACTGTACTTTCCCTGCCCGGGGATTTCCTTCGCTTGCCAGAGGATACTCCGGGCGCTGCGGGGACGCTGCGCTCCCGAACCCAGGGAACGGAGATCAATCCGCGACTCCACGAGGTAGTTTCACCGCGACTATTCGCTTCGTGCCTGCACGAAGTCCCGCACCACGGCAGACCACTCGACGGGATGTTCCACCATCACGTGATGGCGGGCATCGGAGAAAACGTGCAACTGGGCGTCTCGCACCCGGTTGAAGTACCGTAGCGCATCGTAGGGAGTGGAACCAGGATTCTCCCGGCTCCAGGTCATGAGCACGGGAACGAGGATCTCTCCGGCCCGCTCCACCATGTACTTTCCTCGGTAGAGTTGATTATTCCGGTCGTCCTCGTCGGTGGAGCTGCAGGCCAACCAGCGGGCGGCCGCCGTTTCATTGTTTAACTCCCCGATCTCCAATACGAGATCGATTAATTCCTCGGAGACCAGGTCTTTGTTCTCGAAATTCTTCTCGAGTTTCTTCCGGACGGATTCCCGGGTCGGGGCCTTCTTCGAATGGGACTTGGCCCGGGTCCAGGGACGTCGAGGTGGGCGATATTCCCGGAGGCCCCGATCCCAGACCAGGTAGGGATCGTCGGGGGTCGCCGTGGCGCCACGGCTGTTGATCACGATCAGGCTTTTCACGCGCTCGGGCACCTCGTGGGCGACGTAATTCGATAACCATCCACCGTGGGAGTTACCGCCCACGTGGGCGGTTAGGTCCAGCTCCTCCATGAAACGTAGGATGAAGTCCCCTTGGGCCGTGGAGGGATAATACTCCGGGGATGGGCAGGGCGTTCGCCCGAATCCCACTACATCCAGGGCGATCACGTGGAGATCTTCGCTCAGGGTACCGATTACCGCTCCGTAGTTTACCTCCGCACAGGAGCTTGCACCGCCTCCGTGGATCATCAGGACGGTCTCTCCCGTGGGATCGCCCGCCTCCAAGTAGTGGGCCTTGACTCCGTCAACGTCGACGTACTTGTGCATATTGGTATCGATCAAAGGGATCTCCTTTCCCGAGTTGACCCCGAGGATTACCATCCCGAGGCGACTCGCAGGGCGCATGTAATACGTCTACTATCAACGTTATATCAACTCTGGAAGATTGGACATCCGGGTCGCAGGGTCCAAGGAAGCCCGGTGCGTCTCCTCGGTGGAGGAGTATAGCTCGGTGCGATGGTAGGGGCTGCGGAGTCGGCGACCGGAGAATGGGATGCCGGGGCGGGCTTCAGGCATCCCTGTGGCGGGAAAGAATGCGTAATCAACGAACTAGTGCAATAGCGTGGGAGAGTAGAGGAGGTCATATTCATGCGAAATGCTGGGTGGAGAGCGAGCGGTGACGGCTGCGGAGAAGATGCCGCGGGAGCGCGCAACCCGAACGTCATTCACGAGGCACAGATGAGCGCTGGCGATCGGATGGCCGATCGATTGGCCCGTGGGGCGGGGAGTTGGACCTTCATCATCATCTTCGGTCTGGCACTGGGAACGTGGATTGTCATCAATACGTTGCTGCCCGGTGACCGCGTGATCGACCCCTTTCCCTACATACTCTTGAATTTGATGCTTTCGTGTTTGGCGGCCATACAGGCTCCAGTTATACTCATGAGCCAGAATCGTCAGGAAATGCGGGATCGCATCCAGGTGGAACAGGATTACCAGGTCAACGTCAAGGCTGAGGTGTTGATCGAGGAACTCGTGCGGCGAACCGAGGGACTTGAAGACGCGCTCCTAGAAATACGATCTCGATGCGACGAGATCGGGGATCGCCTGCCCTGATCGCGTGGTCTTTGAGCTGCAGAGGAGATTCGGACGCCGGGGCTCCCCCGTCGATCTGCCGGTGCACTTGACGCCTTTGCGGATAATACCTGTCGAACTGGGTCCCCACAATCTCCACCGACAGTTCCCGCCACGTTACGCCCCGCCGACGGAGGGTGTCTGGAGATGGTCTTCTCGACGGTGGAGTAATACTGCAACACAAGCCGATGGCATTTTCGATGTCCCTCCCGTTCCCGGTGCCCAGTACGAATCCCACTTTCGTGAAATCCCCCGGGCGCGTCGAGCAATATTTCCCTCCCGATTCGCCCCGTTCAGCGCCGCAACGGTGTCAACACACCACAGCCCGGGATTTCCGCCCATCTCCGCGACTCTCAACCTGGACAATGCCTACGAGTCCCAAGGAGGGGTCTGGAGCAGCGGGACCGAGATCTCCGCCGTGGGTCTTTTGGTTGTCGGCTCCTGGTTGACGAAATAGATCCCGGCGAGTAGGATGTGAGTGAGCGCTCATTCAGGAGGTGGGTCATGGAGGAGAAGAAAGAGATCATTCGCCGCGCGGCCGTCGAGGTGATCGCAGAGCGGGGTTTTCACGAAGCGACCACCCGCATGATTGCCGAAAGGGCCGGAGTGGCAGTGGGTACGCTTTACAATTATTTCCACACGAAAGAAGAAATCCTGGCGCATATCGTCACAGAGGAACGCAGTCGCCGGTTGGCATTCCTGCAGAGAGTGCGCGAGACGGACGCAACTGCTGAAACGAAACTGCGCGAATTCCTGCGCATGCACTTCGCTCAGGTCGGGGAGGATCCCCTCACGGTGCGGACCGTATTGCGGGAGTTCCGGTTTTCAGAGCGCGAAGAGTTGCAGCCCTTGATGGACTATTTCCGGGAAATACCCCGGGTAATCGCGCAAATCCTGGGGGAGGACATCGAGTCGCCATCCGGTCGCTTGCGGGGGACGGCTTTGTTCGGTGCGCTGCAGGCCTTCACCCTCGAGATGACCATATTCCCCGAGGAAGAGCGACCCCGGCCCGAGGATGCGATTGAGTGTCTCGTGGATCTTTTCATTCACTCCCGTCGATCTCGTGCCAACAGCACGCGGACCCCGGGGGCCGACCCGCTTCAACGATGGGAGGAGATGGATCGATGACAGCCGTGATATTGATCGCCGGGGCGGTAATACTGCTCCTGGTCTCGTGGCGCTTTGATCGCGAGAGGACGAAGGAGAGCCTTCGCTTGGCCAAGGCGCAGTTCCTGGGGATCGCGGTTCAAATCGGTGCCATTCTCGCCCTGGTGGGTCTGGTGTTGGCCATCATACCCGAGGGTTACATCCGATCGCTCCTGGGCGGTCCCAGCGTGGCGTTGAGTACCCTGTTTGGCGCCGCCATCGGGACCGTCACGATTCTGCCCGCCTTCGTGGCATTTCCCCTGGCCGCTTCGCTCATCGAGCGCGGGGCCCACGTCGTGTCCGTCGCCGCCTTTATCACCACGTTGACCATGGTCGGCTTCGCCACGTTGCCCATTGAAATCCGCTACTTCGGGAAACGCTTTGCGCTTCTGAGGAATGGCGCCAGTTTCCTCGCTGCGTTACTCATTGCCCTGGGGATGGTGACGTTACTTTGAAAGAACTCCTCGGGAAAAACCGCCTGATGGTATTCACACTGTTGGCGTATGCCCTGGTCTTTGCCTTGGCGCCCCCGCTCTTTTGGGATGCCCTGGAGAACACCTGGATGTACGTCCGGGAGATGCTCGAAATCCTCCCGGCGGTCTTCGTGCTGACGGGCTTGATCACCGTCTGGGTGCCCCCTCGGGTCATCATCGATAACTTCGGGGGCTCTTCGGGTCTTCGGGGCAAGCTCATATCGGTGCTGATCGGGTCGGTTTCCGCGGGACCGATCTACGCCGCTTTCCCCTTTACCCACTCCCTGCTGCACAAGGGGGCGAGCCTGGCGAATGTGGTGATCATGATCAGCGCCTGGGCCGTGGTTAAACTCCCCATGCTGATCGTGGAATCCCGGTTTCTCGGGATCCATTTCACCGCGGTACGATTCCTCTTTACGGTACCCGCGATCCTGGCCATCGGGGCCATGGTGGGGGCGCGAACCTCTCGCGAGGGGGTCATGGCCGTCGGTCCCGTCGACGAGTCCCCCGTCGACACCCATGGATACCTGCGCGAGGTCTTGACGGGAGTCAATTGCGGCGCATGCGGGTATGCGAGTTGTAGCGAATTTGCCCGGGCGTTGCACCGAGGTGACGCCGATATCGACGAGTGCAACCTGGCAGATGAAGAGACGAAAGAGAAGGTTCGGCATATGCTCCGAATCGGATGATAAACGGAGAAGCATGGCGCCGAAGGGATAGATCGAGAGGAGAGTGTAAACGTGGCACGTGTTACGTATCCATTCGAAAGACCCGAGGGAAAGCTCATAGAGAAACTCATCGACCACGACGTGGTCGCCATCAATCACATCACCCTGCCCGGGGGCGATGAAGTCCCCGAGCACGAGGCGAATTCCAACGTCTATCTGATCATATTGCGCGGAGAGATGACGCTTCGGTTGACCGGACAAGAAGAGAAGCACGCGGGCGGAACCGTCGTGGCGGTGGATTATGGAACCCGGATGCACATACGGAATACTTCCGGGGAGATCCTGGAGTTCTTCGTGGTGAAAGCGCCCTCCCCGCGGCTCATGGAGTAGATGGGCCGAGGGTGGCAACGGAATGGCCGGGGGAGTTCGATGTGGCGGACCTACATCGGGCTCCCCGCCCGACGTCCCAAGTCTTCGAGCCCCGGGTCCGCGGGGGCTCCCTTTTCCCTCGTGTCACGTACCCGGTTCCGCCACCATCGTCCCGCCAGAACCTCACGCAGGACTCCCTTGACCTTGAACCGTTTACCGAATCGGGTTATAGGTAATAGGGAGTCAGAGAAGGGTATACTGGTACATGGTCGGCGATAAGAGAACAGGTAGGGTGATAGTGTGACATCTGCAGAGACGAGGAAACTCCGTACGACGGTCCCCGCGGTGGGACTCGACATGGGGACCTTTGCGATAAAAGGTGTTCTGGTCGACGGGGATCAAACGAAGCGGGTGATGCTTCCCACGGCGGGACGACCCGTGGAGGTGGCCCGAGAGTGCCTCCGCGAGCTGTTGGAGGGCGAGGATGGTTCCGAAGGAATCGAACTGGGGATCACCGGGGCGAATGCTCACCTCTTGACCGTGGAATTCGGGCTCGATCCGATCCTGGAGATCGAGGCCATGGCCGAGGGTTTATCGGCCGAGGGCATCCGGGGAGATGCGGTCCTGTCCCTGGGACACGAGAACATATATTATGTCGAACTGGCTGCGGACGGGCACATCGAGTTTTTCAACCGCAATGGGCAGTGTGCCGCCGGGAGCGGGGCTTTTTGGTATCAGCAGGCGACGCGCCTCGGCTACGACGATGAAGAACTCGCGGAGTTGGCCCTCGAGGCGGATTCCCCGATCCGGATTTCCGGGCGTTGCGCTGTGTTTGCCAAGTCCGACATGACCCATGCCATCAACGAGGGAGCCACCCAGGCCGCCGTCTCGGCGGGGTTGGCGCGAACCCTGGCGGAAATGGTCGTGGTAACCGTAACGTTGAATCGGATGTTGGAACGCGGCCGCGTACTGGTCGTGGGTGGGGTCGCCAATAACCGAGCTGTCCTCAAGTACCTGCGGGACTATTCTGACGCCATGGATATCGAGGTACCCCAGAACCACGAGCACCTCCTGGCCCTGGGGGCTGCCATGGGAGGCGAGTCCATCGCCATCGAGGCACTCAACTTCGAGGAGATCCTGGGGCGCGAATACGTTCCGCGCACACCCCTGCCGCCCCTGGATCCCCATCGGGTAGACTACCAACCGGACATGGCCCGCGCCGAGGATCTGGATACCTCCCTGGTCTTCGTCGGCGTCGACTGTGGATCCGTTTCGACGAAATGCGTACTCCTGGATCGCGAGGGGCGAACCATCGGTGGGGTGTACCTGCCGACCGCCGGGCGTCCGGCCCTCCAGGTGCTGGAGCTGATGAAACGTGTCCGGGACGAGTACGGTGACATCCTGGAGGGCGCCCGGATCAAGGCCTGCACCACCGGCTCCGGCCGGTTCCTTTCCCAGAAGATCCTCAACGCCGAGTACGCGGTGGACGAGATCACCTGCCAGGCCGAGGGGATCAAGTACCTGTACGGTTCCGAGGGAACCCTGTCGGTGATCGAAATCGGGGGCGAGGATTCCAAGTTCCTGCAGCTGCGCGATGGATCCCTGTACGATTACAACATGAACCCGGTTTGCGCCGCCGGAACCGGGACCTTCCTGGAGAACCTGGCCAACCTCCTCGGAGTCCAGATCAAAGACGAGTTCTCGCGGCGCGCCTTCGAGGCGGAGTACGCCATCGACCTGGGGGACACCTGCACGCTGCTGTCGCAGTCGGCGCTGGCCTCGGCGGCTTCGCAGGGTCTTCCCTTCGCATCCCAGATCGCTAGCCTCGCCTACTCCTCGGCGCGCAACTATATCAGCAAGACTGCCGAACACAGGCCCATGGAGGGCACCGTGGTCTTCACGGGCGCCACGGCGAAGAACCACGCCCTGGCGGCCGCCTTTGCCGCCGAGGTCGACGGGGACATCTCCGTACCGTCCTCTCCCGAACTGACCGGCGCCCTGGGAAGCGCCCTGATGGCCCGGCAATTGCACCTCCTGGGGATCCCCGGGGACTACTCCTTCCGGGACCTGGATCAGCTGAACGAATTTGAGCAATCGAAGCACAAGTGTCGGGCGGAGTGCGAGCACGAACACAATTGTACCCTGGACGTGATCACCTTCTCCGACGGGAGTACGTTCCTGTACGGCGATCGCTGCGGTCGTTTTTCGGAACTGGAGAAAAAGCGCGCTTCCCAGTACGCGCACCTCCCGGACCATACGGCTCTCCGCGACGAGATCTTCTTCGAGGCGGCCGGGGAGCCCCTCGAAGAGGGGACGACGGTCGGGATCGCCCGCGGTGGACTCTTTTTCGACCTGTATCCCTTCTGGGCATCCTTCTTCCGCGACCTGGGCACCCGCGTCGTCCTCTCCGATGCGACGACCGATGAGACCCTGGAAGAGGGGAAGCGAAGGCTCGATGCCGAGATGTGCTACCCCCTGGAGGTCCTGGTCGGACATTATGCCGATCTCGTCGAGAAGGATCCCGATCTGATTTTCTTGCCGGATGTAGTGGACATGGAGCCCCTTTCCTGGGGCGAATCCTGGCCCCGGGGTTTCGTATGTCCCCTCCTACAGACCATCTGGGGGACGGTGACGAGTTCCCTGGATCTCCCGGCGGAACGCGTCGTGTACGCCCAACTCAATTACCGGCAGGGTGCGCGCATGATCACCAACCAGCTGCGCCCCGTGGCCCAACGCATCCTGGGCGAGGACTACTCCGAGCGGAGGTTGAAGCGGGCCGTGGGGGCGGCCTACGCCGCCCGGGACCAGTTTGACCTGGAGATGGAACAGGCCAGCGTCGACGTCATCGAGGGCGTGGCGGAGCGATCCAAGGAGGATACCATCGCCGGGATCTTCCTGGGGCGCTCCTATACCGTCTACGATCACGAGGTCTCCAAGGGTTCCCTGGAGTACGGTCGCCAACGCGGGATCGATTCGATACCGCAGGACTTCCTCCTGGCGTACGTGCGCGGTTGGTACGCCGGTCGTATCGATTCGCAGCTTATGGGAAGCCGCGAAGATTTCCAGCGGGATTTCGATCGCCTGGCGGGGGACGTGGACAACCTCTATCCCGCCCAGTTGCAGAAGATGTTGGCGGCGGCGCACGCTGCGCAGTACATCAATGGGCGGTCCTCCGAGCACGGATTTCCACCCCTCTTCACGGTCCTGCAGGACCCATTCAAGTGCGGGCCCAACGCCATGCTCCGGCACTTCCTCCGCGGCGTCTCCAATACTCTCCGATTGACCATGGATGAGCACACGGCGCCCGCCGGGATGATTACCCGGCTGGAGGCCTTTCGCAATACCTGCCTGGCCCGGAAAACGCAATTGCCGTCGGTTCCCGTTCCCGCGGGAACCCTCCCGTACGAGGACTTGCGCGGGAAGAGGGTCTTGATTCCCGAACCCTCCCACCACGGGCGCGTATTCGCATCCGTCTTCGAGAACTACGGGGTGCGGGCGGAGGTCCTCCCGAGGAGCCAGGATTCGGATCTCACCCTGGCGCGCAGATACGTCAACGGGGACGAATGTTTGCCGCTCATACAGAATGTGCAGGATTTCCTCGAGTACGCTGTGAATACCGACGACGACCTGGAGGACGCCGTCTTCTTCCAGGGATGGGCCTGCGGCCCTTGTCGCTACGGGTTGTATGCCTCCGCCCAGAGTTTGATCCTCAACAAGGCGGGCTTTGGCCATCGGAAGATCTTTGCCGCGCGGGTTTTCGACCTCATCAAGGAATTCGGCGTGGGTTTCGCCATCGGGATGTTCGATGGAACGCTGACCTTGGACATCCTGTATAAACTGCTTCACGCCACCCGGCCCTACGAGCTGGAGGCCGGACGCAGCGATGCCGTTTTCGAGGAGTACGTGGAGCGGTTGGTAGAGATACTCCGATCCACCCGGTTCAACTTGCTGGATGTCACTTCGGGACGGCACCTCCGGGTTTTCGAGGACCTCATCATCGGGGCCGCCGAAGCCTTCGGCGAGATTCCCCGCTCCCCGGAGATCCGCCCCCTGATCGTCGTGGCCGGCGAGTTCTACGTCCGACTGGATGATCGCTCCAACCAGGATGTCATCCGCAAGATCGAGGCGGCGGGTGGTGAGGTGACCCTCTCCCCGGCCAGTGAAGTCTTCATGTACACGGGGTATATCAACGAAGAGGAGAATCGCACCCTGTTCCGGGGGAGCGGACGGGTCGGGGCCCTGGCCAACCAGCTGGGCTTTGCCGGTCTCAACTGGGTTGCGCACCGGGACGAGTCCCGCTTGGAGTCGGCGGCGGCGGGGTACCTGGCGGATCCCCACGAACCGGTTCCAGCGGAACTGCGCCAGGCTTCGCGCAAGTACATCTCGGGACACTACGGGGGAGAGCCCCCGATGACCGTCGGACGCACCGTGGCTTTGGCGGGACGGGGAACCGTCGACGGGGCGATCCTCGTGGCCCCCTTCACCTGCATGCCGGGGACGGTCGTGGAGGCGCAACTGTCCGCCCTCCGGCGCGACCTGGACATCCCCATCGTCGCCACCTATTACGATGGCAAGGACAACCCCAGCCGCGAGGAGTTGATCCAGGGGCTGGTCTACCAGGCGAAGCAGCGGGTGGCGCGCCGACCGGCCATCGCGGCGGATAACGGTTGAATCAGTCCAATCCTCCCGGAGCGGCGCGGGAAGCTCTTTTCGCGGATCGCTCCGGGGTTCTTTCGATTTTCGCATTGAACCCGGGATATATCGCCGCATTCGATTGATGACCCGGCAGGGTGCGTGCTAGAATTTGGGAAGGTCCACGCCGCTCCATTGCGGCAGGGGACCGCTACACGGACGAGGGGGTCCCGCGTGCTCCGTTTCCGACTCGCCCATCGGTACCTGGTCTTGCTCATCCTGTTCGCATTCGCCCTGGGAATTTGGGCGCCGATATCGCGCGCCGTGGTTCCCGAGGATTTGACCGAGGGCGAGAGGCGCATGGTGGCGGATCACTTTTCCCTCATGCTTGCGGCGGAGCGCACCCGTGAAATCCTCGAGGAACTGGATGACCAGGTAACCGGCCTCGAGGAGGAGATTCGTCAACTGGAGGACCGGGTGCGGGCTGCGGAAGAAACATATCTCGAGGTCCGTTCCAAGACGGCCATCGCGTTGCGGTGGATCCATCGTATGGGAACGACGTCTTACCTGGAGGTCCTCCTCGGCTCGGCCTCCCTGCGGGAGATCCTTCGAAAGGCTGAGGTTGCCCGGGCGGCGGCGCGGGGTGCCCTCGCCTCCCTCGACGAGGTGCGGGGAGAAAAACGCGCTCTGGATCACCTGCGCGGGGAGATCGCGGAGCTGCGGGCGGAGCTCGAAGATGTCCGGGCCCGACGGGACGAAGTCGCCGTGGCGGCAGAAGAGCTGGGCGAAAGTCGGGAACGGATGGTGGAGTCCTTCGGGGACGAGTGGCCCGATCTGGAGGCCGAACTCACCCTCTTGATGGCGATGTGGGAAGAAGACGCCGAGCCCTATCTTCGGGCGTTGTCGGAGCGTTTTGCCCGGATCGCCGAGCGGGGTGTGGTGCCCGAGAACGTGACAGTGGAGACATCCCTGTTCTCGGTACGGGCCACGGTGCCCGAGGCGAGCCTGACGGCCCTGCTCGCAGAGGAGCCCGGACTCGAGGATACGGAGTTTCGCTTCGTCCCGGGGGAAGCGCGGTTGATTGATTCTCGCCACCGCCTGTCGATCCGGGGAGACCTGGAGATCGATCGATTCGGCGTGGTGACCTACCGGGTGTCCTCGGTGGAGTTCGCCGGTATGCCCGTCGAAGATCGCTCCATCCTCGATGCCATCGCCCGCCTGGAATTGGATCTCGGGCCGGCGCTGGGCGGGATGCGACCCCAGGGATTAACGGTGGGTGCGGGCGAATTGGAATTGGTACTATCGTTCTTCTCCTAGGGAGAGGACGGCATATTGGAGGGAGCGGTGGATTGATAGAGGCGCGGGGGTTGAAAAAGGTCTATCCCGATGGCACCCAGGCACTCCGGGGCCTGGACCTGCGGGTGGCCGACGGTGAAATGCTTTTCATACGCGGCCGGAGCGGGGCCGGGAAGACCACGCTATTCCGACTCCTGGTCGGCATGGAATCTCCGACGGAGGGATCCCTGGGGGTAAGTGGTGTCGACATGGGAGGGGATGACCATCGCGCCCTTTGGCAGTTGCGGCGAAGGATGGGCGTGATCTTCCAGGATTTCCGCCTCATCAAGGGGCGCACCGCCCGAGAGAACGTGGAGATGGGCATGCGCGTGCTGGGCATCACGGGCAACGAGATGCGTAACCGCGCCGAAGAATTCCTCGAACGTCTCGACCTAACCCACCGCCTGGCCACGCCCGTGGAGTCACTATCCTGGGGTGAGCGCCAGCGGGTGGCGGCGGCCAGGGCGCTGTGTCGGGGGCCGAGCATCGTATTGGCGGACGAGCCCACGGGGAACCTGGACGAAGACTTGTCGCGACGCGTGATGGACCTGTTGCACGAGGCGAATGCCCGGGGTGCCACGGTATTGGTGGCGACGCACGCCGCCGATGTCCTGGCCCGGAACAATCATCGCACGATCACCATTTCCCGCGGCAGCATCGTGGCCGACACGCCGGCAACGGGAGGGCGAGGTGGCGAGGATGCGTGAATTGCCCTTCTTCTTCAAAGAGGCGCTGAAGTCGCTACGGATTCATCCCGCAGCCAACGCGGTATCCGTTCTGTCCATCGCCCTGGCGATCCTGAGCCTGGGATTGGTCATCGGGGGATGGGCGAATCTGGAGCACGCCCTGGAGGTCACCCGCGCCGAAGCGGAAATCGTCGTCTACCTGGCCGAGGACATGGATGTGTCCGGCGCCGAGGCCCTGGGAGAACGGCTCATCGCCGAGGGGGGGGCCACCCGGGTTCGAACGGTCACGCCCGAGGAAACGGTGGATCGTGTCCAGGCCCTGCTCGGCCCGGATTTCGATATTCTCGAGATCCTGGAGGGGTTCAACCCCTTCAGCCCCTCCCTGGAGGTCGGCGTGGATCCGGAGGAAGCGCAGGCCGTTGCGGGGTTTGCCCGGGGCTTGCCCGGCGTCGACCTGGTTCGGGACAACGAAGAGATATTGGCGCCCCTGGCGGCATTGGCGCGCGCGGCCCGCTGGATCGGCCTGGCAGCCAGCGTGGGCGTCGCCTTCGTCACGCTGATCCTCGTTTCCCATATCGTCCGCCTGGGCATCTCGGCTCGTAGGGAAGAGATCGAGACGCTGCGGTTGCTCGGGGCCTCGGAGTGGTTCGTCTCCCTCCCCTTCCTCCTTGAGGGAGGAATGCTGGGTGGCCTGGGGGCAGTGGTTTGCCTGGCAGTCCTGCTCCCCGGTGGTCCGGCCCTGTATCGCCTCCTCGGGGGATACATGCCCTTCATGCCCCTACTGGCGTGGGGACAGTTGGCCTCCATCCTCGCCTACCTATCCGCGGGCATCGGGCTGGTCGCCGGCATCCTGGGCGCTTTCGTCGCCCTGCGCTCCCAATGACGGGTTCCAGCCCGATCCCGGTATCGCGGCTAGATGATCTCGCATCCGAGGGTGTTCTCCATTTCAGACAGTGCCCACTCGTGGGCACCGGGCGCGGTGCCCGCGACTGCGTCACGGTGCACGTAAACCCGGTATGCTCGGTTCCTGGCCGATGCGGCCGTGTACAGCACGCAGATGTTCGTGCATACGCCGCATAGTTCGATGTCCCAGATCTTGTTCTCTCGCAGTAGGAGATCGAGTTCCGTGGCGTAGAATGCGCTGTAGCGGCGTTTGTCCACCACGGCTTCTCCCCCCGCGGGCTGCAGTTCCGTTATGATCTCGGCGCCTTCGGACCCGCTTACGCAGTGGGGTGGGAACATCGCAAACTCGGGATCTTCCGGCAGGTGGCGATCCCGAACGAACACGATCAGGTCGCCGCGAGAACGGGCTTCTTCCACCAGTTCCGAGACCCGGGGGATGATGGCGCGCCCCGCCTCACCCAGGGATAATGTGCCCTCGGGGTCCAGGAAGTCATTGAGCATGTCGATGACGACCAGGGCTCTCTTCCCATCGTTCATCTCCGGTACCTCCCTCCACTTCCATTCTCCCGGATTCACAGTGGGATCTCAAAGAGTTTTCGATCGAAGGTGGTGAGCGACTCGGCCCCGTTTTCGGTGACCAGGACCATGTCTTCGATTCGCAGGTAGTACTCGCCCGGGGACCACAGCTTGGGCTCGATGGCCATGACCATACCCGGTTGGACGGGTACAGTGGACTCGGGGCGGAGCCAGGGGTCCTCGTGCAGGTCGACACCGATTTGATGGCCCAGCGTTCCGTCCGGCAGTCGGGCCCGGAGCCGATGTCCGAACCCGACATCGTCGAGGTGGGATTCCACCATTCCGAACAGGTCACTCAGATGCGTCACGCCTGGGCGGATGTTCTCGATGAGGTACTCCTGGGCTCTTCCCAGGGCGCGGTAGGCGGAGCCGATGGCTTTGGGCGCCGGACCGCAGTAGAGGGAACGGCCGAAATCGGAACAGTATCCGTCGAGAACGAAGCCGAAATCGAAGGCGATGGAACTTCCCGGGCTAAGACCCTCGTCCGCGGGAACATTGAAGACCCCGCCGGGGGCGGGGTGGCCGGTTCGGACGAATCCCGCCGTCGGAGGGAAGGAAACGGACTGGGCGCCGAGGGCGATCCCGGTCCGCTGGATGAAGGCTTCCAGGTCGGCCTGCGTGAGGCCGGGTTGGATCCGCTGGACGACGGCAGCCATGGTTTCATCGGCCAACCGCGCGCTCCGTCGCAGGATATCGATCTCTCCGGGTTCCTTGAGGACGCGGAGCGCGGCGCCGGGACGCTCGGCATCGGCGATCGAGGACCCGGGGGCGGCCCGGTCGACCAGGTCCTCGAGGTAGCGGCGTCCCGATTTGCCTACCCCGATCGGGCCCCCGGGCAAGCCCGACAACGCGCAGGAAAGCCACTTCACGACGTCGGACTCGGTAGTTGCCACTGCCAGGGATATGTCTTTGCCTTCGAGTTGGCCGGTGTCCCCGGTGGTGATCATCATGGCGTCACCCGCGCGGGTAATCACGAGGACCTCCCGCGGTTCCTCCGGTTCCCCTTCCCGGGTCCACGGTGTGGTCGTCCCGGAGAAGTATTGCAGATTCGCCCCCGTGCCGAAAACGATGGCCGCCCATCCGGATTGCTCCATGGCCCAGATCAGTTCCTCGCGCCTGCGTGCATACGGCATTCGAACCACCTCCGCTGGAATGATTTCCCTCGGCGGACGGTATCGGGATGCCGAGGGGAACTGTGTACTGTAGGGAAGCCACGGCGGGCGGCGGTTGATATCCCACCGCGAGCCGTAGAGTGATCTTGCTCGTGCGGGAGACAAATCCTCCCCGTCACCTTGGTCGCGAAGTGTTATCGTGGAATGCGGAACGATGGCGCAGCGGTTCCCTTCGAGCGCGGTGGGAGACGGCGAAGCTGGTTGCGATTCCCCCGTGGCTTTTTCCCTCGCCTCCCCATGGAACGCGCGTGCAGTATCGTCTTGCCGGTCTGCAGGGGACCGCCGACCAACAGGCGAAGAAGGAATAGGCCGATCGTGTCGCTACGGAACCCGTCGAAACCGTCGGGTCGATCGTTTCCCCGGGATGAACCCATGGACTAGGTGAGAGGGGGTAGGTGCCGTGCAGCCGAGTTGGTTTTCGAACCGGGTGATCCTCTTGATCGCCATCGGCCTGCTGGTGTCGATCGGGACCTCGGGCTACATGCATTTCGAAGATCTCACCGCGTTCGAGGCTTTTTACATGCTCGTCATCTCCGTTACCACCGTGGGCTACGGGGACATCCATCCCGTTACAGCTGCGGGGCGTTCCCTGACCCTTCTCGTGGTGCCGGTGGGACTCCTGTTGGTTTTCGGACTGGGTGTATCGTTGGCCACGGAGCGCCTGGATGATCTGATACTGCGAGGTGGGGTGGGTCGCTTGGAAAGAAAAATCGCTGGGCTGAAAGATCATTTCATCGTTTGCGGTTACGGCCGCCTGGGCCGGGAGGTCACTGCGAACCTGCGCAAGCTGGGATGTTCCATCGTGGTGGTGGACAAGGACCGCGAACGATTGGGCGAACTCGATGGCATTCCCTTCGTCGTCGGCGACGCCCTTCGAGAAGAGGTGCTGGATCGGGCGGGCATTCACCGGGCCCGGGCGCTCCTGGCCACTTTCTCGGAGGATACCTTGAACGTGTATTTGGTCCTGGAGGCGCGGGAGGTAGCGCCGGAGATCGATGTGATTTCCACTGCGTCCGATCGGGAAGCCAGCCGGAGGTTGTACCTGGCCGGGGCTTCGCGAGTGGTCTCCCCGCAGATCATGGGGGCGGATATACTGGCCAAGAGTGCCTATAATCCCTCCATCTACCAGCTGATGTCCGATGTCATGTCGGAGACGGCCCCGGAGGAGACGATCAGCCAGGTGGTGGTCAACCCCGGTTCCTCGTTGTCCGGTCGTCATCTGAGTGATTTTGCCGAGATGGATATCGACGTACGGGTCATGCTGATCCGAACGGGCGATTCGGTCATGTTGTCCCCGGCGGGTAACTCGGTCCTGGAACCCGGATCCGTTCTCGTGGTAGTGGGGGATCGGGACGAGTTGGAGAAACTGGAACGGATGGGTCTCTCCTAGGGTTCGAGTGGGATGCCCGGGAGGGATGACGTCCCGGGTCATCCCTCTCGCGTCGGTACCGATGGGATCAGAGTTCCGCGCCGCCGTACGCTCCCAGGAAGAGGATCGTCCCCGTCACATCATCTGCAATTGCGAACAGGAATGGTCGATCGGCCCGGAAAACCGTCGTTTCCATGGCGGATTCCAACCGCATTTCCACCGAGGTGGCCGCCGCGGCTTCGGTGCCCTCTTCGGCGACATCCACGAAGGCTTTGTGCTTGACCTCCCCGATGTAGACATTCTGGCCCGGAGTTATGGGATACATCCTCGAGAAATCCGCTTCGGTTCTGTCGAAGGCGATCTCCATGCCCATGGCCTTCAAGACCTCGTTGAGGGTCTCCTCGTATTCGATGGTGAATCGGGGTAGGTAGAGATCCACCTCGCGCGGCTGGAGACCATCCATGATCATGCTCCAGGTCGAGGGATCGATACGGTGGATTAGCGTATCGAGATCGTCTCCTTCATCGGGCAACAGTACGTGCATGCTCAGCCGTTCTTCCCCGTAGGGGAGGGCAATGCCCCGGAAACCCTCGCCCTCGTAGTAACGGTATTCTCCGCTCCGATGCATGAAGGATGCGGTTGCGGTGTTTCCGTCATCCCGCCGGAAGGTATCCGCGTGGGTGTCCTCGGGGTCGAAGGCGTCGGTCCATTCCCCTTTGAAATAGATGGCGTTGATGAGGAACATGATGGTATCCGGCCGAATGTCGTCGGGAACGATCTTCTCAATTCTGGTTCGAGTGGCCTCCTTGACCCAGTCGTTGATGATCGTGGAGGCTTCCGGATCGTTGAAATCGAGCTCGCGCGTCGTGGCCCCGTAGTATTCCCGGTTGGTATCCAGGAATTCCTGGTGGAAGGCGAGCCCCTGGCGCGCCCAGATGGAATTGGCTACATCCAACTCGAGTTCGGGGTCCGGATTGCGAAGTATGGTCAGTAGATCCGCGTAGGCACGGTTTACTCGATCGAGGCTCATCTGGCCCAGGCCGAGGGTTTGGGCCATCGCGTCGAAGGTCTCCCCGTCGGCTCCGTTGTACGTCATGGCCAGGGCCACGGAGACGCTGGCCGGGGAGAAGAATAGGTCGGAATCGGGGTCCAGGCGATAGAGTTCGCGCAGAAGATGTAGGGCGAACTGGGTATTGGCCTCGACCAGTCCGGCATCCAATTCGTCGGCGGGAGGCGGTAGGGCCCCGG